>NZ_JBNLXQ010000003.1:0-296437 GCF_053840905.1 Caproiciproducens sp.
CAAAAAGTCCCTTGCCCCGTCTATCCACTGCTCTCCCAGATAGATCGTCCCATCCATATCCAGCGCAAAGCATTTGATTCGATCCAAAAGACGGTCGGGGTCCGCGTTTACCTTAATACGATTGTCGCTCATGGTTAACCTCCAAAGACTCCCTCTTTCCCCCGCGTCAAGAAGTCCGATTTTATTAGCGGGCCGCTGATGAATTCTCAGCGCGCACGGTTCTCACTATTTCATAATATCGGCTGATAATGTCATTTTCCCAATCCGCATTATACCATCCCAGAAAATAGGTCAGGTCGGCGGAAGTAAACCGCTTGCGCATCAGGTTGGCGCGGCGCATGGCCCAGCGGAAGCGATCTTCCGTGACAGGGGCGTCCAGTTCGCCGAACAGCAGAGGATGCTTCGCTTTGTTCAGTGCCCGCGCGCAGGTGAGCGCCGTGTGTGGGAGAAGCTCTTTGAGGACGTCGCGGTGTTTGGGCCACTCCTTCAGGAACGCTTCGAATTTCGGGCGGTTATCGTTCCATTTTTTCAGCTTCTGGTTGTAATCATTCCAGCATTCACAGCCCATTTTTCCCGTGGGGTCGACCGGCTGGAACGTATCCAGAACCTTCTTGTGCATTTCTTCCTCCGAAGGATAACAATTGCCGATATCGATTCCGCCGTCCGCCAATTCCCTGTCAAGACGGGTGACGAGCTTTTCCATATTGATCAGAGCGAGGAGCTCCGCTTCGCCCACCTGCTGACCGTGCACCCCCGTCTTTCTTTTGTCGTAATCCGCAGTCATGTCCAGCAGATGGCTGATGACATGCTCATAGCCGGAAACCGGCACGGAGTCCTGCGCAAACGTCATGGTGAGCCCGGTCACCAGCAGGCATTTCCCCAGCACTTCCATTCCGGCGGAAGTCCGGTTGGCCACTTCTTCCATATACGGGATCAAAAGGTCCTTGATGTCGTCCACAATGCGCCAACAAGCGTCCAGTACCGTTGCGGTGCCCATGCAGTCGGCCAGATACCAGTCCGCGAAAGCACTGAACACCGGGAAAAGATCGCCTACGCCCCCCACCGTATAGTGCAGCGGGCAGTCCATCAGGGTCTGCACGTCCATCAGAACAATATTCGGCGTACGGGAAGGCCATGTCCGCTTGACGCCGTCCTTGGAAATAATGGAAGAACGGGACGTGTAGGCCGGCACTGTATTGGCCGTCATAAAGGAAATCAGCGGGATGCGTTCGCAATCGTTTTCATTCTGATAGAGGAAGCATGCGTGCTTTGCAATATCCGTAACGGTTCCTGATCCGACGGAAATGACCGCGCAGGTTTTGTCAAGACGGGACTGAACCGTTTCCACCTGCTTTGCGTCCGCGTGAACGACCCCGTACTCGTCTCCCTTGAGGACGAGCTTTTCCACGGCGTAACCCGCCCGGGTCAGCAGCGCCTGCACCTGCTCCTTCAGCTTTTCGCCTTTGCGGAGAATGACCGTCTCGTCCATGACCGCGAGCACCCTGCGCCCAGCCCGGACATTCAGGGACTGCAGCGCCTCGGGAAGCCGCTCGATGGCGTCCCTGCCGACGATCACGTCCTCCAGTTCTATTTTGGGAATCTGATCGTAATCCGACCAGCGTTTAATCCGTTCATTCAAATCCTTCATATTGCCAACGTCGTACTTGAATACGGGAGGCATTAACCGGTTTAACATGATGAACTCCTTCCTTTTTGCGGGGCTGCGAAAGCCCTTCTCAGGCTTTCGCAGCCGGGAATGCTGTTAATGATTTTCAGTAAAATTGTTCAGTTTTTTATAGAAATCTCCCTGCGCAAGCGAGCTGTAGGCGGTCTTGAATAAATCGTACAGTTCGTTATATTGCGGTACCGTCTTCGGATTCGGCTCGTAGGTGCTTACCTTCTTGACCATCGTGTCCACGCCTTCCTGCACGCTCTTGAACACGCCGGCGCCTACGCCGCCCAAAATGGCCGCACCCATGACCGTGCATTCGCCTTCCCTGAGCATCGTTGCGGGACGGTTGTAAACGTCCGCCTGAATCTGGCACCACAGCTTGGAATTGGTCGCGCCGCCGCTCAGGATGATTTCGTCGATATCAATAAAGGAATAAAATGCCTCAAGAACACTTCTGGCTTCCAGAGTCACGCCTTCCAGCACTGAACGCGCCAGGGACGCGAAATCGCTCTTGAAGCTGAGCCCCAGGAAAGCGCCGCGGGCCGTGCCGTCGTAGTTCGGGCAGTTGGACCCGGCCAGATACGGCTGGAAGATGACGCCGTTGCTGCCGACAGGCGCCTTTTCCGCGTGCCTGTCGAGAATCTGGTAAGGGCTGGTCTGCGTAATCGGTTCGATCATCTTGCATACCTGCCCGACGGTGTCGCGGAACCAACGGTAGCTGCTGGCGGCCGCCATCTGCAGCCCTTCGGACTCCCACGCCTTTTCCGGGAAGGCGGCGGCCGAAAGGGAAACCTTCTTGTTGGGGTCGTGCTTGGGTGTGTCGAGAGCGGCCAGACTGACTCCGGAGGTCCCGAAGGTCACCTCGCACAGGCCTTCGCGTATGACGCCAGCACCGATTCCGGCGCACTGCTGGTCGCCGCCTCCGGTACAGACCGGCATACCGACCGGCAGCCCGGTGCGCTCACTCGCGTATTTGTCGATCGTTCCCACCTGCCAGCCGGAACCGACCAGGCTGGGCAGCTTATCTTTGCTGATGCCGAAACGTTTCAGGAGCGGGTCGCTGAATTCCATGGTCTGCACATCGAGCAGCCCGAAATAAGAGGCGTTCGACCAGTCCTGGAACCAGCCGTCCTTCGCGCCGAGCTTATATAGGAAATATTCCTGCGTGGTCAGAATTTTGGAAGCTCTCTCATAGGTCTCCCGCTCATTATTCAAAACCCATTTTACTTTACCGCTTCCCCAGGCGGTACCCACGGGAAGACCCGTAATCTGGGTATATTCGTCGCCGAACTCACTCATCCATTTAGCTTCGGCCTCACAACGGGAATCCTGCCAGGAAATCCCCATTCCGTTGCGCATGACATTGCCGTCCTGATCGACATACATATGTAGAATACGTTGGGTGGATAAGCCGATGGACGCGATTTCATTGGGATCCACACCGGCCTTTTTCCCCTTTGCCACAACCTCTGCCAACGAGTCGTACATCGCCTCTACCATCATGTTGATATCCTGGTCGATCCATCCGGGCTTGTAGTAAACGCAGTCATACTCGCGGTATCCCTGCGCAATTACGTTCCCGCTCAAATCATAAATTTTGCTCCTGAGTCCCGTTGTCCCGCTGTCCAGACCAATCAAATACTTTGCCATTGTTTTTCCTCCCTTTATAAGCCTTTTCAATACTTTTCCCGCAGTCACAATGACCGCGGCATTTGATGCTTCGCCTTAAAAATTCACACAGCTTTTAGTCCTGACCCAACCGAAAAGCTCCGCTGTAACCGATTCCAACCCATATAAAACCTGCCGTCAGGCTTATTCCCCGAGTGGAACGTTGCATATTTCTTTGTACAACGATCGCTGTGTCCAATAAAAGATCTGTAATAAGGCTGAGGAAAAATCACACGGTGCGCGCCCCTGCGCGCAGTGAAAAAAACGGGAGATAACCAAATTTTCTCAGAGGGAGCTTCGGGATTTCACATTTTTGGTGGCCACAAAAGGAATCCCCGTTCCCGCCGCGTCCTTTAAGACGATATCTCCGATTCTGACCGGAGCGGCCACCTTGACGGTTTTCAGAGCATTTGCACAGTCAAATATTTTTTCTTTGGGAACCGCTTCCCTTGTTTTCACGGACAACACATGAATATCCCCGTCGGAGACCCTTACCGAAGAGGTTACGATCCTTGTGGGACATGTAACTTCTTTTACAGCGTACTTTTCTCCGCGCGGGCAGGTATTCCCGGTCACCTTCACCACTTTACCGTCCTGCATATCTACGGTAATCATGCAGCCGAGCGGGCAGCCGATACAGATCAGTTCTCTCTTCTCCATGATGCTCCTTACTCCTTTTCGATCTTAATGGTAATTTTCTTCAAATCGGGATATCCCAGCAGCTTTTTCCTGTCGAGGGTGATATCCTCCATTTCCCCGGGGGCCATAATGATTTTTTTGCGGTGCAGCACCCGCTCATCGTCATAGTAAACGCTGACATAGCTGTCCTGAAAGACGTTTCCGACACGGAAACGCACCTTGACCGTGTCCTCCATCCGACCGATATTCACAGTTTTCGGAACGGTGTAGCGGACCCCGTCAACCGCTTCCAGCGTAATGGTATGTGCGGAATTTTCCTGACCGCTGAATTTTCCGAGCACGTATTTTGCGGCGTTCTTTCCCGCCAGAGCGGCTTCTTCGGAAACATAATCCACCAGATCGTGCACATGAAGGACGTTCCCGCAGGCGAATACCCCCTCGACATTGGTTTCAAGGCTTTCGTTGACGACCGGCCCGCTGGTGACGGCGTTCATCTGAACGTTTATCTTGTTCGACAGCTCGTTTTCCGGAATCAGGCCCACGGAAAGCAGGATGGTATCACAGTCGTAATCCTCCTCGGTTCCCGGAACAGGCTTCATGTGCTCATCCACCTGCGCGATGGTGACCCCTTCCACACGTTCAACCCCCCAGATATCCACAATGGTATGGCTTAACCGGAGAGGGATCCCGAAATCGTCGAGGCACTGCACGATGTTCCGCTTGAGTCCGCCCGAATACGGCATAATTTCGGCGACCACCTTGACATGGGCACCCTCCAGCGTCATTCTGCGCGCCATAATCAGGCCGATGTCCCCCGAACCCAAAATAACGACCTCCCGGCCGGGCATATAGCCCTCCATATTGACAAGCCGCTGGGCGGTGCCCGCGGAGAAAATGCCGGCCGGCCGGAAGCCGGGGATGTTCAGCGCCCCTCTGGGCCTTTCCCGGCAGCCCATCGCCAATATGATCGCTTTTGCCTGAATATGTACCATGCCCTCCGTCCTGTTCATATAGGTGACGATTTTGGACTGCGTAATATCCATAACCATGGTATTCAGCTTATACTCTATCTTCTGTTCAAGAACCCTCTCAATAAACCGATAGGCATATTCCGGCCCGGTCAGCTCCTCCTTGAAGGTATGCAGTCCGAAGCCGTTGTGGATGCACTGGTTCAGAATCCCGCCGAGTTCCCTGTCCCTTTCGAGAATCAGGATGCTGCCGACGCCCGATTCCTTCGCCGCCAAAGCCGCCGCAAGCCCGGCGGGTCCCCCGCCGATAATAACAATTTCATATGACTTCATCATTCATCATGCCTTTCTTCCATGTAAACCTTTTACAGTTCTTTGGTTTTGCCGACAACGAGCCGGGAACCGCCGCCCTTTTTGGTGATTTCGGTCATATCGATCCGCAGTTCCCTGGAAAGGATCTCCATCGTTCTGGGCGTGCAGAAGCCGGCCTGACACCTGCCCATGCCCGCGCGGGTTCTTCTTTTGATACTGTCCATGGATTTTGCCCCCAAAGGCCGGTGAATCGCGTCCACAATTTCCCCTTCGGTAATCATTTCACAACGGCAGATGATATTGCCGTACGCCGGATTTTTCTTAATCAGTTCGTTTCTTTCCTCATCCGTGAGTTTTTCGGGCTTTAAAACCCCTTTTCTGGCAGAAACAAAACCAGTTTTTTCTTTCAGCTTCAGTTTCTCCGAAACCATCCTCGCCATCATCACCCCGATCGCGGGCGAACTGGTCAGTCCGGGGGATTCGATTCCCGCGGCGTCGAAGAAGCACTCGGCGTCCGGAACCTCCTGCACAATAAAATCATGTTTGTCCTGATGCGCACGCAGGCCCGCGAAAGAGGTAATCACCTTATTCATGGGAATCACCCGTTTTGACAGATGATTGGCCTTTGCCTTTTCCGTCAGAACCTGCAGGATATCCTGCGTGGTATTGGTTGATTCCTTATCCTCCACGTCGTTGGCGGTGGGGCCGACATATAAATTTCCATGGACAGTGGGCGCAATGAGAATCCCCTTCCCCATTTTTCCCGGAACCGGGAAAACGGAAGCGGTGAAAAGGTCCCCCACCGTTTTGTCAAACAGCAGATATTCTCCTTTGCGCGCGGTAATATGTATTTTTTCTTCGCTCACCATATTGTGGAATTTATCCGCATAAACACCGGCTGCATTGACGACGCATTTCGTCTCAATGGTTCCGTGATTGGTTTCCAGCTCGTATTTTCCGTTCTTTTTACGGATCTGCAGGACTTCCGTCTCAAACCGGAACTCCACCCCGTTCACGTTGGCGTTTTCCCCCATGGCAATGGCAAGGTTGAACGGGTCGATCACTCCGCCCGTGGGTGCGTAAAGAGCCGCCACCGTTTTATCCGTAAGGTTGGGTTCCATTTTCATGACTTCCTCACGGGAAAGAATCCGTACGCCCGGAACCCCGTTTTGATGGGCCTGATCGAGCAGAAGTTCCAGATGCTTTACTTCCTCCTCGTCGGTGGCAACCACCAGAGCGCCGTTCTTTTTCACCGGAAAATCCAGTTCTTCCGCCAGTTTCCAGAGAAGAGCGTTGCCTTCCACATTTAATTTCGCCATCAGCGACCCAGGCTTCGCGTCAAACCCCGAATGAATGACTCCGCTGTTCGCTTTTGAAGTGCCGGAAGCGACATCATCGCCCTTTTCCACCACACACGCGTTCAGCTGATACCGTGATAATTCCCTTGCAATACAGCACCCGGTAACCCCGGCGCCGATGATTACAACATCATACATTATGATTACTCCTCCGTCCTTTTCGTCTCATAAGCGGACCAGGAAAGCTTATGAATCAAAGCCAACACCGAAAATTTGGGTAAACGGGACCTCTATTGCCCCAAGATAGAAGACAATAAATAATTCTTCATTGGTAAAATATCTCTTTAAATCTGACAGTTGAATGTGCGCATTGGCACATTCAACTGTCCTGTTCCATCCCTATTTTAAGGCTGGCGAAAAAACAATTAGCCCTTCAGATCAAAGATGCCGGTCTTGCCTTCCTGATAGTAGCCCCACGCGTCAAACGCCGCCTGTAGCTCCTTATGCTGCTTTGCCGCTTCCAACATGTTCTGCCCGGAAACAGCGGCGTCGATGGCCTGACGGAAGGCGATTGCTCCGGCCCTCGGCCCCATCGGATGACCGTGAATGCCCGCGCCGCTCGCGATCATCACGTCGTTGCCGAACTTCCTGACGACGTCTTCCACGTGACCCTGCGTCGTCCCGCCGCCCGGCATCGGGAACACCGGCTTGATGCTGCCCAGAGGGGACAGCATCCGGTACCCGCTGTCCACAAACGTATCCATCATCATCGGGAACTTGCCGTAAGGCGTCAGGGCGATGATCATATCCACACCGGCCAGTCTCGGCAGCTTCGCGCCGATCAGGCCCGCGCTCACACCCGACCATGGGGACTCGTACAGCGCGCCCGTATAATCGGAGTGTCCCAAAATCGGAACGTTGATATTCTTGTCCTCCGCGAGCATTCTCGTCGCGTCCAGACCGATCGTGTTGTAGTTCACCATCAGGCAATTGGCCCCCGCTTCCAGCGCTTTGTAAGCGTTGTCCTTCAGGTTCTCCGTCCTGTCTGTTATGTTAAAGGCATAGAGCGTTTTTTCGCCCTTCTCCTCGTCCGCGCGTTTCAGAGCGGCCATGACCGCCTTGACTCTTTTCACCAGCGGGCAGTGGACCGGGTTGGAGATCAGCTCGTCGTCCTTGATGACGTCCACGCCGCCAACGGCGGATTCAAAGGCCAGCGAGGCCGTCGCTTCCGGCGAAAGGCCCGTGCAGGGCTTGATCATATTGTTCAGCAGCGGACGGTCGTAAACACCAAGAAGGTCGCGGATGCCCTTTACACCGAACTTCGGACCCTGGAACTGGTTCAGGAAGGAATCCGGAAATTCCAGATCGATCAGCTTGACCTTGCCGGAACTGGAGATATTGCCGATCACGGCGCTCAGCATCATCGCGAAATGCGCTTCGCCGAAGTTGGCCCACGGATAGGCGATACGGACGATGAAATTCCTTTCCTCAACTTCCTTCGGAAGCTCGATCTGGTAGGAGGGCGCTTCATAAACGCCGACGACTCTGCCGATGCATTTCTCACGCACCTCGGCGGTTTCCTGGGGTACCTGGATCCAGGTCCCGCAGGTCTGCTCGCACGCCAGAGCAGCGGCGAACTTCATCATATTTGTGTTCCGTTTGGTTCCGCAATAATAGGTCGCGATGACAAAGCGGTCTTTTTCCAACCCTTCCGGGTATTGAATGATAATAGGATCGATATACACGATGTCCACTCCTTCTTTGTTTTCTTTGGCTAAGTTATTTCCTATGTCCCTATTATAACTGCCTAAAAATCATAAGAAAATATTGAAAAATATTTCAATATTAACTAAAATTAGAGGGCCATCCCATCCTGTTTCCCGCCTGTGCCGCAGGAGCATAGGACGCGGAAAACGGCCTCCGTCAGCCGGAAAATTCCCGACAACGAATTGCGGGTTTTCTGATTTCGTTTCAGAAAACCCGCAATATCGCAAGGATGTTTCAAAGGAGGTCTTACGTTTCATGGGAAGGTGTTTCAAACCAATAATTTCAAAACATCATCTATATAAACAGTTGCGGGCACCAATTGAGAAGGGAGGTACCCGCAATCGTTTACGACCGCTTTCAAAGCGCGTACAGGGCACTTGCAAGATAGTAATCAATGACAAGGACGTCGACCAGATTTCCCTTCAGCAGGGAACGGATGGCATGCGCCTTTTTGCTGCTGGAAGCCACCACGATTTTGCAGGGAATTTGCCTGTATGTATCGAGTCCTATGGAAAGGGTCCGGTCCTTCAGGCTGCTTTCACACTCCTGACCGTCCCTGTTAATGAAACGGAGAGCAAAGTCGCAGCAAACCTTCTGCTCGATCAGCTCCTTCATTTCATGGGGCTTCAGATAGCCGGAGGAAGCCAGCAGGGAATCCACGCTGGGATAAAACACCCCGACCCCGCTTACGGAAATGTTGATGTACTTCAGCAAGGAAAATATTTTCTGGAATTTTGCGTCATCCTGAATCTGGCGGCAATGTTCTTTGCTGTCGGCAAGGCCGTTCGCGCAGATCGACACATTTTTTCCCCCGAAAGCCATGGCGGCACGCCGTACAAGGTTGTTAACCGCCAGCTTTTTGTCGCAGTCGGCAATGCTGCCGTGCATGGTGATGACTTTGGCGTTCACCTTCCGGCAGGGGTTCAGATACTGGATCAGATGATACATCGTGCCGCCCCAACTCATACCGAGAATATCGTCGTCCGTAACGATTCGCTGTACATAGCGGGCCCCTTCCAGAGCAACCCTTTTCTTGGTCTCCTCGGGATTCAGAGACTTTTCCGGCTCCAACACCGGGACGACAATCACTGATTTCAGCCCGTAGCGGCTCATGATTTTTTTCTCCAGATCAATGCAGTCCGCAAACGGCTTGGAAATTTTGAATTCAACGACGCCTTCCTCTACCGCTCTCTTCAGGAGCCGCGAGACGGTAGGCTTGGAAATGCCTAAATCCTGTGAAATTTCTGTAAGAGTCCTTTTTTCAATGTAGTACAGATACGCGGCAGAATCCATAATGCAAACAGACTGATTGTACACTTCGCTTTTCATTACTCTTTCCTCCCATAGTGATGTCAGCACATAAAATTCACCATTATGTATTGAACAGCGTTCATTTTCATTATATCTATCAATGATTATATAATGACAACCATGTCTGAATTTTGGGAAAAATCTTATTCTCATGAATCATACTTCACAGCACCGGGAACAATTTGATTTTTTCTCATTTTCCGCCGCCTCACCGTCCGTTGACCGGTGAAGCGGCAGAAGCTGACTGCCCTGCGTTTCCGCTCAGGCGGGGAAGACAGTGAATATAACGAGACTTAAAGTGGCAATAGTGGATGCGGGAGCGTCAATATGGGAGTCCACATTGGAATTGATGATATTCTGATACAACTCAAACACAATGCAGGCAAGCACCCCGAACAAGATGCCTGTCAGCACACTCCCGGAGCGAAGCGTCGCGTAGCCCGCGATCAGAGTAATATGGTGGGTAACGGGAAAATCACCGTCCCTGAGGAAAAAGATGAGAGAAAGGGCACTGATGTAAAATCCGGTTGTCGCAATGCCCGTCAGATGGACAGCATAGGCCGCCGCAGCCGCAATCACCAGGCCGGCCAGTATTTTAAAAGCCCAATGCGAGATGCCTTCCTTATGAAAAAGAAGATTTTCCTTTAATTTGGGATTCACGATCGTGCGGTTGCCAAACAGCAGCCTGACGATAAATCCGGAAATCATCACCGTCAAAGCGCCCGTGTCCAGCGGCAGCTTGAAATAGATGGCCAGGTTCAGGCACAGAAAACCGAACAGGCCGAAAATCCCCCCGACCAAAACCGTCATCGGATCCTTTGTAAAACCCAGTGCTTTATTGAGGTTCAAACCGTTAATATCGTATTTCCTTTTGTTGGCGGCAAAAGCCAGCGCAGCCACACCGCCCGCAAAACAGATACACGGGGTGAACAACGAGTATTCCACGGCCTGCTGTAAAACCAGCGCGGCCGGTGCGCTTCCCATGGAAAGAAAAGTGACTCCTACAATACCCGCAATGACAAAAGCCGGGTTCCCTCCGACCAGCGCTCCGATGCATCCTCCTATAAATGCTCCTATTACATTAACAGCGTTTACCATTTTCATTCCTCCTGTAACATAGATTTATAAAATCGTATAAGGAAGCTTCCACGCTATCCTTACAAGCTGCGGAAAACTTCCGCCCGATGTTTACGGATCTCTCAGCGGTATTTTTCCTGGAACGCCCTGACGGCAGAATAGGCTTCCCCATTGAGCGCCTGATACACTTTTTTCCAGGTCTGGTAAGCGTCTTCATAAATGGGAACATTTTGGGGATTCGGTTCATAACGTTTTGTGACCTTAACCATATGCTCGGCGGCTTCCTCTAAGTCCTTATAGATTCCGACACCGACGGCTGCGACCATGGCGCACCCGAGTCCCGTAGATTCTTCCACCGCCACAGTTTCACAGGGCCTGTTGTAAATATCGGCCTGCATCTGGCACCAGAAGCTTGACCGGGCGACTCCCCCGGTCAGCCGGACGACGTCAAAGTTAGGAACGTTTCCTTTCACCATGGCTTCAAGCATGTCGCGGATATCGAAGCAGATGCCCTCCATCGTCGCGCGGACAAGATCGTTTCTCGTGTGGGCGAAGGTCATCCCTATGTAAGTGCCGCGCGCGTCCGCGTTGTAGTTGGGTGTGTTCGCCCCTTGCAGGTAGGGAAGGAAGAAACATCCGTTCGCACCCGGATTGGACTTCTGGGCCGATTTCGTCAAAAAATCATATGCCTCCAGCCCGAGGTATTTTGCGGTCATGCTCTCCACATCGCAGAATTCCCCTTTGAACCACTTAAAGGCGCTGCCCGCGGCATTGGCCTGCCCTTCCATGACCCATGCTCCGTCGGGCGTTCCCAGTATATAGCATTTCTTCGCCGGATCCCTCAGCAGCCTGGTGGATTTTCCGGCCGTAATCCCCGCCGTACTGCCGCAGGCATAGCCCATGCCTTCCTTGATGCAGCCGCAGGCAAGACAGCCCGCCTGCTGATCGCCCGTGCCCATGACGAGCGGAGTCCCGACCGCAAGTCCGGTTTTTTCCGCGATTTCGGGAGGCACTTTCCCAATGATCGTCCCCGGCGTTCTTAGGGGAGCCAGTTTGTCGATATCCACCCCGAACACTTTACACAGCTTTTCGCTGTACTTGAAATCCGGTCCGTTCAGTTGAAGCCAAGGTGTATCGTTGATATCGTCATAGTAGTCGTCGGCGCCGTAGGCTTTCGTCAAGAGTCCCATCATGGTGTGGATTCTGACCGCGTTCTGATACGCCTCGGGCTTCTTTTCCTTGACCCATTGCAATTTTCCGGACGGATTGACGCCTCCCAAAGGCATTCCGCACAGGTCGTACAGGTCGTCCGGCGTCATTCCCGCGGCTGCGAGCTGTTCCCTCATTTTCGGGAGCATTTCGGCACTGCGCAGATCCTGCCAGATAATAATCGGCGTGGTAAAGCCTCCGCTGCGATCACGTGTTACCATGGTACAGCGGAACATCCCAAAGCTTACCCCGGCGATTTCCTCCGGGTCTACCCCGCTGTTCTTAATAGCGAGGCGGGTCGTCTCACGCAGAACCTTAATCAGTTCCTCACCGTCACACTCCACCCGTCCGACCGCGGGGTACGTCAGCGGGTTCATGATCTGTCCCGAACCGAGACAGTTCCCTTCCAGGTCAAAGACAAACGACTTGCTGCTTGTTGTTCCACAGTCCACCCCAACCACATATTTTTTCTGCTTCAATACAATTCCTCCTATAATTTGTTTTACTGCACTCCCTGGTTCTGACCCAGCCAGGAAGATTTCCGTAACCAACTCCAACCCTTTCAAAAAACTTTTCTCCGAATCTATTTCTCCGTCCGCAATCCTCAATCGGCTGTGGGCGGTTTCGGGACCAGGAAACCGCACTGAAAAAAAGACAAGGGCAGCTCATAAACAAATATAAGGAAAAGACATTTCTCCGTATTGGCCTTTCTTCATGCAATACGGCAGGAAACCCATCTTTCAATCCAAAATTCTAAATTTGATTAGCGTATTGGAAAATGAAGCTCTTAAATGAAGCAGTTGAATGTACGCATTGGCACATTCAACTGCTTTTAACATCTCAATTCTTTTAAAATTCCTGAAAAACAATCAGCCCTTCAGATCAAAGATGCCGGTCTTGCCTTCCTGATAGTAGCCCCACGCGTCAAACGCCACCTGCAACTCCTTATGCTGCTTTGCCGCTTCCAGCATGTTCTGCCCGGAAACAGCGGCGTCGATGGCCTGACGGAAGGCGATTGCTCCGGCCCTCGGCCCCATCGGATGACCGTGAATGCCCGCGCCGCTCGCGATCATCACGTCGTTGCCGAACTTCCTGACGACGTCTTCCACGTGACCCTGCGTCGTCCCGCCGCCCGGCATCGGGAACACCGGCTTGATGCTGCCCAGAGGGGACAGCATCCGGTACCCGCTGTCCACAAACGTATCCATCATCATCGGGAACTTGCCGTAAGGCGTCAGGGCGATGATCATATCCACACCGGCCAGTCTCGGCAGCTTCGCGCCGATCAGGCCCGCGCTCACACCCGACCATGGGGACTCGTACAGCGCGCCCGTATAATCGGAGTGTCCCAAAATCGGAACGTTGATATTCTTGTCCTCCGCGAGCATTCTCGTCGCGTCCAGACCGATCGTGTTGTAGTTCACCATCAGGCAATTGGCCCCCGCTTCCAGCGCTTTGTAAGCGTTGTCCTTCAGGTTCTCCGTCCTGTCTGTTATGTTAAAGGCATAGAGCGTTTTTTCGCCCTTCTCCTCGTCCGCGCGTTTCAGAGCGGCCATGACCGCCTTGACTCTTTTCACCAGCGGGCAGTGGACCGGGTTGGAGATCAGCTCGTCGTCCTTGATGACGTCCACGCCGCCAACGGCGGATTCAAAGGCCAGCGAGGCCGTCGCTTCCGGCGAAAGGCCCGTGCAGGGCTTGATCATATTGTTCAGCAGCGGACGGTCGTAAACACCAAGAAGGTCGCGGATGCCCTTTACACCGAACTTCGGACCCTGGAACTGGTTCAGGAAGGAATCCGGAAATTCCAGATCGATCAGCTTGACCTTGCCGGAACTGGAGATATTGCCGATCACGGCGCTCAGCATCATCGCGAAATGCGCTTCGCCGAAGTTGGCCCACGGATAGGCGATACGGACGATGAAATTCCTTTCCTCAACTTCCTTCGGAAGCTCGATCTGGTAGGAGGGCGCTTCATAAACGCCGACGACTCTGCCGATGCATTTCTCACGCACCTCGGCGGTTTCCTGGGGTACCTGGATCCAGGTCCCGCAGGTCTGCTCGCACGCCAGAGCAGCGGCGAACTTCATCATATTTGTGTTCCGTTTGGTTCCGCAATAATAGGTCGCGATGACAAAGCGGTCTTTTTCCAACCCTTCCGGGTATTGAATGATAATAGGATCGATATACACGATGTCCACTCCTTCTTTGTTTTCTTTGGCTAAGTTATTTCCTATGTCCCTATTATAACTGCCTAAAAATCATAAGAAAATATTGAAAAATATTTCAATATTAACTAAAATTAGAGGCTGCATTTTATGGACAGCTCCTGTAAAGCAACAGGAAAAAAATCGAAACAACAAAGGACACGTTCTCTTCCTATATAGGGAAAGAGAACGGGCCCTTTATCAAACATTATGTTTTATAGAGGGTGAACTATACCAAGTTAAACGGACAGGAATAGAAAGGGACTATCGTAGAATAACTTTGATTTACGCAAGTTGGCATCGTTTTTGAAGCGGTGTCAGCTTCGTCTTTAAGCAAATACGTTCACTTTTGAAGTATTGGATGTAATCATCAATCAGAAGCTTGGCTTCGGGAATGGTCTGCGGTTTGCAGAGATAGATACATTCTGTTTTGAGCATACCAAAGAAATTCTCCGCCACAGCATTGTCATATGGATTTGCACGCCTTGACATTGAGGGCGTAATGCCGTATGTTTGGGTCAGGGTAAAATAACCTGGTGAGGTATATTGAAACCCTTGGTCACTGTGGAGTTGCAGCTCTGCAGTGACCGCTTCTTTTTGCATCGCATCTTTAACAGTATCAAAGACCAATTTACAGTTTTGAAGTGTGCTGGTGCGATAAGAAACAATACTGCCATCATACAGATCACGAATCACGGACAGGTACAGTGTGCCTTGTGGTGTCTGAATGTAACTGATGTCGGTTACCCACTTCTGGTTAGGACACCCTGCTTCAAAATTACGGTTGAGCAAATTGGGGTAGACATGCAATATTTCGCTGGGACGGTAATACCTATGCCGTCTGCATACGGACAGCAGACCGTACTTGCGCATGACACGCCAAATAGTCTTGTAGTTGTAGTGTAACTGCTTTTTCTGTGCAATCCACAGTTGTATCCTGCGGCAGCCCAACGTTCTCCCATAACGTCCGGCTCGGCACTCCTCAATCAATTCCTTTAAAGGTTCATCCTTGTCCGGCCGATCTATGCGCCCTACAAAATCATAGTAACCGCTGCGTGATACAGAAAAAAAAGCGGCACATCGTTGATATGGCATATTGTTTTCTATACTTGTAGATAACACGATACTTGATATTAGCACTCACTTCCTTCCAATGAGAGAAAGAAAATCCCGCAGCAGCTCATTCTCCATCTTCAATCATTTGTTTTCGTATTTGTATTCTGCCAACGTCACTGCCGGCTTTCTGCCGCGCGTTTTTGTTGGCTCCAAGCCTTCTGCTTGCTGCCGTGCTTTTCTGTTCTCACGCCATATCATAGACTTAATGGTTTTGAATGGCATCCCATATTCTTCCGCCAGTTCCTTTCTTGTTGCACCTAACTCATGCTTTGCCATGATTTCTTGAATTATCTCGGCCGACGCATTGCGTGTCCCTTTTCTTCTGTGCATACAAAAACCTCCTATCGTAGTTTCTATTCTACGACGGGAGGCCCTTTTTGTCATTGTCCATTTATGGCGGTATAGTTCAGAGGGCTGAGGCCCTTTGATTTTTCACTTTCACGGCGTACCGAGGGAATTCTTGCACCTATGTGTTTATTATTTCAGGATTTTATTGACTTTTGTATTTTTCCAATATACGGTTAAATATAGAATTCGTACCCGGGAAAGGAATTGATGGATTTGGAAATTTCCGTATCTGTAAAAGGTATATTCAATAGAAACGGCAAATATCTTCTAAGAAAAAACAGAAGAGAGGAATATGAGCTATTAGGTGGAAAGCTGGAACGAACCGATCAGTCGACCGTTGAAAGGCTGATACAGGAATATAAGGAAGAGTCCGGTATCGGGATAGCAGTACAGGAATTAAGGCATCCATGGCTCTACAAAATCGGCATGGAGCAGATGCTCATCGTGCCCTATGTCTGCACGGCTGAATATATCCCTGAGGTTCTGTTTGATGAAGACGGAGGCCAATTGGATTGGATAGAGGAAGCGGACATAGAGAACTTGAACATGCCGGTAGGATACAAAGACACGATAGCGGACCGCCTGCCGCAAATCAGCATATCGAATGTCCCAAAGAAGCAGAAGCTTTACCATGACGACCGTTTTCAGGTGGTTTTTATTTTTATGAAAAACGGCTGTATCTTTTTAAAAGAGACTCTTAATAAGGACCAGGCTCCTTATAATCTATTCTGTCAAAACTTTACCCCGCAGGAAGTCGGGCGATTGAGCCCCCAAAAAGCAGTCTCTTTCCCGGATAAGATTGAAATCTATTATGAATATAAAGAAGAACCATAAAAAGATAGGGTTACAGAACAAAGCGAAAAAACCGCGGAGGAAAAATATGATTTGCTTCAAGATATCGGGAAAGCTCCTCCGCCCCGCGGAAAAGGTGCCCGTGGAATCCCGCTTTTTCGGCTCCGGCAATGTTCTGCTGCAGGTCGTCGATGAAAAGGCATTCGCTGCTGAGAAGTCCGTACCGCCGGCAGAGGCATTCAAAGATGGCGGCGTCCGGTTTCACCAGCTTTTCTTTTGCGGAGACAATAAAGCCGTCAAAGCTGCGGAACATTTCCACCTTATCCCGATATTGAAAGAAGCGCAGGCTCGTATTGGAGAGGAGATAAATTTGATAGCCTTTTTCCTTGAGCCGGGTCACGATTTCAGGCATACCCGGCATGGGCGTCAAATCGGAGTGCCAGTTGTCCATCGCTTTTTTCACTTCCGCGGCGTACTCCGGAATTCTTGCGCAGACCCGGACGACCGCAGCCTCCTCCGTAATGGTGCCGGCGTCCAGCCGCCGCCATTCCTCGGAGTGGAACAGCTCTTTCAGCACGGCGGCCGCCGCGGCCTCATCCTGTGTGATCGTCCTGATGTATTCCTCCGGAGTGTATGCCAACAGAACGTTTCCCATATCGAACACCATGTTCTTTATCATCGGTTATCATGCCTTTCTGACGTTTTATAGCAATTCCATTTCAGTTTGCGGGATAAAACACGTTCTACCCCCGCCTTCGGCGGGGGAAGAACACAGCCTTGCTGCAGAATCAACTGGAAATGCTGCAGGGCTTATTCCAGTTTTTCACGAAATTCTTTTGGAGTAACTCCCACCAGTTTTTTAAAAATCATGCTGAAATAGCGCTGATCCTTGTAGCCGATCAGATTGGCTACCTCATAGATTTTCCCATTCGGTTTTTTCAGCAGCTCACAGGCTTTTTTAATGCGGTAATAGGTCAGATAGTCCCCGAAGGTCTGACCGACCTTGTTTTTAAATAGGCGGCTCAGGTAGCTTTCGCTGATAAAAAGGCTGTCCGCGACGCTCTTCACGCTGATGTCCTTCTGGTAGTTGGCGTTGATATGCCTGACGGCCAGAGCGACATAGTCGCCGTCCTTTTTTTCATCCAGCAGATATTCCTTAAACAGCATGACGCGGCTGTCCGAAATATCGTTCATTTTATCCTGTATTTTGTGGATGCGCTGCTTGTCGTGCACCGCTTCACAGGTGCTTTTCAGCGCGGCGTCAAGATCGTCGTCGTCAATCGGCTTAACAAGGAAATCGCGGACGCCGAGCTTTACCGCCTGCCGGGCATACTCGAATTCGCTGTAGCCGGAGATGATAACAAATTCCGGTTTGATGCCGCTTGCCTTGATCTGTTCGATCATGCCGATTCCGTCAAGGCCGGGCATGCGGACATCCGTGATCACGATATCGGGACGGATACGGGTGATCTCGCGGATCCCTTCCATCCCGTTGGAGGCCTCCCCCACGACTTCACAGCCGTACTTCTGCCAGTCCGTGGTCAAAATCAGGCCCTTCTTGACCAGAACTTCATCCTCAACAACGACTACTTTAATCATTACCGGAACCCTCCACATTCTCGTTTCCAAGCGGTAAATTTGAAAAAGGCATCGTGATCCGTGTGATCGTGCCGATATTCTCTTCGCTTTGGATTTCCAGCCCATACTCTTCGCCGTAGTACAGTTTGATCCGTTTATCTACGTTTGCAATTCCGATGCTGTCGCTGTCGGGCGCTTTCGCGCGGGCGGACCGCCGGATGCTGCTCAGCTTTTCTTCACTGATCCCCACGCCGTCGTCTTCCACCTCAAAGATGATTTTGTCATTCTGACGCCAGCCGTGGATGACTAAATGCGCCTTCCCGATCTTATCCTCGATTCCATGAATAATCGCATTTTCAACGATCGGCTGGATGATGAATTTCGGCACATAACACTCCATAATGTCGTCGTTCACCTGTACGGTGACGTCGAACTTGTCGTCATACCGTATTTTCTGGATGGACAGGTAGCTTCCGACCAGCCCGATTTCCTCTGAAATCTGAACGGATTCCTTCTCATTGCGGATACTGTTTTTCAGAAGCTTCCCAAGCTGGGAGACAATCAGCACGATATCATCCACCCCGTTCAGCTTGGCGAGCCATTTGATGGAATCCAGCGTGTTGTACAGAAAATGGGGATTGATCTGCGAATACAGCGATTTCAGCTCCGCCAGGCGCAGCCGGTTCTGCTTTTCCAGATTGGTGGCAAACAGTTCGTTCAAGCGGTCCAGCATGGAGTTCAGGCTCCGCCCGATATAGCCGAATTCATCATCGTTGCGTACGTCGACGCGCGCGCTGGTATCGCCGTTCTGGACCTTGTTCATGGTGTGGACAATGGCGTTCAGCGGTTTGGTCAGGCTGCGCACCAGCATGGGGGAAATCAGCACGCACAGGAAAATGGAACCCAGCGCGACCGCGATGGCGGTATCCATAATATAATTGCTGTTGATGACGACCAGCTCGACCGGGACCGAGGAAATTACCCGGAGGGGATATCCGCCCGAGGTCGTTTCCCATGTAATGATGCGTTTCGGTTTTTCCAGATAGAACTTTTTGCTTTCCCCGGCCCGAAGCATTTGATTGCGGAAGTCCGTATCCATAAAAATACGGTTCTGTCCGCTGAAAATTTCGTCATACAGAATATAGCTGTTCTGATCCACAACGGCGTACCGGACCGGAAGCGATACGTTGACCGAACCGAGCGCCGTCTGAAAGACGTCTGACGGAATATCAATCACCGCATAGGCAATGATCCGTCCGTCCTTCCGGATACTGTCGCCCACCGCGATACAGTAGCTTTTTCCTTCCTGTGAAACATAGTGATTGGAGTACAGGACGGTGCCGTAGGATGCATTCATTTCGCGGAAAATCCCCCAGTCGCCGTGGTTCCGGACATGATAGGCTTCCGGTATCACGGAGGTGGAAATCCCGAACGACCCGTCCGCCTTGATCAAATGCATGGCCACGTTGGTCGATTTTCCCGCCAGTAAAATATACATTTTCTGGTAGAGGCTTGTGCTGTCCGACGGGGTGATCGCGGGAGCGCCGATTTTCTGAATCGTGTCGTCGTCCTCACAGAAATAGGACAGGGCGGACCGATACTCGCCGATGGTCTGCTCCAGGCTCGCCGCCGCGTTGTTCACCGTTTTGGAGGACTGGTATTCCACATTCCCCATGGAGATATTGGAAGAGATGGTGTAGGTAAGCGTTCCCAGGATCGCGACGGGAACGATGCTGATAACGGCAAAGCAGATAAACAGCCGTGCAAAAAAACTGAGCTTTCTCTTTTTTTCAGAACTCATATGATCACCGTCCACCGTTCCATTATACAATGGTTGCCGGGATCCGAAAAGCCCGTTATGAAAACAGGGGAGCCGACAGTTTCTGTCCGCTCCCTTTTTTCGTTCCGTCAGACCACGGAAACCCTGCCCTTGCTGACCCAGTTGAACAGCATCAGGGACAAAATAGTGGCGACCGTCAGAATGGACGCCAGCGCCGCGGCGGTTCCAAAGCTGGAACGGACCACCTCGGTATAGATCGCCACCGAGATCGTCGCGGTTTTCCCGCTGTACAGCATAATGCTGGAGCTCAGTTCGTTGATCGTGGTGATCCAGCTCAGGATCGCGCCGGAGAAAACGCCGGGCGCCATCATTCTCGCCGTTATTTTAAAGAAGGTGCGCATCGGGGATACGCCGAGGTTGATGGAGGCCTCCTCAATGCTGGGATCGATCTGGTACAGCAGCGCGCTGCTGGAACGGATCGTATAGGGCATTTTCCGGATGACATAGGCGATAATCATAATGACGGCGGTGCCGGACAGCATGAGCGGGGGCTTATTGAACGCAACGAGCATGCTGATGCCGAGCACGGCGCCGGGGATCACATAGGGGAACATCAGCAGCAAATCCAGCGTGCTGCTGATTTTGCTCTTCTTTTTCACAACAAGGTAGGAAAGAAGCATTCCGAAGATAATAATAATGATAATTGCTATGAAGGAGAACGTAAACGTATTCGTGATATTTTTGGACAGCTTGTAGAAGATTTTTTCATAGCTTTCCAGACTGAAGCCCTGCACAAAGATCGGCCCGTTCGTCTTGATAAAGGACGTAAAGATCACAACGATCTGCGGTAAAAACGCGACGGACGCGATGAACATGCAAAGCGCGGTCAGAAGGATCCTCTTTCCTCTGGAAAGCTCTTCCACAACCGGGGGGCGAAGCGCGGTCATAACGTAATTTTTGCGCGCCACCACATATTTCTGAATCAGGAGCACCGCGGTGGAGCAGCAGATGATCACGACGCTGAGCGCTCCGGCCATGTTGGCGTTGCCGCCCATCTCGCTCATGTACTCCTCATATACGAGGACGGGAAGGACCTTGTAGCCTTCGCCGATCAGCATGGGGGTGCCGAAGTCCGCCAGCGACGACATGAACGCCATAATCGCGCCCGCCGCGAGCGTCGGCATAATCACCGGCATGGTAATCGTCATCACTCTTCTCAGCTTGCTGGAACCGAGGTTTTCGGCCGCTTCCTCCAGAGAGCGGTCAATGCTCGACATGGCCCCCGAAACGTATAAATAAACGTAGGGGAAAAATTTCAGGGTAAACACCAGAACGATTCCGCCAAAGCCGTAAATCGGCGGAGTAATAATGCCGATTTTCGCAAGCGCGTTCGTAAACAGGCCGTTTCTGCCGAGCAGCATGATCCAGGAATACGCGCCGATAAACGGAGGCGACATCAGGGACATGATGATCAGCATATTGATGCATTTTTTCCAGTACACGTTGAAGCGGCTGGTTATGTAAGCGAGCGGAACGCCGATGACGACCGCAAAAACGGTGGAGAGCCCGGAAGTCGCGAGGCTGTTCCACAGGGTGCGGTAATAGTACTGCTTGGTAAAGAAAATCTTATAGGATTCCAAAGTGAATTTTCCGTCGGCGCTGAGAAAGCTGTGGAGGATGACGGAGAAAAACGGATAGACCAGGAACACCAGCAGCAGCAGCATGGAGCCGTACTTTACGAGATTCCAGAAATTGAAGTATTTCGCGAAATTTCTGTGGGAAGTATTTTCAGCGTTCATGAAAACACCTCGGTTCCGTCTTCGCTGAACACGCTGATTTTCTCCGGGCGGAAGCTCAGGCGCACCTTATGGCCGATATCCCGGACAAAATCAATATCCTTCGTATATTCATTCGCCTGTACGACCTGACCGTTTTCCAGCCTGACCTCATAGCTGGCGAAGTCGCCGAGGAAGGTGTACATCTGGATTTCGCCTGAAAGTCCGGTCCCGTTCTCATCGTCCATGAGGAACTGCTCCGGGCGGACCGAAGCCCTGATCCTTCCCTCAAAGCCCTTCTTCAGCTTCATGGAAAATTCAAAACCGGCGTCCAGCCTCACGCGCGCGATTTTGTCGGGGTCAAGCTGCTCGATCTGTCCCTCCATAAAGTTGGAGGTCCCGATAAATCCCGCGACAAAAGAATTCTGCGGTTTTTTGTAAATGGTGGACGGCGTGTCGATCTGCATGATCCGGCCCGCGTTGATAATGGCGATCCGGTCCGAAATGGCAAGCGCCTCTTCCTGATCGTGCGTGACATAAATGGTGGTGATATTCAGATCCTTCTGCAGCTTGCGGATAATGGTGCGCATCTGAACCCTCAGCTTTGCGTCCAGGTTGGAAAGCGGTTCGTCCATCAGAAGAACGCCCGGCTTGATCACGATCGCCCTGGCAAGGGCGACGCGCTGCTGCTGGCCGCCGGACAGCTCGGAGGGCTTTCTGTCTTTCAGGTCCCTGATCTGCACGAGCTCGAGCGCCTCCAGAACCCTCGGCCCAATCTCGCTTTTCGGCAGCTTGCGCGCCTTCAGCCCGTAAGCGACGTTGTCAAAAACCGTCATATGGGGGAAAATGGCGTAATTCTGAAACACCATGCCGATATCGCGCCGATAAGCCTCTATATCGTTAATTACTTTGTCGTCAAAATAAATTTTTCCGCCGTCAATCGTATTAAACCCCGCGATCATCCGGAGCAACGTGGTTTTTCCGCAGCCGGATGGCCCCAGCAGCGTAAAAAACTCCCCTTGCCGGATATCGCATGAAATATCGTTTACCGCGGTAAAATCGTCGTACCGCTTCACCACATTACAAATTTTTACTCCATGGCTCAATCTGTTCAACCCCTTTAAACTCACACTGTCGCCCACGCGTTCCGAAAGCAGGAACAGGCGCCGGCCAACCGCCTTAATAGAAAGCGTGCAGGCGCTCATCTGCTTTTCACGCCTGCACGCAAAGACTCCTTGATTGCGTGGAATCTGTCAGAACCGCTTTGACGCCCTGCGGTTAACCGACGATGACCTCTTTCCACTTTTCCATGATCTGTGTTTTCTGGGAAGACGCCCAGTCAAAGTCGTAGTTTACCAGCTTCACGTCCTTCATTTCCGGAAGATCCTTCGGAACCTGGGTGTCCAGTCTGACGCCTCTTCTGGCAAAATCGGTCGCCATCATGGTCTGGCATTCCTTGCTCAGAACAAAATTTATGAAGGTTTCGGCATTTTCCCTGTTTTTGCAGCCCTTGACCAGCGCAATGCCGTCCGGAACGGCGGAGGTGCCCTCCGACGGATAAATGATGCCGACGTCCGCACCGGCCTGAACATATTTAATGGCTTCTTTTTCAAGCGTCAGACCGACGCTGTATTCGCCGTCGGATACCTTCTTGTAGACGTCGCCGGAGGCACCGAGGATTTTTCCGTCCAGATTGGCGACAAATTTCTGAATGAAATCCCAGCCCTTGCCGTCGTCCTTACCGAACGCGGTCAGCATCGTACACAGGATGGTGTAGGAGGAACCGGATTTCGCCGGGTCCGCGTACGCAATTTTTCCCTTGAACTTCGCGTCGATCAGATCGCCCCAGCCCTTCGGGACGTCGCTTTCCCCGACCAGCTTTTTGTTGTACATAATGACCATCGGCAGCGGGGATTCTCCGGTCCAGAGACCGTCCTTGCTGACATACTCCTTATCGATGCTGTCGATATCGGCGGGCGTAAACTTGTCGAAATATTTGCTGTAGGCCGCAAGGGAATCCGCTCCGCCGCCCCAGAACACATCGCATTGCGGGCTCTCGCTTTCCGCCTCGATGCGCTTGAGCAGTTCGCCGGTCCCCGCGGCGACAAGGTCCACCGTAATTCCGCTCTTCTCCTGAAACTCCTTGATTCCCGCGTTCAGCGGGTCCGCCGGGTGCGGCGAATAAACCGTGACGTGCTTGGAATTCGGCGTCTGCTCCGAAGCCTGACTGGCGTCCGTATTGGCCTGTGACGATGCGCTCTGCGTGCTTCCGCATCCGGCTAACACGCCGGCGAGCATGGTGATCGCCAAAAGTGCGCTGACAAACTTTTTCATAACTCTTCCCCTCAGTTCGTTAAAATTTCCGGGGGCCCTGCCCCGCGTTGTTGTGATTTCATTATTGCATCTTGGCCGGGTAAATACAATGTGACGATCCTGTACTTTTGTAGAAGATTCTAACATATTCACGAAATCCGGAATGTTTTTACTCCAAAATTGTGCAATTCGCAGTCACCCGAGCTTGAAAATGAAAATCCGGAATGCTAAAATAGCCCCAGATTCTATGGGAGGGATGGAATATGATTCAATTTGGTACCGGCGGATTCCGCGCGATTATCGGAGAGGATTTTACACGGGACAATCTGGAGCTGCTCTCCGCCGCGTTGGCAAAAATGATAAAAAAGGACCATGTCGAAAACCTTCCGGTCGTCATTGGATACGACCGCAGGTTTCTGTCCGATTTCGGGGCAAAATGGATTGCGTGCGCCCTTGCGGCCGGGGGCGTCAGGGTACACCTCATCAATCACGACGCGCCGACGCCTCTAATTATGTTTCAGGTGCTGAAGGAAGGCGCCGCTTACGGGATGGCGGTCACGGCGAGCCATAATCCGGCGGAATACAACGGGGTCAAGCTTTTTACGTTTGGCGGAAGGGACGCGACGGAAGAAGTAACCGACCGTCTGGAAAAAGAAATCGCCTCGGTGAATCCGGCCGAAATCCGCACGATGGAATATGAAGAAGCCGCCGCGGGCGGGCTGATTCTGGAGATTGACCCACAGAATCGTTACATCGACAGTATCCTGAATGTGATTGATACGGAGGCCATTAAGAGAAAAAATCTGAAAATCCTTCTTGACCCCATGTTCGGAGTCAGCAAAACGACCCTGCAGACGATTCTGCTCACCTGCCGCTGCAGCGTCGAGGTCATCCACGACCGGCACGACACCCTGTTCGGCGGAAGGCTCCCCGCCCCGAACAGCTCGACGCTGTCCCATCTGGCCCAGATGGTCGTGCAGAACGGCTATGATCTGGGCATCGCCACGGACGGCGACGCCGACCGCATCGGCCTGATCGATTCCGGCGGAAGCTTTATCCACCCCAACGATATCCTCGTACTGCTTTACTATTACCTGCATGAATATAAAGGCTGGACGGGCGCCGTTGTGCGTAATATCGCCACGACCCACTGCCTTGACCGGATGGCGGAAAGCTTTGGGGAAGCCTGCCATGAGGTCCCGGTCGGCTTCAAGTATATTTCCGCCAAAATGGAGGAAACTGACGCCCTGATCGGCGGCGAGTCCTCCGGCGGGCTGACCGTGCGCGGCCATATTCACGGCAAGGACGGCGTTTACGCCGGGTCCCTGCTGGTGGAGATGCTCAGCGTGATCGGCAAATCCCTGCGGGACATCCTCGACGAAATCCACCGAAAGTACGGCAATTTCGTCATGGACGAGTTCGACTGCCGCATGACCGGCGAACGCAGGGAAGAATTGCGGCGCCTCCTTTTTGAAGAGAAAAAGACGCCGCGGTTTGACCTGGAAACCGAAAAAATCTCCTACATGGACGGATGCAAGGTATATTTTAAGAACGGGGGATGGGTTATCTGCCGTTTTTCAGGGACGGAACCGGTGCTCCGCATTTTCAGCGAAATGGAAAACGCGGCTGAGGCCGCGCGCATCAGCCGGGTATTCCGTGATTTTCTGGGGCTTTGATTTCGATTCGGATACCGCGTTCCGGCCGGTACGGTGTGGAAACAAAAGCACAATGGAGGAGGGTATTGGAAGATGTTGAAAGATAAGAAGATCGGCACAAAATTGGCGCTTTCTTTTCTTTTTGTCATTGTCATCTGCAGCATCGGCGGCATTGCCGGGTTGATCGTAATGTCCGATATCGAGGCAAAGTACAGCGCGGCCCTGGTGGATTTTGGCTTTGCGCAGGGAGAGATCGGCCTGTTCAACTCGGAATTCAAAGACAACAGCGCTGTGCTCCGCGATATGCTTTACACAACGGATGTCAGGGACCGGAATTCGTACGCGACTCAACTGGAAAAATCAAACGGGCAGGTGAACACCTTCTTTTCTGACATGGAAAAAAGTATGGACGGAAGCAAAGAGCTGGGCCTGTACAATGACATTCAGGATAATCTGGCCAATTATGAAAAGCTGCGGTCGCAGATCGTCGAGCTTGTAAAAAGCGGCGAAACGGACGACGCGCAGAACATTCTGAGCAAGCAGGCGACACCGCTTTCCAACAAAATTTTCTCCGATACCAGCGCTCTGATCAGCGAAAAAACGGAGAGCGGCCGCAAGGTATCCGCCAGCCTTGCCGCACAGTCCTCCGCGGCGAAGGGAAGCATTCTGGCGGTCATTTTTCTGGCGGTCCTGCTGTCCCTGATCATTACGCTGAAAATGGGCCGAAGCATCCGAAGGCCGCTGAAGGAAATGGCGGACGCCGCAGAAAAAATGGCGGAAGGCAATCTGAGCTTTCCCATTCAGCGGAGATCGAACGACGAGATCGGACAGCTCGGCGCGTCCTTTGAAAAATCGGCCGGAACAATCCGGGAATATATTGCCGACATCAAACGGATGCTCAGCGAAATGGGACGCGGGAATCTCGCCGTCGGCACCGAACTGGAGTACATCGGAGACTATATCGAAATAGAACAATCGTTTCACAGCATTCTGATTTCCCTGAACGATGCTCTCGGGCGAATCAACCAGACGGCGGAACAGGTTTCCACCGGAGCGGGACAGGTTTCGCAGGGGGCCCAGGCCCTGGCGCAGGGAGCGGCCGAACAGGCGAGCTCCGTGGAGGAGCTCACCGCGGCGATTGCGGAAATATCGGAAAATATCCGATCGAACGCGGAACAGGCCGACGGCGCCAGTAAAAATGTGAATACGGTTCTTTTTGAGATCGAGACAAGCAATCGGCATATGGAGGAAATGGTCGCGGCCATGGGGCGGATCAGCGAGTCCTCCGGTCAGATCGGGAAAATCATTCAGACCATTGAGGATATCGCCTTTCAGACCAATATTCTCGCCCTGAACGCCGCCGTGGAAGCGGCGAGAGCAGGCGCGGCGGGGAAGGGCTTTTCCGTAGTGGCCGACGAGGTGAGAAATCTGGCAAGCAAAAGCGCCCGGGCTGCAAAAGACACGACCGCCTTAATCGCGGGCTCCATGGAGCAGGTGGAACACGGTACCAGGATTGCCGACGAAACGGCAAAGTCCCTGCTCCGGGTCGTGGAAAGCGCGAAAGAAGTCACCGGTACCATTGAGAAAATTTCCGACGCCACCAACCGGCAATCGGCTGCGATCGCACAGGTAACGCTGGGCGTGGGGCAAATTTCCGACGTGGTACAGACGAATTCCGCGACGGCGCAGGAAAGCGCTGCGGAAAGCGAGGAGCTGTCCGCACAGG
Source organism: Caproiciproducens sp. (assembly GCF_053840905.1). Taxonomy (NCBI): domain Bacteria; kingdom Bacillati; phylum Bacillota; class Clostridia; order Eubacteriales; family Acutalibacteraceae; genus Caproiciproducens; species Caproiciproducens sp. The sequence continues at coordinate 27,209 of NZ_JBNLXQ010000003.1, forward strand.
CGCAGTCGCTGAAGAAACTGGCCGGCCAGTTTACACTGAAATCCATCCCAGCAGATCAAACAGCGTCTGCGTAAGATCGCGGGCATCGATCCGGATCATTTCAGGCCCGTACGCCGACAGAACGAATCCCCCAACCGTAGTTTGGAACTACGGTTGGGGGATTTTTCAATGTTTTTCTGATTCCGTTCCGTTCATAGAAGAACGGTTCCGTTCGGCGGCGTTTTCCGCACGCCGTTCGGGCCGCCGGATATTATTTTTCGCCGAAGCGGCTTACTTTCTTCTCAAATGGATGGCAAAGCCGCCGATCGTCTGTTTGAAGTAAATTGCGATCAGACCGCCGTTTTCGTCGCGCACCGCCGAACTTTTGTCCAGCTCCGCTCCCATGCACTCAAAATGATGGACCGCGCGCCCGATATCGTTGGTCTGAATGGCGATATGCCCGTTTTCGCCCAGGAACGGGCCCTTCACGATTTCAAACATGGTCCCGGCAAAATAAGCGCCCGGGAACTCCGTGACCGGAATGGAAAGAAGGCCGGCAAAGCTGTTCGCCACGTTGGACGCGTCCTGAGCGTCCTTTGTGTTGACGCCGACATGCAGCAGCTCAAACCCGAACGCCCTGCGCACAGCTTCCCTGCACAGGCCGACGATCCGGCTGAAATCTCCCGCTTCGATTAAATCTTTCGGCACCATCCACGAACCGCCGCACGCGGCTACGTTGGAAAGGGAAAGATATTCTTCCACATTGTTTTCACTGATTCCGCCTGTGGGGATAAAACGAAGCCCTTTGTAAGGGCCCGCGAACGATTTCAGCGCCCTGGTCCCGCCGCTGGCCTCTGCCGGGAAAAACTTAACGGTATCCAGACCAAAACGGAGCGCCGCTTCCAGATCGGTCGCATTGGAGCAGCCGGGGATCACCGGAATATCGTTTTTCAGGCACCACTCCACAACGGCGGGGACAAACCCCGGCGTCACGATAAATTTCGCCCCGGCATCCACGGCGCTTTTCGCCTGCTCCACCGTATGGACGGTACCGGCTCCGACGGTGATTTGCGGCACCTTTTCAGCCACCTCCCGCAACGCCTGCCGCGCGCAATCCGTGCGGAAGGTAATCTCGGCCACGGGAATCCCCCCGGCGCACAGCGCCCTTCCCAGATCCGCGGATCTGGCAGGGTCGTCAATAACAACCACCGGCACCAGGGCGGCGCCCGTGATAATATCCATCAGGTTTTTCATGATCGGTTCCTCTTTCTCTTTTAATTAGTATCAATAGTATTTTATATAGTATTTCATTTTTCCTGCATAAAATGCCGCAGCTGCTCCCTGGTCGGCAGCCCTTCATTGTCGCCGCGGGACATGACCTGAATGGCACCGATCGCGTTTCCCCGGCGCACCGCCTCCCTCAGCGGCAGGTTTTCCATCAACGCGCTGATGATGCCCACGGCGAATCCGTCGCCCGCGCCGACCGTGTCGACCACTTTCTCCACGGGGAATCCCGGAACGAAGAAGCGTTCCTCCGCACGCGCAACATAAGCGCCCTTCGCCCCCTGCTTGACCACCACGGTTTTGGCTCCCCGCTTCAAGTAGAAATCGGCGATGGCTTCCGGCTCTCTGCTTCCGGTAAGGATAAGGCCCTCCGAATCACCGGGAAGAACCATGTCGCTTTTTGCCGCTATTTCATTCAAAACCCGCACCATTTCCTGCTGATCGGCCCAAAGCTGAGGCCGCAGATTCGGATCGAAAGAAACGGTCAGCCCGTTTTCGCGGGCTTTTTCCAGCAAAAACATCGTCGCTTCTCTGGTGGACCGGGAAAGCGCCGGCAGGATTCCGGTAACGTGCACCCACCGATAGGCCGAAAAGTCCACCCGGGCAATATCTTCGGCGCTCAAAGTAGACGCCGCGGAATTTTTACGGAAGTAAAAGATATCGGGATCACCGGAGGAAACCATGGATTTCATCATGAAGCCGGTGCTGTGATCCTCGCTCCAGGAAACCAGATCGGTGTGGATCCCGTTGCGTTCCATCGCCTTTACGATCTGCTTCCCGAAGGGGTCCCGTCCCAATTTTGTAAGATAGCTTGCGGAATGCTCCAGCCTGGTCATTCCCACCGCAACATTGAACTCGGCCCCCGCAACGGCGCAGGAGAAGCCGGGGATATCCTCCAGACGGCCCTCGGACTGCGCGATAAACAGCCCCATCGGTTCCCCGATCAGCATCATACCTTTTGACATCTTAAAATAAAGTCCTTTCTGAAATTCAATGGAAATATTGAACGTGATTTGCCCAAACCGCAGCCGGCAGGGCATGGAAAATCAAAATGTGGATACATTAGATGTGGATCCGTCAGTATTTTTTTTTGGTATAAGCGGGTAAAAACGTCTCGTAAAGCTTCATCGTGTTTTCCAGATGCATGCGGATCAGGGTCTCCAGCTTTTTGCCCTCTTCCTCTTCCAGGCATTCATACATCAGCTTATGCTCCTGATGGGCGGCTTCATGCCGTTCCATAGGATGTCTGGAGGAAGCATAGACCAGGAAGGAGAAGCTCACGCCCATCAGCATATCGTAAAGCTCCGTCAGCTTCCGGTTTTCCGTCAGTCGGATAATGCTTCCGTGATAAATCTGTTCATACTGGTTGGCCCTAACGTAGTCATTGGCCTGAACATCCGCCATTTTCCTCAATACCTCGCGCATTTTCACCTGAATTTCAGGGTGCGCGTGAAAATTTTCCGCCGCCGGTATCGCCGCAAAGGTTTCCATCATGATACGGCAGTCCATGATATTGCGGATTTCGTCCATGCTCAACTGTTTCACAACAAAGCCCCGCCGGGGCAGCATGTCCATCAGCCCCTCCGCCACCAAACGGTTCATCGCTTCTTTGACGGGGGTGGGACTGATCGAAAGACTTTCGGCAACTTGATTGACAACGACCTTTTTACCCGGCTCCATTTCGCCGGACATAATTTGGTCCCTGATCTGGCCGTAAGCCCATTCCAATAAAGAAAGGGGTTGCTTTTCCATACTTGACCTCCTATGGACGACAGTGCAGAAGCCATCCAATTTTTTCGCATTCCGTTTAGACTGAACGGCTGCCAGCAGCCTGTCTGAAAACAATAACGATGATTAACAACTTGTTTATTTTATCACAAGCAAAGCAGTATGTCATCAAAAAATATGGGAATTCTATAAACAGTTGTTAAATAATCTATCAAATATAAAATATTATATTCAATTTCATAATCTATTATATAAATAATTTCTATAAAAATCAAGTATTTATTTAGCATATTTCCAGCAAAATGTTTAATACAAATAAAAATGCCCTTTTTCACTATATTATATGAATTAGCGAATTATAAAGTCGTTTTAAGCATATGCTAATCGATTTTTTGGCTAATTTGCCTATTCTTTATCAAATTTATTCATTGATTTTCACTATTGCGTAATAATCGGCGCGCTTATATAATAAAGATCGAAATCAAATTTTATATTTAAAATTCAAAAAGGAGTGTAGCGAATGCTCAACCGGAATCTTGTGGCGATTACAGACTGCGACCATGACAGCATTACGGTGGAAGCCGGAGTGCTGGAAGCGGCCGGATTGGAAGCGCCCTGGCTCCAATGTAAGACGGAAGACGACCTGATTCGTGAATGCGTAGGATTCAAGTCGGTGATTAATCAGTATGCCCCCTTCACAGAAAAGGTGTTTGACAATCTGCCGGACCTCCGGGTGATTGTGCGTTACGGCGTGGGTGTGGATAATGTTGACCTGACGGCCGCCACGAAGCACGGCGTTAAAGTCTGCAATGTGCCGGACTACGGGATGTACGAAGTGGCGGATCACGCGATGGCGCTTGCTTTGGCCCTTGCCAGAAAAATCGTTCTGAATAACGGCAATGTAAAAAGCGGCGTCTGGGAATACCAGAGGGCGATCCCCATTTACAGGTTGTCCACTCAGACGGTCGGCGTAATCGGCGTAGGACGGATCGGCACCGCTTTCGCGGAAAGAGCCAAAGCCTTTGGAATGAAGGTCCTTGCCTATGATGAATACGCACAAAAGGCCGGCCGCACGAAGGACTATATGGAAATGGTCAGCCTGGACGAGCTGCTAAAGCGTTCCGACATTATTTCCGTACATTGCCCGCTGGACGGGAACCGCGATCTGATCGCGGCCCCGCAGTTAAAGAAAATGAAGGAAAGCGCCTATCTCATCAACGTATCCCGCGGCGGCATCATCAATGAGCAGGACCTGTTCAACGCCCTTTCCGGCAAGGAGATCGCCGGCGCGGCCTGCGATGTCTTCAGCCCGGAACCGATTGCGAAGGACAACCCTCTTCTGAGCCTTCCGAACTTCCTTGCCACTCCGCATATCGCCTGGTACTCGGAAGAGTCCGCAGTCGAGCTGGAGCGCAAGGTGGCGGAGGAAGCCGTTCGGGGCGCTCTGGATCAGCCGCTGGTCAATGTTGTCAACGCAGCCGCCGGAAAGTAATTTTAAGGAAGGAAAAAGTATGAACTTATTCGATTTAACGGGAAAAAAAGCGATCGTAACGGGCGCGGCTTCGGGTCTGTCCCACGGAATAGCCGAAGGCCTGATGGAATCGGGAGCCGAAGTGGCGATCATCGATATTTCAGCCGGCACGGAGGCTGCCGCGAAGGAATTCTGCGATCGGGGCTTCAAAGCCCACGCCGTCCGCGCCAACCTCGGCAACCGTGAAGAACTGAACCGCGCGTTCCGGGAAGCGCTGGAAAAGCTCGGCGGAAAAATTGATATCCTCGTTCCGGCCGCGGGCATTCAGCGCCGCAGCAAGTCGGAGGATTTTTCGATAGAGGATTGGGATTTGGTCCTGAATATCAACCTGTCCGCCGTTTTCATGCTCTGCCAGCTTGCGGGGCGCGAAATGCTCAAACAGAAGAGCGGAAAAATCATCAATATCGCTTCCATGCTCAGCTTCTTCGGCGGCTACACCGTTCCGGCCTACGCTGCCAGCAAAGGCGGCGTCGCCCAGATCACCAAAGCGCTCTCCAACGAATGGGCCCGCGAGGGGATCAATGTAAACGCGATCGCGCCGGGTTACATGGACACGCAGATGAATACAAAAATCATTGAGGACGAAACCCGCAACGCCGAAATCACAAGCCGCATCCCGGCACGGCGCTGGGGCACGCCGGACGATGTCAAGGGCGTAACGATCTTTCTCGCTTCCCATGCATCCGATTATCTTAACGGCGCAATTATTCCGGTAGACGGCGGTTACCTTGGCTGCTGATTTATGATGGATCGTCCTGCCGGTTATAATGATAATTTGCAAAGATTTGCAAAGAGGAGAAACTCAAAATGAAAAGGAGCTTTAAAATGAAAAAATTAAGTGCAATCATCCTGGCCATGGCTATGGTTTTGTCTCTGGCGGCCTGCGGAAACAGCGGCGCGGCCTCTTCACAGGCGGCCAGCGCGGCGGGCAGTGCGGCTGAGAGCGCCGCATCGGGCACAGCTGCCGGCAAACCGCTCAAAATCGGCATTTCCGTACCGAACCTCACAAACGTGTTTTTTGTACAGATCAAAGAAGGTATGCAGAAGGCGCTCAAAAGCTCGGACGACAGCCTTGTGGTGATGGACTCCCAGGGAGACCAGAACAAGCAGATGAACGACGTAATCGACCTGATCAACCAGGGCTGTAACGTAATCGGCCTGTCCCCCATCAACTCGGACGGCGTCCGCGCGACCCTGGAAACCTGCCAGAAGGCCGGCGTTCCGGTCATCGCTTTTAACGTAGGCGTTAAAAACCCCGAGCTGGTCGCCAGCACGATCGTTTCCGACAACGAGGCATCCGGACATATGTGCGCGCAGGCCCTCGCGAAGGCACTGAACAACAAGGGCAATATCGTTGAAGTCACTTTCAGCACCACCACCACCTGCCATGCCCGCCAGAAGGGTTTTGAAGACGAAATCAAAGCAAACTACCCGGACATCAAGATCCTTCAGAGCAAGGACGTGGAAAAAGCGACCGCGGACTACTCACAGCCGATCATGGTCGACTTTATCAATGCCTATCCGGATCTCGACGGCGTTTTCACCATTAACGATCCTACCGCCCGCGGCGCCATTTCGGCACTGAAGGAAGCGGGAAAAATCAAGGATGTCAAGGTTGTATCCGTCGACGGCTCCGATGAAGGAAAAGGCTTTATCCGCGCGGGCGAAATGGTCGCTTCCGCCGCTCAGGACCCGACCGGCATCGGCCGTACCACAGTGGAAACCGCATACAAGCTCATCGCCGGCGAAAAAGTGGAAGCAAACGTCATTATGCCGATGACCATTATCGACGCCAGCAACGTAGACAAATAAAAAAATCGATTTCTCAATGAAAATCTGAGCGTGATCGGTCACCTCTTCACGGATTGGTGACCGGTTACGCAACTAATTTATGAAATTCATGGCCTGTTTCCAAAGTAAATGCCGTCTTTCAGGCGGCAAGCAGTAAAAGGAAGTGATTCAATGCCAAGTGAGTATACCCTTGAGATGAACAACATTTTTAAGTCATTTGGCTCCAACAAAGTTCTGGATGACGTATCGATCTCCATTAAACCGGGGGAGGTACGTGCTTTGATGGGGGAAAACGGTGCCGGAAAATCCACTTTGATGAAGATTCTCGGCGGTATTTACCATGCCGATCAAGGCGATGTCAAGATAGGCGGAGAAGCGGTACAGATCAATACTGTGGACGACGCCCGCCGTTACGGTATCAGCTTTATCCATCAGGAAATCAGCAACGTTCCCAGTATGACGATCGCCGAAAACTTTTTTCTTGGCAAGGAACCCAAGACAAAATCGGGGCTGATCGACCAGCGCAGAATGCACCGTGAAACCCGCGCCGCGCTGGACGTGATGGGAATCGATCTGCCGACAAACCGCCTGATTTCCGGTCTGTCGATCGCAAAGCAGCAGATGCTGGAAATCGCGCGCGCCATCAATGAAAACGCAAAAGTGATTATTATGGACGAGCCTACCGCTTCGCTGGCCAACGCCGAGGTAGAGGACCTTTTCCGGCAGGTAAAAATGCTGAAGGAAAAAAACGTGGCCATCATATACATTTCACACCGTATGGAGGAGACCTTCCTTGTCTGCGACACAGTCACCGTGCTGCGCGACGGTAAATTTATCGGTACGAAAAACACGGCGGAAACAACCGAAAAAGAGCTGATCAGCATGATGGTCGGCCGCAAGTTCGACGAGATCTACGGACAGGAGCGCGTTGTGGGCGGCGAGACGCTGATGCAGGTCAAAGGGCTGTGCAGCAGGGCTGTGAAGGACGTCAGCTTCGACCTGAAAAAGGGCGAGATTCTGGGCTTTGCCGGGCTCGTGGGCGCGGGCCGGACGGAAACGGCTCTCGCGCTGTTCGGAATCGACAAAATCCACTCCGGCGAAGTATGGATCGAAGGAAAAAAGGTGTCTGTCTCCAATCCGACGGAAGCAATCCGCGCGGGCATCGCGCTGGTTCCCGAAAGCCGTAAGGAACAGGGGCTCTTTCTGGGCCACAGCATCGCGGTGAACCTTACTTTTCAGGTGTTGAAGGAATTTATCCATAATCTCAGAATCGACCGTAAAAAAGAAACGAATTTGATCTCCACATATCAGAATAAACTTTCGATACGCATGGCATCCGTCAACCAGCTGGTGGGCGAGCTGTCCGGCGGTAACCAGCAGAAGGTTGTCATTTCAAAATGGCTGGCGTCCAAGCCAAAGGTTCTGATCCTGGATGAACCGACCCGCGGCATCGACGTGGGCGCAAAGGCGGAAATCTACAAGCTGATGAGCGACCTGAGCAAAGAAGGGGTATCTATTATCATGATCTCGTCCGAATTGCCTGAGATCATTAATAACTCCAGTCGTATTGCGGTTATGAGCGAAGGCAGACTTGTTAAAATATTAGACCCTGATGTAGACGAAATCTCTCAGGAGATTATCATGTCCTACGCAGTGGAAGGAGGAAACAAATAAAATGGGCAATACTAACCATTCGGAATCCGCGGCACTGAAAAGCGGAGCGTCTGGAAACATAGCCATAAACTGGCTGAGACGCAACCTGGCCGCGATTGCCGCGGTGCTGGGACTCTGCATCGCGCTTTCCCTCACTACCAATACTTTCCTTGTTTCTACAAACCTGCTGAGCTTGCTGCGGCAGTCCTGTGTAAACGTTTTGATCGCGTTCGGAATCACCTGTGTCCTGATCTGCGGCGGAATTGATCTGTCCGTCGGTTCGTGCGCCGCCGCTTCCGGCGTTATCACGGTACGTCTGGCAAACGCCGGGCTTCCGCTGGCGGTGTGCATTCTGACGGCGCTCGCTTTCGGCGCGCTGCTCGGGCTCTTCAACGGATACGTCGTTTCCCATACCACGATCCCGCCCTTTATCGTAACTCTTTCCACACAGATTATCGTGCGCGGCGTCGGCTATGTCGTAACCGGCGGCCAGCCCACCCAGTGCACCAACGAGACGTTCAACCTGATCGGCACCGGCGATCTGTTCGGAATCCCGACCCCGGTATTTGTGGTCGCTTTTGTTTTCATCGTCCTGTTCTTTATTATGAACCGCACGGGCTTCGGACGCCACGTTTACGCCACGGGCGGAAACGCGGAGGCCGCGAAATATGCCGGCGTCAACACCAGATCGGTCCAGATGCGCGTCTTCATGATGAGCGGTATTTTAGCCGCTCTTGCCGGTGTGGTGCTTGCGGCGCGCCTCTATTCCGGCCAGCCGTCCGTCGGCGAGGGCTTTGAGCGCGACGCGATCGCCGCGTCGGTTCTGGGCGGCACAAGCTTTAACGGCGGTGTCGGTACCCTTGGCGGAACGATTGTCGGCGCCCTGATTATCGGCGTCTTAAACAACGGCATGAATCTTCTCCGCATCAACAGCTACTGGCAGTTCGTCGTAAGAGGATGTGTCATTTTGGGCGCGGTCTATATCGATTTTCTGAAAAAAGCCCGTACCCTGAAAAAATAAGAAACGGAACTGGGTATTCAGATGAAAAAACTGGACAATCAACAACTTCTTTCCCTGTGCACACAGCTGCGCCGCGACATCATTGAAATGGTCGCCGGCGCGGCCAGCGGGCATCCGGGCGGCTCCCTTTCCATGGTGGAGCTGCTCGCAGCGACATACTGCACACAGATGAGAGTGGACCCCAAAAACCCGGACGACCCGGCGCGGGACCGGTTTGTGCTCAGCAAAGGGCACGCGGCTCCCTGTTATTATGCGGTCCTGGGCGAAATGGGATTTTTCGACAGGGCGGAATTTAAAAATTTCCGTCAGCTTCACAGCATTCTTCAAGGCCATCCGGACGTGAAAAAGGTCCCCGGCGTGGACGCTTCGACCGGCTCGCTCGGCCAGGGCGTTTCCATCGCCGTAGGGATGGCGCTGGGAGCCAAAGCGGCGAAAGGCCCCCAGAAGGTCTACACGATCCTCGGCGACGGTGAACTGCAGGAAGGGCAGGTCTGGGAAGCATGCACCGCGGCCGCCCACTACAAGCTGGACAATCTGACAGTGATGGTCGACAACAACGGGCTGCAGATCGACGGAACCAACGACCAGGTCATGGCTCTGGGCAACCTGCGGGACCGCTTCGAGGCGTTTGGGTTCGACGTGATCGAGTTGGCCGACGGCAACGAGATCGGCCAGGTGATCAGTGCGCTGGAAATCCCCGCAAGGCCGGGAAAACCGAAATGCATTCTGGCGCATACGGTCAAAGGAAAAGGTGTTTCCTTTATGGAAAATCAAGTGGGCTGGCACGGGAAAGCACCCTCTCCCGCCGAGCGGGATGCCGCGCTCGAAGAAATGAAGGGCTGATAGAATGAGTGAATTAAAAGCAATACGAGCCGCCTACGGGGAAGCGCTGGTCGACCTTGGCGCAAAAAACGACAAGATCGTCGTTCTGGACGCCGATCTAGCGCACGCAACCATGACCAACGGCTTCGCCGAAAAATATCCGGAGCGTTTCTTTAACGGGGGAATAGCGGAAGCAAATATGATCTCCATGGCCGCGGGACTTTCCACAATGGGATTTATCCCGTTCTGCAGCACGTTCGCCATCTTCGGCGCGGGGCGCGCGTACGAGCAGGTGCGCAACAGCGTCGCGTACCCGAATTTTAACGTAAAGCTGGGCATGACGCACGCGGGAATCACGCTTGGCGAGGACGGCGGCAGCCACCAGGCTATCGAGGACCTCGCTCTGATGCGCGTGATCCCGGGCATGACGGTGATCGTACCGTGCGACGCAAACGAAACGAAGCGCGCCGTCAACGCGGTGGCGGCGATGAAAGGTCCCGCCTATCTGCGTCTCGCAAGGCCCGCGTCTCCGGTATTCGAGCAGGAAATGCCGTTTCAAATCGGAAAGGCCAATGTTTTGCGGGAAGGCGGCGACGTTGTCCTGTTCGCCTGCGGCATCATGGTGGCCACCGCGCTGGAATGTGCGGCGAGGCTGTCGGAAAGCGGGGTATCCGCCTCCGTAGTCAACATCCACACCATCAAACCGATCGACGAGGACTGCGTGCTGCGTTACGCCTCCCGGTGCAAAAAGGCGGTCACCATCGAAGAGCACAGCGTGATCGGCGGCTTAGGCGACGCGGTATCCGCCGTGCTGATCGGCAAAGGCGATTTCCGGTTCAAAAAGATCGGGGTACAGGATCGTTTCGGACAATCCGGAAAACCGGACGAGCTTCTGCGGGAATACGGTCTGGACACGGATTCCGTATTGAAGCAGATAAAAACCATTTTATAAAAAATCCCCCGGACGGCAATCACGTGGCCCGAGGAAATAAAGGAGAGATACCATGAAAATAGCACTGATAAACGAAAACAGCCAGTCCGCAAAAAATGAATTGATCTACGGCGTACTGAAAAAGGTAGTCGAACCAATGGGTCATACGGTATACAATTACGGCATGTATACGGCCACGGATAAAGGATGGCTGACCTATGTGCAGAACGGCATTCTGGCCGCCGTGTTGCTGAACAGCGGCGCGGCCGATTATGTCGTTACCGGCTGCGGCACCGGCGAGGGGGCCATGCTCGCGCTCAACAGCTTCCCCGGCGTGATCTGCGGCCATGTGGTCGACCCGAGCGACGCCTTCATGTTTGCCCAGATCAACGACGGCAACGCGATTTCCCTGCCCTTTGCAAAGGGCTTCGGCTGGGGCGCGGAGTGCAACCTGGAATATATCTTTGAAAAGCTGTTCGGCTGTGAGAGCGGCGGCGGCTATCCGAAGGAAAAGCAGGAGGTCGAGCGCAGCAACAAGAAGATTCTTGACGCCGTAAGGGCAAACAATTTCCACGATCTCATTACCTGCCTGAAGGGGATCGACCAGGAACTGCTGAAGGGCGCCCTCGGCGGCGCGCACTTTAAAAAGCTTTTCTACGCAAACAGCAAGGACGAGGCTCTTACCGCATTTGTAAAATCGGTCGTAGGCGAATAAGCAGGCAGCAATCCAACCTCACAATGAGATTCCGATATTTCAGTTGAATGCGGCCATCACTTTTTGTGGTGGCCGCATTTTTATCCGCAATTGAATGGAATGTAACTTTTCCAACGCCTCCATAGGATGGAGGAATTCAGAAACGCCGTGAAGCCGCTCTCCCCTGCTGTGCGGCAAATGTCAGCGAAAATTAAAAAAGCCGGAGATTTGCGCTGCTCCTGACGGAGAGCGAAAATCCCGGCTTTTCTTTTCATATTATTTTACAGTATGCTACCCGCCAAAGCGAAAAAGTTGTTTCAATCGGGGAAAATATTTCTTCAGGAGCAAAGATCAATAATTGCCTGTGTGAAAATTTTCGCTCCCAGCAGCAGTTCATCAATGACCGCATATTCGTCCGCGCCATGCATATGGTTGTCCGTTTCCGGCATGGAGCATCCAAAGCCGACGCCGTTTTTCAGGCGATGTGCGTAAGTTCCCCCGCCAATCGCCATGCACTCTCCCTTTATGCCCGAATACTGCTCGTAACATTTCAGCAGCGTCTGAATAAAGGGCGTATCCTTTGGGACATAGTGAGCCGGCGAAACGCCTTTACCATCCGGAGTCAAACCGTACGCCCTTGCTTTCGCGCAAAAGATCTCTTTTAAATTCTCATCGGTGGCGCAGACCGGGGTACGACCGTCAAAATAGCCTTTCAGTCCCGTAGGCTCATACTCGAACAGATTCAGGCTCATCGTCAGAGGACCGGAAATCTCGTCTTCCATGGCTACTCCGGAAGCTTTTCCGAGCCAGTCGCCGTGCGGGAAAAGCTGATTCACGGCGCGAAGTTTCTCAAATCCTTCCGATTTTGCAAATGGAATTCCGACTAATAAATCGATGAGCCCGGTAATTGCATTATTTCCGTCGCCCGGTGAAGAAGCGTGCGCACAGGCTCCATGCGCTTCCACGACAATTTTTCCGTTATTCTCCTTCCATTCAAACGAAATGCCGGTTTTAGCGGCAGCCGCGGCAGTGTAGGCGGAAAGCTCCCGCACGGAAAGTCCCTCCACCACAGCCTCGGCAGTGTCGGGAACCACGTTGCTTTTTACGCCGCCGTGAACGGAAAGAACGCGCGGCAGCGCAAAGTCTTCTTTCCAGCCGGCCTTCACCCAGATGCTGTAACGTCCCTTTTCAATATTGATCACAGGGAACGCGGCATCCGGCGAAAAAGTCATGGGCGCTTCCGATTCCTGTTCATAATAATGGGTAATGTCCGCGCTGCCGCATTCTTCATCGGTTCCCAGAACCAGACGGGCGTTCTTTTTCAGCGGAACATCCAGGTCACGAACCGCTTTCAAGGCGTACAGCGCAGCGATTGCCGGGCCTTTGTCATCCGCAGAACCTCTGCCGTATAATCTGCCGTCTTTGACAAGCGGCTCAAACGGCCGCGTCACCGTCCAGCCGTTCCCCGCGGGAACAACATCCAGGTGCGCCAGAATATCCAGCTGCCTTGGAAGGTGATTCAGATTGACAGCCGCCGCATAGTTATCATAATTTTTTACTGAAAGTCCCATGTCCTTCGCAATTTGCACGGCTGCGGCAAGCGCCTTTGCCGGATACTCCCCAAAAGGCATTCCTTCTTTGGGTTCCCCTTTTTCGCTCGGGATTCGAATCAGCGTGCTCATATCGCGAAGCATCTCTTCCCGATGCGCCTCAAAATATTGTTCTATTGTTTTCTGATCCATCATGATACGGCCCCCTATGTAATTTCAGCTCTGTGATTACAAATCTTCAAAAAACAGTGTCAGAAGGATTTTATGATATCTTCCTCCAGCGATTCAATCACCGCGCTTGCCAGCTTTACGGCGTTCCGCAAATCGGACAAAGCCGCAATGCCGTAATGCGTGTGGATATAACGTACCGGGAGCCCCACAACGACTACCGGAACGCCGGCGTTGGACAAATGAATCGGTGCTCCGTTGGTGGAACCGCCTGTGCGGACCGATTCCTGCACCGGAATCCCAAGTTTTCTGCCCAAATCCAGAACATAACGCTGATAGCGGGGGTTGGTGATCATACGGGCATCAATATGACGCAGCATAGGCCCTCTTTTGATCGCCGTCTGAGTCATGTACTCCTCGGTAAACGTATCGTCCGCCGGGCATCCCTCAAAAACGATGGCAATGTCGGGGCGGATGGTGTTGCTGGTTACATAAGCACCGCGCGTACCGACTTCTTCCTGAACGGCAAAGCCTGCGGTTACGTCCACATTCAGGTTTTTCCCCCGCAGCGTACACATGGTCTCCAAAATGGCCGCGCAGCCCAGACGGCAGTCAAAGGCCTTCCCAATCAGCAGGTCTTTCTGTTTCCTATATTCAAAATCAACGTCCGGAACTACCGGTTCCCCAATGCGGATCTTAAAGTCGTTAACAGCCTCTTCCCGGGAAGTCGCACCAACGTCAATCACCATATGGGACACGTCGGCCGGTGCATTGCGCTCCGCTTCGCTCATAAAATGCGGGGGCTTACTTGCAATAATACCGGGAATATAATTCCCTTCCGCGTTGCGTACACGCACCTTATGCGCCGGAATGTTATTCGCGACCCAGCCGCCAAGAGTGATAAACACCAGTGTTCCGTTCGGCTTAATCGCCTGCACCATAAACGACACTTCATCCGTATGGGCATCCAGCTGAACGACCGGACGGCCGCCCCGGTTGCCCGCGCGTTTCAGGTACAGGTTCCGCAGGGAATCTTCCGAAAAATCCCCCAGTCCCTCCCCCTGCTTACGCAAAACCTTTAATACATCGTCTTCAAATCCGGAAGCGCCGTTCGCGTTGGAAACCTCCCGGATCAATTGAATTAATCTTTCCTCATCCAAAATAAATCCTCTTCTCTCAATATGAAATTTGAACTGATTTTATTATTTTTCAAAAATTCCTTTTTTGATAAGACTGCCGGTTTTCATCATGATGGCGCCGCCGGCCATAACGGTATCGATATTCAGCCGGTCGTCGAGCAAAATCAGGTCGGCGTCGTACCCTTGTGCAAGGCGGCCCTTCCGATCGGCAAGCCCCAGCGCCTTCGCCACGGTAGCAGTGCCGGGAAGTATCGCCTGAGAAAGCGGAACCCCGCAATCCTGTACAAGCGACTTTACGGTACGGTGGAGGGTTGTAATCTGCCCGACACCCATCCCGACGAGCTCCCTGTTCTCGTTCCACTTCGGCATACTGCCGTTCGAATCCGTACTGAGCGTGACGCGTCCGACAGGGGCCTGCTCAAAGGCTTTTACCATTATCTGAGCTGACTTCCTGCTTTCTTCCTCGGCGGTAAAATCGATGTATCCGCCTAAATTGGCAAACCGCACCGCGTCGTCAAACACTCTTCCCACATGAGTCGGACGGAATATTTGAATCGGAATGTCCTCGGTTTCCAAAATATCGAATAATAAACCGAGTTTACGCTTCCCGCTGCCCACATGGATGTGAACCAGACCCGGTTTTCTGGAAAGAAGCCCGCCGAGCCTTGCTTCCGATGCAAGCCGAATCAGATCCCGCTTACACAGATTCGACGAACGGTGATCGGAAATCGCAATCTTAACGCCGATCACTTCCTCAATAAACGCAATATCCTTTTTCACGGAACCGGTCAAAGTCGGGGAGGGATATTCATACGCTCCGGTCAGGCAGTAGGCGGTTAAACCCTCGCTGCGCAGCGCCTTTGTTTTCGCCACCACATTTTCGACGCTGCGGGTGACCGAATCGGTTCCCAGCAAGCCGACCAGCGTGGTAACGCCGCCGCGAATACAGTCGGAAAGCTGGATTTCCGGTACGCGGCTGGAAAATCCGTCCTCTCCCCCGCCCCCGGTAATATGGACATGCTGATCGATATACCCCGGTATCGCCGTCCTGCCGTCCCCGTCAAGAACTTCAAGATTCGTCAGCGCGGGTTCCAGTTTGCGGCCAATCGCCTGTATTTTTCCGCCCGCGATGAACATATCCGCAACTTCGTTCGGATGATTCAAATTCACTCTTATATTTTTTAAAAGCAGCATTTATACTCCAGTCTTCCACGCCGGATGGGGTGTGGCTGCCGCATATTACGTGTGTGGCCCACAAGATGATGAGAATGCCGGTTTTCGGCAGCTTCTTTCAGATTATTCTTTTCATTAAAACAAGTTTAAGGTATAATCATTGATAGGAACGAGTAAGAAATGAGGGACAGACTATGCCGGACGATTCTTTCCAGAAAATTAATAAAAATTATCATAACCTGACCAGAAAGCAAAGGGAAATCCTGGACATACTTCTATCCAATCCGGAGGACGTCTGCTATATCTCCCTGAAAGACCTCAGCCAGCGCAGCAGCGTTTCCGAAGTAACCATCCTTCGCATGTGTAAGCGGCTCGGGTTTGAAAACTTTATTGAACTGAAAAAAGCCTTCCGTTCGCATACGGAACGTCTGGTGAAAAATTTTATGGAAACCAGTTATTTTTCATTGGATCTTCCCGTGGTGGAACGCGGAAATCCGGAAATGGTCATCCGGCAGATTATCAATAACGCCCGCACGCAAAGCGCCGAATTTTATGATACCGTGCCGACAGAGCATATTTTAAAAACCGCGCGGCTGATTCTTCAGGCCAAAACCGTGCTGATTTGCGGGCAGGGCGTCTCCAGCGTCGTCTCCGAGTATTTTTACCGCCGCATTTCGCCGCTGATTGCCAACGCGATTCTGGTTCATCCGGAGGACCTGGACAATGTTCAGGCGAACCTGGTCAAGCTTCACCCCGGCGACCATGTGATTGCCATCTCGTTTCCCCGCTATTACGATACGATGCGGAACATTGTGCAGTATGCGGAGTATCGGGGCGCGAGCGTTACTTCTATTACGGACAATCCGGAGTCCCCCGTGGTAACCCGGAACAGCATGAATTATTTGTGCGATACGGCTACCAGGGTTTTTTATAACTCTTATTCGCTGCCGATCGAGCTGGTGAATTTAATTGCTTCCGGAATCGTGCTGGAAATGGGAGAGGCCTACGACAAGCTCGTTTCCGACGCGCATGAAGTCATTCACTTTATCAACGAATCCAGTTCCGAGAAAAATTCTTAAGGACATACGGGGCCCGGGTATCGGGCCAAAAAGCTCGTAAAACTGCGGGTGGTTCTCCGCTTCGGAATTTCCGAAGTCCAAGGAACCTACCCGCTTTTTGTTTGATACGAGCCCGGATTATTGGGCTTCACCATCGTATCTGTAACACGCAACCCAATGGTCTTTTTCCACTTCCCGAAATACAGGACTTGACCGTTTGCAGATATCCATCGCATATTTGCAGCGCGAGCAAAACTTGCAGCCGTCCGGAATATTGACCGGATTCGGCACGGTCCCTTCCAGTACGACGCCGCTGCGGTTTCTTTCCGCCCTTGGGTCGGGCAGCGGAATTGCCGAAAGAAGCGCCTGCGTGTAGGGGTGCAGCGGCTTGTCAAACATCGTTTCGCTCGCGGTCAATTCCACCAGGCTGCCAAGGTACATGACGCCGATTCGGTTGCTGATATATTTTACCATTGAAATATCATGCGCAATAAACAGATAGGTCAGACCCAGCTCATTCTGCAATTTCTTCAGCAGATTGACGACCTGCGCCTGAATGGAAACATCCAGCGCAGAAATCGGTTCGTCGGCCACAAGGAATTCAGGATGGATGGCGAGGGCCCTGGCAATGCCGATCCGCTGCCGCTGGCCGCCTGAAAACTCGTGCGGAAAACGGCCGATATGCTCTTTCTGAAGCCCCACCATCTCCATCAGCTGTACGACTGTTTTTTCACGCTCTTCCCTGCTCATCGGGGTCTCCTGCGAATCCAGTCCTTCCGCAACAATGTCAAGCACCTTCATGCGCTGATCCAGAGAAGCGTATGGATCCTGAAAAATCATCTGCATTTTACCGCAGCATTCTTTGGCTTCTTCATTGGAAAGCGGTCCGCTGATTTTCTTTCCGCCATACAATATTTCACCGTCCGTCGGGTGATATAACCGCAGGATGGTTCTGCCCAGTGTGGATTTCCCACAGCCGGATTCCCCGACCAGGCCGAGCGTTTCTCCTTTATAAATCTGAAAGGAAACATCATCCACCGCTTTTAAAGTCTGTTTATTCCCAATCTGAAAGTATTTTTTAAGATTTTTCACTTCCAGCAATACTTCACTCATCACGGCTCTCCTTTCCGCCCGTATTCTCTTGATATTTTTTCACGAGGGGATGCTGCAGCCAGCAGGCAGAGCGGTGCGTGGCGGAAATCTGCGTGTATTTCGGCTGATACTGCTGACAGACCTTCCGAGCTTTTTCACAGCGCGGCGCAAACGGGCAGCCCTTCGGCGGGTCAATCAGGTCCGGGGGGGTGCCGGGGATTGTTTTCAGCTCACTTGCGGTTTCATGAATCTTGGGGATGGAAGCAATCAGGCCGAGCGTATAAGGGTGCTGCGCATGGTAGAATATTTCATCCACCAGGCCGCTTTCCACAATTTTGCCTCCGTACATAACCGCGACTTTATTGGCAATGCTGGCAACCACGCCAAGATTGTGCGTAATCAGGATAATCGAGGTGTTTACCCTGCTTTGCAGCGACTTCATCAGGTCAAGGATCTGAGCCTGGATCGTAACATCCAGTGCGGTTGTGGGTTCATCCGCCACCAAAACCTTCGGGTTGCAGGCAAGTGCGATCGCAATCACCACGCGCTGACGCATGCCGCCGGAAAGCTGATGAGGATACTGGCTGAATCGTTTTTCCGGGTAGGAAATACCGACCAATCCCAGAAGTTCCAACGCTCTTTCCTTCATCTGCTGGGAATTCATTTTCTTATGTTCCCCTAATATTTCAACGATTTGTTTTCCGATTGTCATGGTCGGGTTCAGGGAAGTCATCGGGTCCTGAAAAATCATCGAAATTTCCGAACCGTTCAGCTTTCTCATCTGGCGATCGTTAAAATCGGTAATATCTTTCCCGTCAAACGTTACCCGGCCGGCCGCAATTTTACCGGTTTTCGGCAGCAGCTTCATGATTCCTTTCACCATCATGCTTTTTCCGGAACCGGATTCTCCAACGATAGCCAATGTATCCTTTGGCTCCAAAGAAAGACTGACCCCGCGAACAGCCTTCACGGTTCCGTTTTGCGTTGGCAGGTTTATTTCTAAATTTTCAACTTCTAATAAACTACTCATTTTTCAGCCTCTTTTCTGCACTAAACACGCATCCGGGGATCAAATGCGTCGCGGAGACCATCCCCCAGGATGCTGAAGCACACCATAATTAAAACAATTATGACGGCGGGAATAAGCAGCAGGTATAACTGGCTGTTGATGACCTGAAAACCACTGTTAATCAAAACGCCCAAAGACGCTTTCGGCTCCTGAAGGCCAATTCCGATAAAGCTGAGGAAAGCTTCCGTAAAAATAGCGGAGGGAATCGTAAACATCGTATTGATGACAATCACCCCGATCGTGTTGGGGATCAGATGCTTCAGAATGATCCGTTTGTTGGAGGTGCCGAGGATTCGGGCGGCAAGAATGAATTCCTGATCTTTCAGCTTCAGAATTTCCGCACGGACTAATCGGGCCATGTTCACCCAACCGGAAATAGACATGGCGATGATCAGGGTTCCAATACCCGCGGGCATGACCATCATCAATAAGATGACGATGATTAAATTCGGAATGCCGATCAGCACTTCAATGATACGCTGCATAACAGCGTCCACTTTTCCGCCGAGCAAAGCGGAAATCGAGCCGTAAGTTACACCGACCACCAAATCGAGCGTTGCGGCAACAAACGCAATCAAAAGGGAAACGCGGGTACCGTACCACACGCGTGCCCATTGATCGCGGCCGAATTTATCCGTACCAAACCAGTGCTCCGCATTCGGCGCCTGAAGGATCGCCTGATAATTCGTATCGTAGTAATTATTTTTCGTAAGTGCCTGCCCTAAAAAGGCAAGAGCGACCAAAACGAGAAGGATCACCAGAGCGATTACCGACCCCTTGTTCTGTTTCAGGCGAATCCAGCCGTCCTGAAAGGCCGACCGCGTAGGCCGTGATATTTTTTCCCGGTCGCCCTCGTCCGTTTCAGCAGGAGCCAGCAAGTCTTCCGTAAGTTCTATGTTTTGCAATCGTATCACTCCTTTGACGGCGCGAGCCGGATTCTTGGGTCAATGACGCAGTACAGGATATCAACCAGAAGGATAACAACCACGTAAAACGCACTGTAGAAAAGTGTGAGGCCCAGGATTGTAGAATAATCGTTTGCCTTAATGGTATCCACAAACAGACTGCCAATACCCGGAACGCTGTAAATGCTTTCCACGGCAAGAGAACCGGTCAGGATATTGACTGTGATGGAGCCAAGGATCGTAATGACAGGCAGCAGGGAATTCCGAAGCGCATGGCGCAGAAGAATCTTTACCGGGCTGAGTCCCTTTGCTTTCGCCATTAAAATATAATCCTGCTGTAAAACCGTAAGCATTTCCGTACGTACAAAACGGGCGATCTGCGCGATGACGCCGAAGGACAGCGCAAGGGAAGGCAGGATGGAGCAGGCATAGCTCTCCCAGTAAGCAACCGGAAGCAGTCCCCATTTCAGTCCGAAAAAATATTGAAGCAAAGCCGCTACAACAAAGTTCGGGACGGAAATCCCCAGCACGGAGATGACCATCGTTAAATAGTCCAGAGAAGTATTATGCCGGTAAGCAGCTATAATGCCAAGGATCAGTCCAATGACAAGGCCGGCGAGGACAGCCTGAATTCCAACCAGAGCGGACGGCACAATGCGGTCCGCAAGGATTCCTTGCACCGGCCGTCCGGAATACAGAGTGGAGGTGCCCAGATCCCCCTGAAAAATATTCCCGAGGTATTTAAAATACTGAACGTAAACCGGCTGGTCCAGACCATAGCTGGCATAAACCTGACGCTGCTGCTCCGGGCTCAGATTGCTTATTTTATCTTCGTCAAACGGCGTACCGGGAAGACTGTGCATCAGGAAAAAGGTTGCGGTGGTAATTACCAAAAGAGTGATCAAAAGGTAACCAAGCCGTTTGATAATATATTTTTGCAATTTACTTCCTCCCTTGGAGTTCGCATTGTGATTTTACAGCAGGTAAGGCTGTTGCATGGCAACAGCCTTACGGAATGCCGACAGCGATTTTATTGTACCGTAACGTATTTCAATTCCAGAATGCCGCTGTTGGGTTCAATCAGATTGGAAACGTTGGATTTAATAAGATAGGCGGAACCCATGTAATACAGAGGAGCGACGACCACATTGTCTGTGATCAGGCTCTTTTCCGCCTGTACCAGCAGATCGGCGCGTTTTTCGTTGTCCTTTTCACCGTGCGCACTCTGAATCAATTTCGCGTAATTGTTTGCCGCATCGGTATCTTTAAAGTTTCCGCGGAACGCGTTCTTATTTTCCGTCCAAATCTGCAGGTAGGTCATCGGGTCATCGTAGTCGGCGCCCCAGGCGTTGAGGCCCATCTGATAGTTGCCGGACTTCATCAGATCTCTTCTGGCTTCCTTCGTTTTGGAATCCAGTCTTACGTCGATGCCGAGTACGGATTTGAACTGGCTCTGCAGATAGGTGCCGACATCTTTGTTTTCGGTGTTATCATCCAGAACGAGAGTAAGCTGCGGAACCTTTCCGCCCAATTCGGCAACTCCCTTTGCCCAGTATTCTTTCGCCTTGGCTTCATCATAAGACGTCAGAGTCCCCTGCATGGAGCCGAAGGTTTTTCCGGCCACGCCGCTGCTCATTGCCTTCGGCACAACGCCGTTTGCCGCTTCGGAACCGTTGTTCAGGATGGTGGACACCAGCGTGTCATTATCGATTGCAAGGCTGAGCGCTTTGCGGATGTTGAGGTTTTTCGTTCCCTCGCCCGTCGTATTAAACTGTATGAAGTTGGTACGGAAGATCGAGTGCGTCTTAAATTCCGCGTTGTCCTTGTAAGCCGGAACATCGGTTGAGGCAAGCTGCACACGGCTCAGCTGACCGGCTTTGTAAAGGTTGAGCGCCGTGCTTTGCTCTTTGATGATTTTAATGCTGACCGTATCGACTTTCACATTTGCAGCGTCCCAGTAGTCCGGATTTTTTTCCAGCTTCACACCTGCAGCCGCGTCATACTGAGAAATTATGTAAGGGCCGGAATAAACCAGATTTTCTTTTCCAAGCGCATAATTTTTGCCCTGTTCGTTGAAGAAGCTCATGTCGACCGCATAGTAAGGAACGAAGGTTGTAAGAGAGAGGAAGTAAGGCGTCGGAGCCTTCAGCTTTACAACCAGAGTCTTGTCGTCCGGGGTTTCGATCCCGACCTGGTCGGCTGCGGCCTTCTTTTCGGAATACTCCTGAGCGTTTACAATATAGTCGGTCATAATGAATGCATAGTTGTTCGGAGTATCGGCGGCCATCTGCTTAATCCATGTGTCCTTAAAAGTTTTAGAGGTAATGGCGTCGCCGTTGCTGAACTTCAAGCCGTCGCGAAGCGTAAAGGTATAGGTGAGCTTGTCGTCCGAGATCTTGCAGTCCTCTGCCATAGCCGGCTGCGGCTGATTGTTCATATCAAGCCGGTAAAGGCCCTCCGAAATATTATTCAGGACATTAAACGCAATATTATCGGAAGCGGCAAACTGGTTCAGGGTTGGGATCTCATTTTCCAGATAAATATTGACTGACGTTGACTTTGCCGCATCGGAATTCGTTTGGCTGGCTGTCGCGCCGCCAGACTTACCGGTAAAGGAACCGCAGCCTGCTGCCACAGACAGGATAAGCGCAGCGGATAGGAGTGACGCAATTAACTTTTTCATATAATCACCTCATAAAAATTGATGCCGGATTAAATATTTTCATAAACCAGCCGCCCCGTGACCGAACAATCGAGCAAGCTGATTTAATGAAGATGAAAGTTGTAAAAATCTTAAATACTATCAAACATTTTAAAAACCTTCATTTTATAATATTTGAATAATAAATTAGCAAAAACGTCAAAATGGTTCGATACCGATTTGACATCTTTGCCAAACTCATATGAATTATTCATGCTTTAAATTTTACTACTTCAAAGTAGTAAAGTCAACAAAAGCTTTACAAAATTTAAACATTTATTTAATTTGTCATAAATTCACTATACAATTGATAAAGAATAAGTCAAAATTTAAAATTATGAATACAGGTTTGATTTTGCTCCTTCTTTTCGGTTTTTCTTTCTTTTTTACGGACTTTTGAATAATTTAGATATTCAATTGCATAAAAAATAAGCTTGACAGCCTTTTGGAAATCCTCGGGCATTGGGAGCGTCACTCAAATCCAAGCTGATTAAAACCAATTTGTTTTCCGTCCGAAAGCGGAATTTGTCTGACAAGGTATTCAAACAGCGAAAGTTTTGAACGGCAGTTGGTTTTAATAAAATGCCGGAGGACTTTGTCAAAAGCGGCATCCATCCGATTTTGCCCTGATGTATATTCTCTTCCTGTACTAATTCCCCTTTCCCCCGCATAATTATTTACCAATCGGAATCGTTTGGAGGGTGGAACAGTGAAAGGTATTGTTGAGGAGCGCGCCGTTGAGCTCGGCGAGTACATAATCAAGAACAGAACCACCGTGCGCGGCGCAGCAAAAAAATTCGGTGTCAGCAAGAGTACTGTACATACAGTTGTAATCTAAATGGACGATTTTCCATTGTGGTGAAATAAGGAAGAAGCCAAGGATTCCTGTGCTCTTGATGGAAGAGAAACTGGAATCCTTGGCTTTATTTTTGGGTCGTTTTATTAAGAAAGATGAAAAAGAACTATGATATTGTAAAACTCAACCCAGTGTTGAGTTCCTACAGAAGCTATCGTTCAAAAAAGAGATTCCCGCAAACCGGCGAAAAAGCACATGCACAGAATTGTCGTTTCAAATCATATAGCCTCTTACCAGCTTAACAAGGTCGTCATATCCCGAAAGGAAAGTAGAAATCGTATTGCGGAAACCGCCATACTTTTCAAACTCTTCGGGCTTCATCCCGTTTTCATCAAACGATTTGTGGAATTCTGCCAGCTTATTCAGCTCATTTAGATATTTCGGATTCACCGGCTCATCTATGCGGTTCTTTACTTCAATATTGCATGCGTTGATCTTTTTATGCCACGCGTAATTGACCGTCATGGCGAGGTCGCCGCCGATCAGCTGTGACCAGTGGTAATGGTTGCGGTTCGCTGCGGACAGAAGCCTTGTCGTATAGCCTCGTTCTTTATAAATCCGGTAGGCCTCCTTGATGACGGCAACTCCGGCCCATTCCAGACATTCCGGATCAAGAACGAGATTTTCATTTTTTACATACTCTTTCAGCCAGTCATCCGTCCTGCCGATCATAATGGTACAAACAGGCGACATGTCCTCGACCGGAAGGTTTTCTTTTCTTCTTCTTTCCAATCCGCGCTCCACTGCTTCGGTCACAGCCACAGCCTGAGCTACGGTAAAGGATACCGTAGCGTTGATGCTTATGCCGTGGTAGGTAGCTTCTTCCATTGCTTTGATGCCAGCTTTTGACGCAGGTATTTTCACCTGCATGTTTCTGCCGAGGGAATTAAGAAACATAGCCTGCTCCAGCATTTTATCCGCATTCCTGTAATACTTCGCGTTTACCTGAATGGAAAGCCTTCCTTTTTTCCCTTTGTATTTTTCAAATACCGGAAGAAGCTTTTTCGACCGCTCACGGCCCGCCTCATAGATCAGGCTCCATGCAATGTCGTCTTCCGTCGCGTCAGGCATCTCAACCAGAAGCTCTTTGATCTTTTTTTCCCAGAAAGGAAGTTCTTCTTTAATAACCGCGCCAACAATAATCGGATTGCTTGTAGCGCCTACAATCCCGCGTTCCAAGCCGTAGTTCAGTTCTTTTTCTCCGCAGGAGTCCATCCAGACATCCGTATCGGGAAATCGAACGGCGGTTTCGTGCAGTTTTCCTTTATACTCACTCATCTCTTTACCTCCGGCTATTCTATAATTTCATAGTCCATCATCTTTGCGAACACCCTCATGATATCTCTGTATTCGCCATACACCATCGTGACATGGTGCGCAAGGCCCGTATACACTACCTTGTCCAGCACCTCTGTAATATGTTGTTCGAATTTTACCTTGGCATAAGTGCCGCAAAGCTGTTTTTTCATATCGACCGCTTCCCCGGCGGCAACGAACATTCTTGTTTTTCCACGGGCTGTATCGATGCGCATCACGTTTACATGTCCGCTTTTCATAACAAAGCCTGCGGTCACGCCTTTTCCGCCCGCAAAATAGGTATCGAGCGTTCTTTCGCATTTGCCGTCCCAAAGATTGAGCGGTGCGACGCCGCAGTGCCACATCAGAGCAAAATCCTCTTTCAGGTCAACCTGAGAAAGGTCGGCTAAGAACGGCGTCTCAGCGCCCATAGCCCTGGCAGCCAACATGGAGAGGGTTCCCTCTATGTCCCCCTCGCAGCCGAGGATCATTCCGCGGGACTGCAGGATGGACATGGTTGCGCACGGCGACACACCATAGTTTGCCGCGTATTCCGGCCAGCAGCGGATGGCGGCGGCGGTGAGTTGATATTTTCCCATAAATTTCGCCGCGCTCACGCACAGACGCGCGACATTCTCAATTTGTCTATCGGTAAGTTCTTTACAGTTAAAGAGTCTGAGAATTTCTTCCCTCTCTTTTTTTACTTCACTGTCGTCAACCGGCTGGGAAAACATATCGGAAATTTCGAAATGATCGATCAGGATACCCGTTTTCCGGTAAACATCCAGGTCGTCGGTCCCCACGTTGAAGAAACCATGCGCCCGATAGCCCACAAGCCCGATCCTGGCGTTTTCGACCACAGCTTTTACCCGCAGCGCCGCAAGCCACGTCTTGTCGATGCTACCGCCGATGGTACAGGTATAATGATCGTTCCCCGCCTTATACAGATTGGAGGCGTTCAGGTTCAGACCGCATACGGAATTGAGGCGGATTTTCCCTCCGTCATAAGGAAGCTCGTCGAACGCCCACAGCAAAATAGGTTTTTTTATGTATTTATTAAAGATCAGGGCCAGATGCCCCAAATGAAAAGTGCCGCTGATGATTACAAGGCCGTCCACATTATTCTTTAGCATCTTTTGAGAAGCGCTCTCAGCGTCCTCTATTTCGATTACCGCCTTCTCTTCAAATACCCATTCGACATCCGGTATCTTCTTCAGGTCTTCCATTGTTTTGTTATAGATTTCCTGGGCTGTTTTATAATCGTAGGTTGTCCTTGTCAGACATACTACTCCCACTTTAACTTTTTGCATATTTCATTCCTCCTTTTTGGTGTATCAGGACTGAACCGTACTGTCCCACGCTTTACGGAATACGTCGATGCCGTAAGCGGTGAACGGGTGCTCAAAGCTCGCCTTGTAAACGTCAAGCCCGCAGGTCACGATATCCGCACCGATTTCGGCATAATCGCCGATCTGCTTTCCGTTGCGGACCGCCGCCACAATGATCTCCGTCTTAAAATCAAAGGTCCTGTAAATTTTAACAATCTTCGCGATATATTCCAATGCGTCGTCTCCGCTGTTTTCTTTCCAGCCCACAAAGGGAGAAACAAATTTTGCCCCGAGCTTTCCGACGGGGATTGCCTGAGACGGAGAGAACACAAGCGTGACGTTGGTGCGCACATTCATCCCCTCCAGCTTCCTTGCAGCAATGAGACCCTGCTCCGTACAGGGGACTTTAATAACATAATTCGGGGAATAGGAAGAAATCTCCTTTGCCGCGGCGATAATATCCGTCGCTTTCTCCAGATGCGGATTAATTTCGAAGGACACAGGGAACCGATCGGCGCCCTCCAGCCCATTTTTTCTGATCCAGGCCGCCACATCCTTTACGATCTGCATAAAAGGCTTCCCGCTCAGCTTAATATGCTTCGGGTTGGTGGTAACGCCGTCGATCCCGTAGTTTTCATAAGCGTATTGAATTTCGTCCAGCTTTGCGCTGTCTAAAAAGTATTTCATCGTTTTTCCTCCGTTTATTGATAAATTTCCTCTTCAATATTTTTCACCTGCTCGCGCGCGCCCCTGAGGAACTTCTGCCGCCATTCCTCCAGATTCTGGGTGAATTCCGTATGCAGAAAGACATCGGCCATTTCACAGCCGAGAACCTCTCCGATCATCCAGCCGCCCATGGTCAGGATATTCGCGTCGTTGATCGCGCGGCATTTTTCCGCCGCATAGGTACTTTCGCAGGCTGCCGCATAAACGCCCTTGAATTTGTTTGCAACAACGGACATACCCATACCCGTTCCGCAAATCAGAATCCCGCGCTCAAATTCGCCGTCCTGTATCTTTTTTGCGGCAACAGGAGCGACCTCGTAAAACGTCATTCCTTTTTCCAGGCTTTGCGTTCCGCAGTCCTCTACCTCATACCCCTGTTCGCAAAGATGGGTTTTGATTGCTTCTTTCAGCGTAAAACCCGATTTATCTGAGCCGATAATAATCTTCTTCAATGTCTCTTCCTCCTCAGCCTAAAATGAGAATGTCTTCCGTCATGACTGTTTTCCCGTTTATTTCAAAAGTAAGGTAAGGATAGTCGCCTGTATGGGTCAGGCTTTCAAATCCGTCTTTCGTAATAAAAATGGTATTTTCCGACTTGGTACCCTGCACGGAAGGATTCCACGCATATACTTCATTTTCCCGAATGACGTGGGTACTGCTGCTTACGGCTTTCAGCTCTCTGGCGGCATAACCGGTCAGTCCACCCTGATGATGGAACTTCCATTCATCCGCATACCCCTTTCCCGCGTACGCCTTGAGCGCCGAGTCAAACACGCTGCCCACTGTTCGCCCCGGCAACGTATTTACCGCAAAAACCGCATCCACATACGCGGAAACCTTCTGTCTCTCTTTCATTCCGCTTCCGGGGTCTTTCAGAGCTACAAGTCTTGTCGCGGAAGCGATCAGCCCGCCCCTGCGGGCGCAGACGGCGATCAGCGCATAATTTTTCAGAACCGCCCCCGTGGGTACGGGATGCCTGTATCGAAGCGTTCTTTCGTCAAAACCAATCAGCAAAGTGATCGGTTCCAGATTGTCCGCCCAGAATTTCCGGGCAAGCTGTCCGGCCAGTTCATACTCGGTAATGCCGGGCCTGAGCGTACGGCAGACTTCTTCCAGGTCCTTCGCCGCAGTCTGGCAAATATCGCGGTAACGTTCAATATCATAGGCGCTCATCCGCGTGCGCGCATCGAACAGTTCCTTTTCAACCCCACCGGCATCCAATCTTTTTCCAGAACCGCAGATTTTATCAAGAATTTTACTTCTCTCTCCCGACTCCTGCCAGGGATACTCTTTTACGGTCACAAAAGGATTTTCCCCAAGCTGCTCTTTATAAAGGCGGGCTGCCTCAATATTTTCCGCTACCAGATAAGTCCTGTCCTTTGTGACCACAACAGTACCGCAGGCCGCGGTGGAAGCGGTGCCAATAAAACCTCGGCCCCCTGTCAACCAGCTAAAATCGTTCTGATTGCTCAGCAAAAGCGCTTCAGCGCCCTTGTCCCGGAGAATTTCCCGCAAAACCTGCTCCTTTTCTTGAAAATCAGCAATCTGATTTTTGTTCAGCATTCGATTTCCTCCTGTCCTTCATGGCTATTGCTTTTTCGGCGGCTTCCACGATATTTCGGGCTTTAAGCCCATATTTTTCTTTCAGGAATTCGGTCAGTCCGACTTCGCCGAAATGATCTTTTACGCCGACCTTTTGAAGCGGTACGGGAAAATGCTCACTCAGGCAGTCCGCAACTGCGCTGCCGAGCCCGTTGATTACGGTATGATTTTCCGCCGTGACCACCGCACCGGTTTTACGGGCGCTTTCCAGCAGCAGCCCGGTGTCCAGGGGTTTTACCGTATGGATATTGATGATTTCCGCATCGATTCCTTTTTCGCCAAGCAGCCTGCCGGCTTCCATTGTCTCCGCGACCATAATGCCGGAGGCAACGAGGGTCACGTCCCGGCCGGTCTTCAGGACAATGCCTTTACCCAGCTGGAATTCGCAGTCGTCCTCGAAAATTCTGACCGCGTTTCTCCGGAGCAGGCGGATATACACCGGACCGTCATGGTACATAATCTGCGGAAACGCTTTTCTCAACTGGGCGCTGTCCGTGGGCTCAAACACCGTCATTCCGGGAATATTGCGCATAATGGCAACGTCCTCCATGCTCATATGAGTTCCGCCGTTCAGTTCCGCGGTCACGCCCGGATCGCTTCCCATCATCTTTACATTCAGCTTCGCGTATGCAACCGATAACGTGACCTGATCGCAGACGCGGCGGGTCGAGAACGGTGTAAAGGTATGCGTAAAAGGGATTTTGCCCATAGCCGCCATTCCCGCAGCTACTCCGATCATATTCGCCTCCGCAATACCGACGTCAAAGGTCCTTTCCGGATACTTTTCGGCAAAACGTTTTGTACCGGCCGCAAGCATCAGGTCCGCCTCAACAAGAACCAGCCTCTCATCCTTTTGCGCATATTCCATCAGCAGATCCACATAGGTTTCACGCAGCCATCTGTTTTCCAGTTCCATGTTATGCTTCCTCCCGATCCAGTAAATCTACCGCTTCTCTCCACATCTCCGGCGTAATTTGCATATTGTGGGACTTTACCATGTTCTCGCAGAAATATGCGCCCTTGCCCTTAATGGTGTTGAGCAGAATCATAGAGGGCCTGCCCGGTATTTTTTTCGCGTTGTCGACGGCATTCAGAATTTCCTGAATATTGTGCCCGTCCACCGATTGGACGTGCCAGCCAAAAGCCTCCCATTTTTTATCCAGGGGATACAGCCCGTTGACGCTTTCAATCATCCCGTCAATCTGCATTTTATTGTAGTCGGTAAACGCAACCAGATGGTCCAGCTGCCTGCTGGCGGCAAACATGGCGGCCTCCCATATCTGGCCTTCCTGACTTTCGCCGTCGCCGATAATCGTATAGACAAACAGGTCTTTATGTTCCATGTTTGCCGCCGCGGCCATACCGACCGCCGCCGAGAATCCCTGTCCCAGCGAACCGGTGGTCATATCGATCCCGTTCGTCAGGTTCCGGTCGCAGTGGCTGGGCAGATGGGTATTCGGCCTGTTCAGCGTAGCCAGCTCGCTTTTTTTCAGAAAGCCCTTCAGAGCCAAAGCGGCATAGACTGCCGGTCCGCCATGCCCTTTGGACAGTACGAAACGGTCGCGATCCTCCATTTTCGGGTTTTCCGCGTCGATCCGCATAATGTCGAAGTAAAGGGCGGAAAGTACCTCGCAGATGGAAAGGCAGCCTCCGATATGCCCTACCCCGAGCTCTCCGATTTCCTGTATCGTCAGCTTCCGGATTTCATCCGCTTTCTCCTGAAGCATTTGTACCTTATTACTCATGATTGTGGCTCCTTTAATTGATCTGTGCGAACCTTACAGAATGGATCTCAGAAGTCCGCACACGGTTTCCTCATTCATTTCGGCAGGCGTCAGCTGGATAATCGCCGCATTTAAACCCACTTTTGCAATATGCGGTATATCGGATTCCCTGACCCCGAGCTGATGAAGACGCACGGGCATCTTCATGCTTTCCATCAAATGCTCAACCGCATCTGCAAATTCATTGATCTCCGAATAGCCGAGGTAACGCATGAGCTTCTCCATTTTTTCCTTTGCCTGTTTGTAGCAGAGACGTATAAACGCGGGTAGCGTTATGGAGCAGGCGGTCCCGTGGTTGGCCCCGAATTCCGTCGTGAGCGGGAAGCTCAGCGCATGAATGCCGGTGGTCCTTGTCTGACTGAACGCGACCCCCGCTGTCAGGCTCGCTAAAATCATCGACGCGCGCGCTTCCTTGTCGGACGGCGTGTCATAAGCTTTTTTGATGTTTTTCAGAACCAGTTCCAGCGCGCCCAGCGAGAGCATATCGCATAAAGGCTGCGACTCTTTGTTCCAGTAGGCTTCTATTGCATGGCAGAACGCGTCCATTCCGGTAGAGGCGGTGACGGCGGGCGGAAGGGTATAAGTGAGCTCGGGATCGATCATTGCGCAGTCCGCCCAGAAGCAGTCGTTTACCATCGGCATTTTGATCCCGGCCCTCTGATTGGTAAACACGCCGACATTTGTAACTTCACTTCCGGTACCCGCCGTTGTAGGTATCAGAATCAGCTGTGCTTTCCTTGATTCAAGCACACGGTTTCCGCCGGCGTAGTAATCGTAGATACTTCCCGGATTGGTCACAAGGCAGGAAACAATTTTGGAAACATCCATTGCACTTCCGCCGCCCAGTCCGATCACGCAGTCCGCCTGAATTTCCCGGGCGGCCCGCGCCGCTTTATCCACACTTTCGCAGGATGGGTTTGGCTCGATTTCACTGAAATACACAGTGTTCTTTTCAGTCATAGCATCGCCCAGCGTTTTCGCCACGCCGGACTTGTAAAGGAACGGATCGCAAATCAGGAGGACGCTGTTCCCTTTCACATATTGGCTCAATTCTTTTGTTATGCCGTTTCCAAACCGGATATTAACCGGCATATAAAAACTGAATTGTTCTTTCATTTTTCTTTTACTCCTTCCGTCACGGTATTTTGCTGAAATTGGCTTTTTTTCTTTTGCTCCAGAAGAATTCCCAGAGCTCCGAGAAGGACTACCGCCATACCACCATATTGCATCGGTACCAGCCTTTCACCGAAAGCCATGTAGGAGACCAGCGCCGCCACAACCGGCATCAGCAGCAGAAAGACCTTTACGATCCATACGGGAAAACGTCTGAGGTTATCATAGTAAACGATATAAATCAGGGATTGGCCAACAGAGCATATCAGCAGTATCACAATAATAAATGCGTTGCCGCCGATTTTTGCAAGCTGCCGGAAATCCCCGGTAAACAGCGCAGACAGCGCGAAGAGCGCCATGGTGATAAAATTGTTATAGAACGCAACCACATGATCGCTTACCGCGCTTACTTTGCTGGTCTGTACGCTTTTGATCAGGAAAGCGTTGATAGATACGAACAGGGCGCTGAGGATGAAAAAAATATTGCCCGCATCGCCCAAACGGAAGCTGGAAAAATTGATCCCCATCACCAGAAAAACCCCAAAGAGCATTACCATGGAGCAGGCCCAATCCGCGCGAGTAAACCTATATTTGTAAATCAGTACCGAAATGATATTTACAAACAAAACATCGCATTTCAAAAGCGCGGTACCGCTGCCCGCCGGAGAAACCGAGAGGCCGATAAAAGCGGTCAGGTCCAGAAGATAGCCGAAGCCTCCTATCAGAAACAGCCTTTTGGTTACCCCCTTTGTATGGAACAGATCCGTAAACTTTCCCTCGGCCAGCATGATAACTGCCAGAATCATCATGGTGATAAAACGAACTACAATTCCTACTGAAAAAACCGACAAAACTCTGACAGCTCTTTGGGTGGCGACATAGTAAACGCCCCAGATTACTGAAAGCAAAAGCAACGATGTTACAGATTTTAGTTTCATGATTTTTCTCCTCAAAATTTTATCGATTTCGATACAATTCAGCAGCCATGAGGAAAATTTCGCACTTCCCTCAAACTTCTTCCTGTGCCACCTGGTATTCGTTCTCCATAATCATCATAGCGGCTCCGACCGCACCGATATTATCCTGCGCCTTGATGCATTCGACGCTGAAATTTTCAATGAGCTCGGAGGGCACACTGTCCTGAATCACACTATAGACCATATTGGAAAAGATCTCTCCGCCCATTCCGCTTTTGCTCGCAATAATCACCTGCTTGGGGTTAATGGCTGCCAGCGCCATTGCAAGGCTTTCGCCTAAATAAGCAGCTGTTTCCCTCATCAGATCTACGGAATCGGGATTTCCCTGCAAAGCGGACTCCACAAACATGCTCATAGAAAAGCGGTCCATATCACCCTGAACCATCTCTTTGATATCGGCAAAATATCCGCATTCCATCCGTTCAACAATTTTGGTCTTTATTGCTTTGAAGGAAGCCTCCGTATCCAAACATCCTTTTTTGCCACAGGAGCAATAACGGTAACCGTTTACCAGCCGGACATGGCCAATTTCACCCGCTGTGCCATTATTTCCGGAATACAGCTTATTCCCAATGATCATACCCATTCTGAGACCGTATTTCATGGAGAGCAGGACAAAATCATCCGCTCTTTCCCCATACTCCATCCAGCGATAGGCTATCGTCATGGTATTGATGTTGTTTTCAATGATGACCTTATAGCCGAATTTTTCTTCAATCATCCGTTGAATGGGGATGTTCCTCCATCCGTTGATATAGGCGTACTCCACACCGAGTCCTTTTTCCTTATTCACATAGCCCGGCAATCCGAGGCCGATTCCCAAAACTCTGGATTTATCTTCCCCCACGAAGTCCAGCGCACGGCGAATGGCGGTTTCAATTTTTTTAAGAATAGTCTCCGGCGTATCTGTTGAATAAAGCCTGTCATCTGCGGAAAAAATAACCTGAAACGCAAAGTTTACCACTACACAGTTCAGGCTGTCCGCATTGAATTCCACGCCAATGAAATATTGTCCATCCGGACAGATATGCAGCCATGTGGGCCTGCGACCCACCCGGACAGAATCGCAGTCTTCCTCAACGAGCAGCCTTTTTTCAATTAAATCATTGATTGTATTCAGCACAGTTGTCATACTGTAGCCAGTCCTTTTTTTGACTTCATGCCTTGAGATCATTTCGTTGTACCGGACTGTACTGATTATTTTATTTCTTTTCAGGTCTTTTCTGCTCTCTACGATTCCCTGTTCCATGGTACTGCCTCTCTTTGCTTTTTTCATCATTATAAATTAATTATGATGAATTTTGAATAGTCCACAAAGAATTTTTTCCATTGGGTATTGTTCTGACGCTCAACCCAAACCTTTTTAATCGTCTTCTTACCACCACTTGATCTGATCTGTAATATACTGCCTCTTTGCGATAAAATCAGGACTGGAAACATTTCTCGGTCTGGGAAGATCAATCACGGTTTCTTCTTTAATGTGTGTGGGCTTATTGGAGAGGATCAGACAGCGTTCTGCCATATAGACCGCTTCTTCAATATTGTGCGTAATAAAGATGATGGTTGTTTTCTCCTTCTGCCAGAGCTTGATCAGCTCATCCTCCAGCTTAAAGCGAAGCTCGATATCGAGCTGGCCGTAGGGTTCATCCATCAGCAGCAGCTCCGGATGCACTGCAAACGCCCTTGCGATAACCACTCTTTGCAGCATACTGGCGGAAAGCTGTTTTGGATAGTAGTCGCGGAATTTAGTCAGTCCCACCATTTCCATTACCTCTTCCGCCCGCTTTTTTTGGTCTGCCTCAGGTACTTTTTTAATATTCAGGCCAAACCGGACGTTTTGTTCCACGGTCAACCACGGCATTGTGGAATATTCCTGAAAAATGTAAGCGATGTTATGCTTTTTCAGATTCACCGGTTCACCGTCAATATAAATTTCGCCCGCGGTAAGCTCATTAAGTTTGGTCAGGCTGTTGAGAAAGGTCGTTTTGCCACAGCCAGTCGGTCCGACAATACATAAGAACTCTCCTTTTTTCACTTCAAAGGATATATCGTCCAAAACAAGCAAATCACCGAACTTTTTTGTAATGTGGTCTGCCTTTACTTTGATTCTGTCTTCAGCCACTTGAACTTCCCCCTTCCGTTTAAAGTGTCTTGTCCACTATATTTGTGATTTCTTCCCTAAGGCGTAAAAATTCAGGGTCCACATAGTCTCTCGGACGTTTCATGGTGATATTGTATTCACACTTTACACTCGCGGGGCAGTTTGTGAGCACGACGATCCGGTCAGCCAGATACAGGGCCTCTTCAATATTGTTTGTAACAAAAATCGCGGTCCTTTTTTCGGATTCCCAGATACGAACAAGTTCTTCTTGCATCAGGTATCTTGTTTGAGCATCCAGATGGCCGAACGGCTCGTCCATCAGCATCACGACCGGTTCGTTGCAGTACGCCCGGGCAATGCCGACGCGCTGCTGCATCCCTCCGGAAAGTTTGACTGGATAGGAGTTTTCAAATCCTTCCAGGCCGACTAATTTAATATAATGGGCCGTTCTTCTTTCTCTCTCCGCTTTTGATATTCCCCTTACCTTCGGTCCAAACTCCACATTCCCTTTGACGGTGAGCCAGGGAAACAGCGCCGTCGTCTGGTAAACCACTCCGCGTTCGGGATTCGGTTTGTTCACTTCCTTATTATTAACGATTATTTTTCCGGAGGTGGCGGGCTCAAGTCCCGCAATCAGGTTCAGCAGAGTGGTTTTACCGCACTGACCGGGGCCAAACAGAACAAGAAATTCATTTTCTTTCACCTTCAGTGAAAAGTTATCGGCGACCTTAAGGGTTCCCCGTTCCGTTGTAAACTCCTTCGTGACGTTTTCACAATCGATAATAAAATTATCCTTTATACTCCCCTGTTGTTCCATGCGCATAGTCTGGCCTCCGCTTCTCTCATAATAATGGCAAGGATAAACCCTACAATACCGATCGCAAGGATTCCCACCAGAATCTGTGTTGTGTCGTTCGTCTGCATTCCGCCGAAAATCAGCCATCCGACTCCTTCGGAGGAACGAACCATTTCAGCCGCCACAACCGTTGCCCAGCTGCTGGAAAGCGCGATCTGCAGGCCGGCAAAAATGTACGGAACGGAAAAAGGCATTACAATCTTGGTAAAGAGCTGCCGGTTGTTGGCCCCCAACATTTTAGCGGCCCCAACCAGAACCGGATCAACCGCTTTGGCACCCGCATATGCGTTTTGGGTGACATTTGTGAACGCCGCTAAAAAGATCAGGAAGAATTTCGTCATCTCTCCGATTCCGAACCACAGGATGGAAAGCGGAATCCACGCGATCGGAGGAATCGGGCGGATGACCTCAAAAATCGGACGGAAAATCGCCTCGATCGTCCGGTTCCAGCCCATTCCCATTCCTAAGGCGACTCCCGCAACACAGGCCACCACATAAGCAAGCATTACGCGTTCCAGACTCCAGAAAATATGCCCAATCAGCGTATACTGGCCAATATTGGAGTAGCAGTCCTTAATAAAATCCTGAAACACCACGACCGGTGTCGGAAGGAGCTTTCCAACTGCCGTACAGGCCGCGCCGTACTGCCAAAGCAGGATAAACAGCAGGATAGAGACAGCCCCGGCGATGACTTTTGTCATATTTTTCGATTTAAGCTTTTTTCCCATTACTGTTCTCCTCCTTTCAGCACGATCTTTTCAATCACGGAAAGCAGCTGCCCAAGCAGGGCGCCGATCGCGCCGATGGAGATCATCCCGACAATAATAACGTCCGGGCGGGATAGTCCTCTGCACTGCTGAATCATAAATCCGAGCCCTTTTGTAGACGCAAGCAGTTCGGCGGCTACCAAGGCTGTCCATGCGGAGCCAAGCGCAACTCTGCACGCCGTCATGACCATGGGCATCGCCGTAGGAATCGCGATCTTAAACAGCAGCTGCATGTTGGAGGCGCCGAACGTTTGCCCGACCCACAAATGAACTGCTCTTGTCCGTTTGATTCCCGAATAAGCGTTCACAATACACGGAACCAAAGCGGAAAGGAAAATAACCGCAGCCTTGGAGGCAATCCCGATCCCGAGAAAGATGATCATGAGAGGAATCCAGGCAATACCTGGAACAGGTCTCAGCAAGTCAAACAGGGGACGGAAAAACATGTCGATCTTTTCGCTCCATCCCATCAGTATGCCTAATGGAATGCCAATCAGAAGCCCGAGAAAGTAACCCAGCAGGGCGACCTGAAGACTTGCTCCGATATGCTGCGGCAGGGTGGCGCCGTCAGGGTTAACATCATACATTTTAATAAAGAAGGTTCTGACAACCTTAAGCGGACTTGGGAAAATAGAAGAGGGAAACATTTTTAATATATCTGTGACAAGATACCACACGAATATAACGATAACTACGGATAACACAGACAGCAGCAGGTATTTGGCTCCGTTCTTCTTGTTTTTCATTTTGCACCTCGTTTCTTTATCCGTTAAAATACGCTTATTTCGCAGTGTTGATCTTTACGCCAAACGCTTCCTCAATAACCGACGCATCAAAGTTCTTGGGAACATTGGGAAGAAGGTCTTTTTCAATTTTTCCTGCGTCGGCGAAGAAATTTGCCAGCAGCATATAGCTGTCACCCAAAGTATACCCGGACTGCTTGTAGTCTTCCTTGGTGATATAATCGCGTACGGAGATTTCATCATCCATCATTTTGTCCGTATATACCAGACCATTATCTTTGAAGAACTTCATGGAGAAGGTGTGTCTTTCATCTTTATCCTTCGCAAGTGCTTCGCAGGCTTTTTCGTAAACCTGAATAAATTTCACAACATCTGCTTTTCTGTCTTTGAGAACGCTTTTCCGTACGAGAATTCCGTCCTTCATCTTCATACCGGAAGCTTGTTCAAACGAAATGGCCCTTACTGCTCCGGCGGCTTCCGCCTGGAAGGAGAACGGAGGAGGAACGGAGATCGCGTCGCCCTCACCAGTTTTGAACGCCTGAAGAGCCTGTGCAAATTCCATGGAAACCTGCTCGATATCCGTTTCTTTAAGACCGAATTTCTGCGCATAGTTTATCGTAACATATTGAGATACGGTTCCCAGAGACCCGAGCACTTTGATTCCCTTAACCGTATCCTTGGAACCCAAAACGTCCGGGTTATCTTTCAGCTGCCCTTTTATCTTTGCGATCGGGCTGTCCTTTCTTACATAAAGTCCCATGCCGCCGGCCGTATTCGACTCATAAACCAGCGTACTGATATCGTTTGCCATAGAGAACACCGCCGCGGTCCCCGCAACTCCGATATCAAGCTGCCCCGCGGAGAGAGACTCGTTCATCGGCGTACCATTCTGGAACATAACAAATTTTACATTCAGTCCTGCATCCTTGAACCAGCCCTTTTCGTACGCATACTGTGCCGGCACGTTTACGGTAAACGGCATCATCCCAACATTCAGTACCACTCCGTCCGTTGCCGCGCCACTCACGTTCGCGGCGGCGTTTGTGTCTGAAGTGGAGGTTTTCGCTTGACACCCCGCAAAAGTGCTGATTAACAGTACAGTTGATAAAATCGCCGAAACAATCCTTTTCATTAACAATTCCTCCTTAATTTTTAGTGAAGAAAATTAAAACTCCCCGATGTTCCAAACAAAATCCCGATAACCTGATTCACACTTCCTTCCCGATTTTATTATGTTTCAACAGGCTCCAGTCGAACGGCAGAATCCCCCAAATTATCTGCTATTCTATTGAAATACACTGCTTGTTGTCACATTAATTTATCGTTTTCGATTATATTTTATCATAATTATATGTAATGTCAATATATTATTTCAATATATTTTAATTTATTGTCGAATATTATTGATTATTCGATATTTTTTTAACTAAATATTATTTTTTCGATATTTTATAAAAATCTCTATCAGTCTGATCAGTGGATCAATATTATCGCCAGATTCTTGTAAAGGACTTGAGAACAAACGGGAGCAAGATAAAGGGGCTGTTGCAAAACTTTCGTTTCGCAACAGCCCCTTTATCTAATTTTAGATCCATCTTCAAAAACAATTCAGATATTTTTCCACAACCCTTCCATTGCAGTTTGGGCATATTCCATCGCCTTATCCATCCTGGCAGTTCCTGCCTGCGCGTCCAGAAACGTTTTTACCAATTTTGCCGCTTCCACCGCCATATCCGTATTGACGTTTATTTTCCGTATTCCACATCGAATTGCTTTTCGAATATCATTGAATGGGATTCCAGAGCATCGACCCCGGTTTTGGCAGCGAACAGGGCTGCCTGACCGGGACTTGTATAATAATCGCTTTGAATTCGGGAACCAGTTCCGTCTTCCGGATTCACATATCCAAGTTCGCCTTCTACCGTCACGCCGTATTTTTTTGCATAATCTACGATTTCTTTTGTGTTCTGTATATTTTCTTCAATCGGTAAATGGGAACTGTCATACATCACAGAGGAAAAGCCTAACGTAATCGCCTGGAAGACTACCTCTTTGCTGCGAGCATGGTCAAGATGGAGAACAAACGGCATATTGTATATCCTGTCAAAGACACCGGCGAGTCCGGCTGTCAGTTCGAGAGGCATATGTGACAGATATCCCTCTCCGAATGCCGCAATCACTGGTTTTCCGTCCTTTTTTGCCACATTTAAGATGGCTGTCAGACTTTCTATATTATAAAAGTTGAAAGAAACAAGGCAAAGACTGCTTTGGAAAGCCGAATCTAAATTTATAAGCATTTTTACACCCTATCCAAAATTCAGTTACATTAATTTCGACACAATCCGAAACAGGCTTTTTTCATTTCCGACATTACCGGGGAAAATAATATAAGCCATACCT
Organism: Caproiciproducens sp.; assembly: GCF_053840905.1. Lineage (NCBI taxonomy): Bacteria > Bacillati > Bacillota > Clostridia > Eubacteriales > Acutalibacteraceae > Caproiciproducens > Caproiciproducens sp. Next base: position 66,047 of record NZ_JBNLXQ010000003.1, read on the forward strand.
GGGAACTTACTTTCCGGCCCGGCGAGCCAAACAGGAATCCCCGGTTCGATTTGCCCCATTATTTTCGCCCTCCAGATATGCAGGGCTTTTGTGGCAATGTCGCTGGATGTGATTCCGCCCTTCGCAATCAGGAAGCGAGGCCGAACATCCAGACCGGCAATCACCCGGACGATAGCATCTGAAATTTTCGTGGATACTTCAAGCTGTTTTTCAGAGTCGTCCGTATCCAGATCCAGCCGGTCACGCCTTGTATGAATAGCGACGATCCTGCCCGCCCTGACAAGTCGTTCCGCCTCGGCGGCAACTTTCCGCGTCTCTTCCTGCAGTCCGTTTTTTTCTAAAACCCGGTGCTGGTCATACTGAATAAATTCCACCGGCAGATTTCCGTTTTTAAGGTATTCCAGCTGATCCGTCGTTTTTTTGCACATGTGAACCCACGATAATGATCCCGCCGTTTTGACTGGTATTGGCAAGCTCCTTTCTGCAGTCCAGCAGCGGGCGGCATGGCATCAAACTGTTTCTTCCCAAGCATACCGCGCGTTTCAGGAGTAGAAGGCATATGCAGGGAAATTACGCTGCATGCCGACAGGCATTCCTCCAATTGACCGTGATAGACATACCCGTACTTTTCCACGGTTTCTTGATTTATATAGGGATCAAAAACATGGACCTACATATCGTTGCGGAAAAACAACCCCGCCGTAATGCGTCCGATATTTCCAAATCCGATTACACCGACCTTATGATGCTCCAGCTCAATTGCCCTATACTGATTGCGTATCCCAAAATTCCCTTTCGCCGTTTGGGCATAACTTTCCACAACGTTTTTCGTTATGGTATAAGTCAGTGCGATCGCATGTTCCGCAACGGAACGCGCATTGGTGCTCGGTGCAATCACGACCGGTATTCCAAGCTCTGTCGCGGCTTTCATATCCACATTGTCAACACCAACACCCGGGCGGGAAATCACCCTGAGCTTTGGGCATCGTTCCATTAACTCCCTGTCTATTTTTCCTACGCGGATAATCAGACCGTCACATTTTTGCAAATCGGTCAATACCTTCCAAAAATCGGAAGTATCCGCGACAATCACATCGGCGTGCTCTCGCAGAAGCAGCATCCCGTCGTCATATAAAGCATGGGAAAGCATAATAGTCAGCATTCTTTCTTTTCCTCCTGTCGCCAAAATAAAATACCGTCTGTCCAGAATCGTTTATGAAGGAGGCAGAGCCGCCTTATGTGGCGGCCCTTCCCAGAGAAGGGGTTACCACAGCTATCTATCAGTATGCTGTTCGGCGCATCCCATTTTAGATGGCATACCCTCTTATCGGTTGTTTTAAGCAAGATATTCTTTCAATTCCACAAATATGCAATTACAACAAAACTATTTTTCCACATATTTTAAGGAATGCGTTGGATACACTCCTCAAAAGTATATCAATAAAAAGAAAATGGAAAAAGCGATCTCCCTGATTATGTCCGGTGATAAAACAATCACGCAGGTTTCCGAAGAACTGGGCTTTACCAGCATTCATTATTTCAGCCGCCTTTTTAAGAGAGAACTCGGTGTGCCGCCGAGTATTTTGGAAGAACCAGTATTGATATAGGGATTAATATCCAAAAGAACAAATATATTCCCCAATCGGAATTTGAATTTCGGGCTCAAAAAATGTGTTAATGCTCAAGTTCCATCATTACTCCGACAGCTTTCTTATATGTCGGAATCGGCAAAAGCAAAACCGGCAACCAGCAGTCTAACAGTTCTTGCAGATAAAAGCTAAAAATGAGAAATTCGCACCGAATCAAAGAATATGCAAAATCCGAATTTACATATCTTTCAGGGCGCGACGCCTATGTCTATCCTCAGGACAATTTGCTCTTGGATAAAGTTCGAGATCATCTTCAAAAACATAGGGTATGCGATATTCGAATTCTAAAGCCTGTAAGAATTGCCCTGCGAAATCGTCATGTACGACAAACAAATCTGTGAGAAATATGGCCTTCATCTTTTCCTGTACTTGCAAATGTTTTGAACCCGGATTACAATGGAATGAATTACATGGAGAACCGCTGTGACAAATTGCTCAAGGCAATCGGCAGCTCAAAAAACAGGAGTGATCAGTTTTTAATGGATAATCCGCAGACGCTGCTGAAACGTTATTTCGGCTATGATGCGTTCCGCCCCGGGCAGCGGGAAATCATTGACAAAATACTGCACGGAGAGGACGTCATGGCGGTTATGCCGACAGGCGCGGGGAAATCCGTGTGCTACCAGATTCCGTCGCTGCTTTTTCACGGCATTACGATTGTAATCTCCCCGCTTATTTCTCTCATGAAGGATCAGGTCGACGCTTTGTCTCAGTCGGGAATCCACGCGGCCTATATCAACAGCGCGCTTTCGTCCGGCCAGCAGTATGCAGTATTTGAGAACGCAAGAAGCGGAAAATACAAAATCGTCTATGCTGCTCCTGAAAGACTGGAAACCGATAACTTTCGCGAATTGATTGAAAAACTTGACGTTTCCATGATCGCCGTCGATGAAGCCCACTGTGTCTCGCAGTGGGGGCATGATTTCAGGCCAAGTTATACAAAAATAGCGGAAAGGATTGCTTTGCTTCCGTCCCGCCCAGTTGTTGCGGCCTTTACCGCGACGGCAACTCCGCAGGTACGGGAGGACATTGTACGATTTTTACAGCTTCGGCAGCCCTTTACGCTGACGACCGGATTTGACCGGGCAAACCTCTATTTTGAAGTGGAAAAGCCCCGGAAGAAAACCGCCGCGCTTCTTGAGTTCCTTGATAAACACAAAAACAAATCCGGGATCATCTATGCTTCCACAAGAAAAACGGTGGATTCCCTGTGTCAAAAGCTCAAAAGCAGCGGGTACCCGGCCACGAAATATCACGCCGGAATGCCGGAAGCGGAACGAACCGAAAATCAGGACGACTTCCTCTACGACCGCGTAAATCTGATGGTTGCAACCAATGCGTTCGGCATGGGAATTGACAAGTCGAACATTTCCTTTGTGATCCACTACAACATGCCGCAAAGTGTCGAAAGCTATTATCAGGAAGCGGGAAGAGCGGGACGCGACGGCGAAAGAGCCGAATGTATTCTTTATTATTCCGTATCCGACATCGTTACGGTTAAATTTCTGATTGAGAACGGCGCAAACGACAGCGATAAGGCGATCCGTTTTCAAAAGCTGAACGATATGGTCGATTACTGCAACACCGATAAATGCCTGCGTTTTTACATACTGAAGTATTTTGGAGAGCTGGACACAGAAAACAAATGTGAAAATTGCGGCAACTGCAACAGCCGGGTTGAGAGCACGGACATCACGGTGGAATCACAGAAAATCATGTCGTGCATTGTCCGCATGGGCGAGCGGTTCGGGAGCGGGATGATCACCGGTGTGCTGCACGGAAGCAACACGCGAAAAATAAAGGAAATGGGCTTCGACAGGCTCAGCACCTTCGGTATCATGAAGGAATATTCCCCGGAAACGATAAAGGAACTCCTGTCGTTCCTGGTTGCGGAAAAATATATCGGGCTTTGCGGGGATCAATATCCGATACTGAAGTTAACGCCCTCAGCCCGGGATGTCCTGCGCGGCGAAACTGCCGTTTCCATAAGACGTGCCATCCGGAAGCAGGATTCCGCCCAAAGAAGCGCAGCTCATCCGGATGAGAGGCTTTTCGAAATTCTTCGCGGAATTCGCGCCCAGCTTGCGCAGAAGGAGAGCGTCCCGCCCTTTGTCATCTTTTCGGACGCAACCTTAAATGAAATGTGCGGAGCCTATCCTGTTGATCAGGAAAGCCTGCTTGGAATTTCCGGCGTGGGCAGCGTAAAACTGAAAAAATTCGGGCGCTGCTTTGCGGAAGCCATTCAGACGTATGTCGAGGAAAACCATATTCAGGTCCCCCGGAATATTTTTGCGGACACCTCCAAAAAGCAAGAGCGGAAAGCGCCAGAAGCCGTCAGTGATACAAAGGAAGAAAGCTACCGGCTTTATAAAGACGGCCTTACTATTGACGAAATCGCAAAGGGACGCGGGCTTACCCCGGATACTGTGGAAAAGCATCTGCTAAGCTGTCTTCAGAACGGGCTGCAGATTGACCCACGCCTGTTTGTAACCGAAGGAGAGGAAGAACTGATTACGGAAGCCGTAAAACACTGCGGACGCGAGAGGTTAAAGCCCATCAAGGAAGCTCTGCCTGAAAAAATAAGCTACGGAGCTATCCGATACGTTCTATACAAAAACAGGCCGGATTGAACCGTCTCGCTTTCTGTTCGCCAGACGTTTCCCGCAACCGAGCGCGTCTGAGCTTTTCTCCCTTTCTTATTTGTCCATACCGGACACACAAAAGAAGATTGCTGCAAAATGAACCGCACCCCATTCGTAAGACAGTATGCTATACTGAAAACAAATGGACTATACCCGAAAAAATGGACAGTGAAAAAAGAGACCTCCTGTTGTAGAATGGAAACTATCACAGGAGGTCATTTCATGTCCAGGAAATATGCAAAAGTTGAAATTCTAAGCGAAGAAGTGTTTCGGAGAAAGGCAGCAGGCGAAACCAACCGAGAAATAGCGGAAAGTTATGGATTGACAAAATATCAAATTAAACAGTTGGTCAGCCGTCAACATCGGAAAGCACGTCTGCTTGCCAACGGCTATATTTCGCGCCCCAAAGGCAGACCACGACGGAAGAATCCGATTAATGATGAAACGTTGCGAAACAACGAATTGATTGAGCTGCGGATGAAAGTAGAACTGCTGCAAAATTTTCTGTCCGAAGCTGGAAGGAAGTGAAACTGAAATATCGCGTCATTGAACGATTTCGTGGTAAATACAGCATTGAGGCCATGTGCCGTTCCTTCGAGGTTTCCCGCAGCGGCTACTATGCATGGCGAAATCGGCAGGCAAAAGAAGCAAAGGACCAATGGCTGACGGACTTGATTACGGACTGTCAGCAGCGCTGCAAACAGACCTACGGCTGCCGCCGGGTGCGCCGCTGGATCCTGCGGCAGACCGGAAAGAAAGTCAATTTGAAAGCCATTCTGCGCATCATGCGAAAGGATGATCTGCTTTCACAAATACGTCGGCGCGGACCCTATGTCCATTACAAACAGGCAGTACATAAATATCCGAACCTGTTGCAGAGAACCTTTGAGCAGCCCTTGCCCAATCGTTTCTGGGTTACGGACATTACCTGCATCCCTACTGCAAAAGGAATGCTGTATCTGTGCGCGGTAGTAGACCTGTGCGGCAAAATGGTTTTGGCCTATCGTATCGGCAATGACATGACCGCCTCACTGGTGACGGATACCATCCGGGATGCCGTACAAAAAGAGAAGGTCGCTGGTGGACTTGCCCTCCACAGCGACCAAGGGTCTCAATACACCTCGCAAGCATACTTTGACCTAAGTCAAGAATATCATTTTCAGCCGTCCATGTCCAGCCCCGGGTGCCCTTATGACAACGCCGCTATGGAGAATTTCTTTGGTACACTCAAGACGGAATGCCTATATCGTATGAATTTTTCCTGCCGTACCGAAGTGGAACAGGCAGTGGCTGAATATGTTCAGTTTTACAATTATGAGCGAATCAATCTGAAAAACGGCCTCACTCCGTCCGAAATCCGGAGCAAGGCCGCCTAAATCCTAGCTATTCTGCGACAGGGCTTTTATTTCTCTGTCTGTTCGTTGGGGATCAGTCCATCTGCTTTCAACAAACCGGGCCTTTGTCCTTCCATAACTAGGAAAGCACCTTCTTGCGCCTTAAAGAACGGATAAGAATCTCATTAAATTATCCATGGTTTTTGCAAGATCGCTTTGACTCCTGTTCTTTAAAACAGAAAAGTCCAAGGCTACCTGATTGATACTGAAAATCGCGGAAACACCCATATCGTATGCGGGTTCGATATGATCGCCGATGTCGCCGACCACAGCAATAAGCGGAATCCCCAGCTTCTTTGTGCGTTTGGCAACACCGATAACCACCTTGCCCCGCAGGCTCTGGGAATCCAGCCTGCCCTCGCCACTGATCACGAAATCAGCGCCATCCGCGATCTCGTCGAACCGCACGGTGTCCAGTACGGTTTCAACACCCATCTGGAGTCTCGAGCCTAAAAACGCCACCATGCCCGCTCCCATTCCACCGGCTGCCCCGGCCCCTGGAAGATCAGTTATGTCTTTTTTAAGATCTTTGCGGATCACTTCGGCAAGATTAGCAAGGTTTTGATCCAGCCTCTTTACGGTGTCCTCATCGGCGCCCTTCTGCGGTCCAAATACCGCGGACGCTCCCTGCGGTCCACATAATGGATTGTCAATATCGCACATGGCAACCATTTCCACACCATTTAGCTCGGGACACAGGCCGGATGCATCGATCGTCCGAATCTGGTCCAGCGTACCGCCTACCGGTACGAATGAATTCCCCTTTCCGTCCAAAAAACGGATTCCCAATGCCGCCGCCGCTCCGGTTCCTCCGTCATTTGTCGCGCTGCCGCCCAACCCGATTACAATCTTCCGGCAGCCGGATTTTGCCGCGTGGGAAATCAGCTGTCCGACTCCGTACGTGGTGGTCCTTTCTGCGTGCTTATTGTCGCCAACCAGGGGCAGCCCCGCGCACGCGGCCATTTCAATGATGGCCGTGCGTCCGCTGTCTACCAGCCCGTAAAATGCGCACAGGTCTTCGCGGTACGGACCTTTCACGGTAAGGAACACTTTTTTCCCGCCCATCGCGGTCAAAAAAGCGTCCACCGTGCCTTCGCCGCCATCCGCGACGGGAATCTGCACAATCTGAGCGTCCGGCTGGTAGCGCCGTATCTGTTTGGCCATAATAGAACAAATTTCAGCGGAATCCATGGTTCCCTTAAAGGAATCCGGAATCAGTACCACTTTTTTTAGTATTGACACTTCCTCAGCCCCTATTTACAACATTGATTGGGGTGCCATCCTTAAATTTCTGAAGGTTATCCACCGCGATATCCATCAGTCGCTGGCGGCTTTCTTTTGGCGCCCACGAAATATGCGGTGTGATAATAATATTTTTTGCCTGTAAAAGCGGGTTATCCATCTTGATCGGCTCTGTGGAAACCACGTCGACCGCAGCTCCGGCCACCTTACCGCTATTCAGGGCGTCACGAAGGTCCTCCTCCACGATGAGCGGGCCGCGGGAATTGTTGAGGATCATTACGCCGTCCTTCATTTTTGCAATGGTATCCTTGTTGATAATCCCCATTGTAGAGGGAAACAGCGGGCAATGCAGGGCAATCACGTCGGATTCTTTCAACAGCTCGTCCAGCTCCGCATAGCGGCAGGTTGCGCTTTCCATCGTCGTGTCCCGGAAGGAATCGTATGCCAGGACCTTCATGCCGAGCGCCTGTGCGATCTGGCCTGTGCGGCGCCCAATCCTGCCGAAGCCGAGTATGCCCATGGTTTTCCCTGCCAGTTCTACCAGAGGATAGTTCCAGAAGCACCAGTCGGCGTTATTCGTCCAGTCACCTTTTTTTACACAGTCCGAATGTTCTCCTATATGATGGCACAATTCAAGCAGAAGTGCAATGGCGAACTGGGCGACCGCGTCGGTTCCGTAAGTCGGGATATTGGAAACAACGATTTTCTTTTCCTCTGCGGTTTTCACGTCAACAACATTGTATCCGGTCGCCAGTACGCCGATAAATTTTACATTGGAACAGGCTTCCAGCACTGCCTTTGTAATGGGAGTTTTATTGGTGTAGACCGCGTCGGCGTCACCGATCCGTTCAACAACCTTATTCGCGGGGGTACGGTCATATACGGTCAGAAGACCGAGCTTTTCAAGGCCTGACCAGGAAAGATCTCCAGGGTTTTCAGTGTATCCGTCCAAAACTACGATTTTCATTTTCTATTCCTCCTGAATTTGCAGGGAAGCATCCGCTGAATCGCTGAATGGTCGATGCAGGGGAATCCTCAGCCCGTACTTCCCAAGTTTCTATGGAATCTTTTTTCATAAAACCGTTCCCGAGGATACCTCCCCGGACATAGCAATACGCCGGCAGCGGAGTCTGATCCGTAAGCTTGAAATGAAACAGGCAGACCGAAATCCGCTAACGTTCATACTCAATGACGCCGTCAATCATGGTCATGTCAACAGCGATTTTATAAATATCCTCCTTAGGGTATGTAAGAATATCCTCAGACAGTACGATAAGGTCAGCGAGCTTGCCTGTTTCAATACTGCCCTTGATTTTTTCTTCATAAGCCGCGTAAGCTCCGTGCAGGGTATAAGCACGGATTCCTTCCAAAACAGAAATGCACTGTGTTTGGTCAACTTGAAAATCGGACATTCGGTCTACGCGGTTTACCGCCGCGTCAATCACAGACATGCCGCAGGGTCCGGAAGGTGAATCACTGTTGATACAGACCTTGAGCCCCGCGTCAAGCATACTGCGCAGAGCAAACATATATTTCATCCTTTCCGATCCAAAAAACGACGTGAAGCTTTTGCCAAGGTCTGAAAGCATTGACACATGGCACGTAGGACACAGCTCCAGCTTTGCCATGCGGTCAATCAGATTCTGATCAGTCAGCGAAGTATGTTCGATTCTGTGCCGCAGTTCCGGGCGGGGGTTACTTTCAAATGCTTTCTCGTAGCCTTCCACCATATATTCAACAGCTAAATCGCCGATGGCATGGGCGGTTGCCTGACAGCCCGCGTCATTGATGCGTTTGATATAGTCGGCAACTTCCTGGCGTTCCCATCCGAGGGTATACGGGAGCTCCGGATCGTGAGAATACGGCTGCCGGACGGCGCACGACGGAGTTGACGTCCCCCCGTCAATCATGAATTTACAAGTGCCGATCTTAAAGAAATTGTCTCCAAGCCCGGTTGTAAGCCCCAGTGACAGAAAATGTTCGTTGTCGGAGTAGGAATACGGTTTTCCGTAAATACTGTGGAGCATCATGTAAGTCCTCGGCTTGAACGTGCGCTCCCTGCACAATTTCTGCATAGCTTTGTAGGACGGGGCGTCACAGGCGCCAGGATCATGGATGGAGGTAATTCCGTGTTCAAGACACACCTTGTTGGACTTTAACGCAGCTGCATACTGCTGCTTCTGCGTATAATCCACCTTGCTCCACAGAAGGAAGGTCGTCTGATCCTTAGTCAATCCCGTCAGCTTTCCGTTTTCTACAATAAGCTCGTTCGACGGAAATCTTTTTGCATCCTCGGCGTTAAAGACGCCGATCGTAGCAAACGCCTTTGAATTATATACTGCACCGTGCCCTCTGTCCATGCACTGCACCGGATTGCCGGGAGCCACCGAATCCAGTTCTTCCAGCGTTACCCAGCGTTTTTCATCCACCAGAGCCGGATCAAAATTAACCATGGAAACCCACGCCCCGGGCGTCCGCTCGGTAATCGCCTTTTTTACCGTCTCCAGCAGCTGTGCGATCGATTTACAGTTTCTGTAACTCACGTCTATGATGGAAGCGGCCTCATCGGTGCCGAATAGCCCGCCTAAAATGGCGTGAAAATGGCTGTCGACAAATCCTGGGAGAAGCGATCTTCCTTTTAAATCGATTATCTTTGTTTTTTCGTCTATGATCTGTTCCAAATCTTCGTTGGAACCGACAAAAACAATCCTGTTACCTTTTACGCCAACCGCCTGTGCGATCCGATCTTCTTTATCCACCGTAACTACTTTACCGTTTATAAAAGCAACATCCACATAGGAAAAATCAAAATTCATAATTATCTCCTCGGTATTCTAAGTAAAATCCATCTTATATGGCTTTACAGGTGCTTCCGTCTGCATTTGGGAGCATGCAGCGACGACGGCAACGCGTGCCTAGTCTTATGAGGGATTGCCACAATGCAGCTTACAAAATCAGACTCCCAAATACGCGCGCTTAACGATATCGCTGTTAAGCAATTCTTTGCCTCCGCCTTCGGAAATGATCTTTCCGTTAGAGAGAATATAGGCGCGATCCGCCAATTTCAAGGACTGTTTTACATTTTGCTCTACCAGCAGTACGGTTACGCCGTTTCGTTTTATTTCCTTTATCAGCTTCATGATGTCCAGCACCACAATAGGAGCCAGTCCAAGAGAAGGCTCGTCCAAAATCAACAGCTCAGGATTTGCCATCAGTCCTCTGCCGATTGCACACATTTGGGCTTCGCCGCCGCTCAGGGAGCCCGCCAGCTGTTTTTCTCTTTCCTGAAGCCTGGGAAGCAGATGATACACAAAGTCAAGATTTTTTTCGCGATTGGCACGGCTGCGTTTATTATAGGCGCCAAGCACCAAATTTTCCTTGACCGTCAGCGCGGGGAACAGCAGACGTCCTTCCGGCACCTGCACCAGCCCCATATCGACGATTGTATTGGTTTCTGCTTTGTCGATTCGTTTTCCTTTGAATGCAATACTGCCTTCAAACGAAGTCATCGTTCTGGAAATACACGACAGCGTTGTCGTCTTGCCCGACGCATTCGCTCCAATAAGGGCGACAACCTCTCCTTCCTTTACTTCCATAGATACATCGTACAATACCTGTACTTTACCGTAAAAAGCATTTACTCCGGAAAGCTTAAGCATCCTCGTCACCGCCTTCTATCCCAAAATATGCGTCGATTACCTGCTGGTTTTCTGAAACCTCGTTCGGGGCCCCCTCCGCGATTTTTTTGCCAAAGCTGAGAACCACAATATGCTTTGACAGTGACATGATCGCTTCCATAATGTGTTCGATCACCATAATAGTTACTCCGGAAGCATTTATCTTTTTAATGATCTGCACCATCTCCATGACCTCTTGCGTGGTCAGCCCCGCCATAACCTCGTCCAATAAAAGCAACTTTGGTTGCGTTGCTAGAGCTTTCGCGATTTCCAGCTTTTTTCTTTCTCCTAAATTCAGTGTTTTTGCAACACTGTCCTTTTTATTTTCCAATCCGACCGTTTTTAAAGCGGATATCGCAATTTGTTCGGCATCTTTATAGTCGGAATGTTTGCAAAACCCGCCGACCATAGCATTCTGAAGCGTCGTCATGTTGCCGAAGGGCTGCACGATCTGGTAGCTCCGGGCAATGCCCGCTTTTGCAATCTGATGGGGCTTTTTACCCGAAATCTGCCGACCCTGAAAAACGATTTTGCCGTCACTGATCGGAGTAGAGCCTGTAATACATCCAAACATCGTGCTTTTCCCTGCGCCGTTCGGCCCTATAATGCCTAAAATGGTCCCTTCTTCCAAATCAAAGGAAACATCGGAAAGGGCGCACAGACCGCCAAACCGCTTGGTCACTGATTCAATTTGCAGCAGCATAACTTTACTCCTCCTTTCTTGATTTATCCTTGACAAGAGCGATAATTTGCGGCAGCAATCCGCTCGGCTTAAACAAAATTACGGCCATAAGAATCAAAGAAAAGATAAATCCATGCAGGCCGCTGATATAGGATAAATACCCGCGGAGCAAATTGGACAGCGGCGTTATAATCAGTGAACCCAGGAAAGGCCCGAACGCTGTTCCCAATCCGCCGATAATCGAGATAAGGATAAAATTGTTGGAGATTGAACCGGCTAAAACGGATTCCGGCTCAATGTACATATAATACTGGGCGAAAAGCGTGCCTCCGATCGACGTAAAAGCCGCACTTAACAGATAGGCCCATGTCATGGTTTTTGTAGAGTCCACTCCCAGGCTTTCCGCCGCGTTCTTGTTTTCTCCTACCGCGATCAGATAGTATCCGAATTTGGAATGTTCCAGCCTGCAGGATATAAAGATGACAAGCAGCATATAGGCCCATGTAAGGACGGCATATGCGATTTTACCGTCAAATATCATGTTCCCAAAGCTCGGCTTAAAAGGAATAAGCAAGCCGTTTGAACCGGCTGTAATATTCTCCTGCGTAACTACAGTAATCCGCGTAATTTCACCGAACGCGATGGTTGCCAGAACAAAAAACGTACCCTGAAGGCGCAGGGTCGCAACACCAATAACCAGAGCAAACAGCATGGATATCGCCACGCCCACAATCATTCCGATCCATGGAGAAAGACCGAAATGCAGGTACAGCAGTGTGGATGTATAAGCGCCGATACCCATGAATGCGGCGTGTCCAATGCTTGTCCTGTTGCAGTAGCCGCAATAAAGATTCCAGGATGATGCCAGTCCGGCCCATAAAAAAGTAAGTACGGCAATGTCTTGAAAATAAGTGCTTTTTGTGAAAAGAGGCACTAAAATAAGCAGAACCGCGATGATCCAGAGCACAGAATTCGGCTTTTTTAACAGCTTTTTTATCATATCGCAATTCCTCCTTTACGTAGACAATTTTCCGAACAAGCCGGTGGGCTTTACGAGCAGTACGATGATAAAAAGTACAAAGTAAGCTGCCTGCTGATAGGCCGGCCCAATGAAATACCCCGCAAGACTTTCTATTACCCCAACCAAAAGTCCGCCGAATATAGCGCCGGGAACGCTGGACAAGCCACCGATGACAACCACGATGAACGCCAATGTGCAGAAGGTATTCCCTATCGTCGGAGAGGCCGGATACATTGGCATCAGCAGACTGCCCGCCACGCCAACCAGCACAATTCCGATAACAAACGCGAGCAGGTAGGTTTTCTTCAGCTCTATGCCCATCAGCTGCGCTGATTTTGTATTCTGGGAAATCGCCCGCATTGCTGCGCCGGTATAAGTTTTTTGCAGGAATACGTACAAGAGGACGGAAAGCCCGATTGCTATAACAAATGCAATGATTCTTGGCAGACTTAATACAATTCCGCCCAGATTCAGTGTTTCATTATTGATCGGAATGCGCACATTGCGATAATCTGCTTTCCAGATCATCAGGGCAAAATTCTGAAGCAGCATCGACAGCCCTAATGTAAGGATGGTCTGTATGGAATGCTCCGAGCTTAACACCCGCTCAAATACAACCTTAAACATAAACAGAGCAATCAACGCCATTAATACAATATTAATCAGCAAAGACTGGTAAGGGTCCAAATTGAGAAGATTGAACGACCAGAAGGAAATATACATTGCCAGCATCAGGAACTCACCGTGAGCGAAGTTTACCATTCCCACAACGCCGAAGGTCAGGGTCAAACCTACGCTTATCAGCGAATACACACCGCCGGCCAGTAGTCCGGAAATGACAACTTGAATAATTTGTTGCACTTGATACTGCTCCTTTACTTGAAATATACACATCTCCTTCCAGCCACGCGGGCGGAAGGAGATGCAAAAGTGTAGCCGTTTTTATTTGCTGGCAATCGGCAGCGGAACATCCACGAGCTCGCCGTTCTTCAGCTTATCCGGATACACCGTTATGACCTTGCCGTCCTGCCATTGCCCTATATTGGCGGTGGCCAGCTTATTCTGTCCGTCTTCACCAAAGTCGAGTCCAAAACCAAGACTTACCAGATCAAGCTTTGTGCTTAACGCGGCTTCGCGCAGGTCATCCGCAGAAAGAGACTTTGCCTTTGGCAGAATATCATTGAGGAAAGTATAAGCGCCGCAGAAGGTGCACTCGGTTCCAACCGGAACAGAGTTAACCGACTGATCCATTTCAAGGTACTTTTTACGGAATTCCTCAACGGCAGATTTCAGTTCCGGGTCTGAATTGTAAACGTCGATTGAGAGATTGGTAGGCATATCCATGCAGAAAATACCGTTTGCGTCTTTACCGACGGTAGACGCAAAGTTCGGGTCTGTTGTTCCCGCGCCGCAGCCGAAAATGACCTTGGGCACGGCCTGATACTGACGCAGCGTATCCATCAGCAAAATCGCGTCGTTAATGTAGCTGACCGAAATAAGGATGTCCGGAGCAGCTTTTTTTACCTTCACCGCCATAGCGGACATATCGGTGATCTTGGCGGCATTGTAGCTTTCCTTATATACGATATTTACGCCCAACTCTTTTGCGCGGTCAACCGCGCCCTGCGCTACGGACGTACCATAACTGGAGTCTTCGTTCAGGATGGCCACCTTTAAGTCCTTAGGGTCCTTCCCGATCTTGGCCGCCAGGGTGTCGTAGGAATACTGGATTCCAAGCGCGCCGCGGTAGCTGCCTTTATCAATAATACGGAAAACGTGCTTGTTTCCAACGTCGGTAAGCTGGTCCGCGATTCCGTTGGACTCGATGAGCAGCGCGTCGCTTTTTGCAACAACGCTGCCGATTGCGACAGCATTGCCGCTCGACATGGAGCCGAACAGGATCTTAATGCCCTGCTGGTTGATTAATCGGCCCGCCTCGGTTGTGGCGGTAGTGGCGTCAGGAGCGTCCGCCGTTACGAGTTCAATCTTTTTCCCGTTAACGCCGCCCTTTGCGTTAACCAAGTCCACTGCGATCTGTGTGCCTCTGAGATTCTGCGTTCCCAGCAACGCTTTTTCACCGCTGGACGGATAAATAGCGCCGACTTTAATCGTTTCTCCGTTGGCCGCAGCAGCAGAATCCGTCGCAGACGCCGTTTCGCCGGCAGACGCGACAGCCCCGCTTGCCGCGGCACCGTTGCTGTTTGTTCCGCATCCGGTAAATAAGCTTGTAGCCAATGCTGCAACTAACACAATACTTGCTATTCTTTTCAATGATTTCTCCCCCTTATAAATATATAATATCGATTAACGCTGCAATGAACATTCGAAGCGGACGGATATTATGGCCATATGTCTTACAATATCAAACCTTTTAGGTTCATTCTTTTCCATCTGCATTCTTTCGCTCATTGTGTCGCTAATAATATTTAAGTGGATGGATGCAACCGCATCGGTAAGTGGAAATATGCGGACCGATCAAATGAATTCTGCGGGATATGTAAAATTACCTGAAAGATTTGGCCATTACTGTCGATTACGCATTCGTTTTTTGCGGGTTTTGTTTTCCAAGCAGAAGAACGATTGCATTGATCAGCAGCACTCCTCCCAGCAGCTGAACGCCTGAAAACCGCTCCCCCAACAACAGGACAGATAAAATTGTGGAAACCAGCGGTTCCAGTAAGGACGCAATCGACGCACTTGTTGCCCTGCACGTCCTCAACCCGAACTGGAAGAGCGCATAGGCAAGGGCCGACGGAACAACACCCAAATAAACGATGTAAAGCCAGCCGTGCCACGGTAAACTCGGAGTAAAGAAAATAATTGGAACAAGAAGCAGAGCGCCCAGGCTGAATACTCTTGAAATAATATATTGCGGTGGGTACTCTCCGGACAGCTTTTTCCCGCAGAGATTATAAAAGGCGTAGCATATTCCTGCGGCAACTGCCAACAGATACCCGAACTGCGTGTTTGTTCCGCCCCTGAAATTTTGAACGCCGATGACCATAACCGTGCCAATAACGCTCAGTGAAATCGCTATGACCGTGATTCTGCTGATTGGCTCTTTTACCAGAAACGGAGCCAAACAGGCTACAAAGATTGGCGCAAGACATAATGTAATAATGGATACCACGGAAACGGGAGCTATATTCAGAGCGGAAAAGAAACACAGCTGATAGGCCGCAACGGCAGCCCCATAGATGAAAAACCACGGCAGATCCTTCTTGCAGATGTTTTTTTTAGTTTCCCCCCTGTTGGAAAATTTTTCCCAGAGCATCAGGCAGGGCGCCGCAATCACAAGACGCCACGCAGCCGTACACAAAGCCGGGACATGATAGGATTCAATCAGCTTTCTCCCCACGACACCCGTCGTTCCCCAAAGAACCGCCGCAAGGGCAACCAGAAGCAAACCGTAACTCAATCTGTTTCCCGACGCCTGCCTGTCGTTTACACTTTCTCTTCTCATTGTGCCTCCAAAAGCTCTTACAGAGACTCCCATTCCCCAGGAAGAAACTCTGTACGATTAGAATTCAGCCCGCAAGAAGCTCAAATCTGGGGATTTTCCGGATGAAGCATGGTGGCAATGACTTTTTCGAGCACCTCGTCATCCCATATCTTCTTCCAGTCTTCACGCAGCACAAGACGGTTGCCAAGATCAATAGCTACTTTGCAGGCATCGGATACGGGCGGTTTGCCGGGCAACAGTCCCAGGAAGTTTGCAGTCAGGTTGTAAATGTGGCCAGTCAGGAAAGAGATAGCGGCATCACGCTCAATACCTCTCTCCTCCGCTTTGTCCACGGTTTCCGCCATGGCATACAGGCAGGTGGCGCCAAGCAGCTCAACAAGGGTCGGCTCCAGAAATGCGATCTGTTCAGATGACATGACATAGGCGTGCTCAACCGGCGCATACATATTTTTGGCTACCTCCACCATCTGCGCAAAACGATCATCCTCTCCCTGAATCTTGCTCATGACAATATCCTGCTTGCCTCCGCAGCCGCCGAAGCGATCCTGGCGCGCCTCATAGGTATCCTGATCCAAAAAATAGGAAGGATGGCAGGGATGGGCCACACCGAACGTGCAGTCATCCCGCAAGCTCAGTTCTCTGGCTACCGCGGCGGCAGGGTCCAGGATCAGCAGACCTGCGCCCGGATTCATCATGGGAACATAAATTGCGGAAAGCTTTTTGATCAGGGTGTCCGGTACGGCAAATACGATGATTTCGGAATTGGCAAAGGCGTCTTCCGCCGGGGTAACGTCCAGACCGCGGACACGAATGCTTTCAATGCCCTTGGGAGAATTCTCCACCAGTTTCAGGTCGAAAAGATCCGTCCTTTTTGCCAGATTATTGCTGGTACGCGTGCCCATTTTCCCACCGGCGCCAATAACAGCTACTTTGATTTTTTCCATTTTTATACGCGCTCCTTCAAAATTATAAACTTTTTGTTTTTTGATATTTTTATTTTGTCCAGTGATTCTGGGTTTGGGTGAGTTTACTTGCTTAACGCCGCACGGACGGCTTCTGCAATGGCTTCCGGGGAGAAACCGTAATAGTCCGCAAGGGGCTTGGCCGGGCCGGATTCGCCGTAAGTAGTGAGCGCGATGCGCCGAACCCTTGCTGGTTTGTTTTCACAGGCAAGACGGCTGATGTAGGAGCCGAGGCCGCCGTTTATATTGTGATCCTCCACAGTGAAGAGCCTCTCACTGCCGGCCATAACTTCCAGAAGCTTATCCGGATTTTTGCCGTACAGGATGTTAATATCGACTGCCGTTACGTTGATTCCCTGCTTTTTCAGCAGATCGGCCGCTTCCAGCACGCGATCCAGCACAAAACCATTCGAAAACAGCACCGCATCATCGCCGTAATTTCTCCATACGGTAATCCCGTCCGGAGAAAACGGCGTGTTCCTGTCATACACATCTGTTTCACGGCCGCTGCCGGCGCGGACATAAACCGGGCCTTCGATCTTCGCCGCCATCTTGACCGCGTGATAGCACTGCGCGGGGTCAGCCGGCGTGAAAATTGTAAAATTCGGCATGCTTGAAAGAATCCCCAGATCTTCATAGAACTGATGAGTTACACCTTCCCGCTCGCCGCCGAGCAGCCCGGCGTTTACACCAACAAATTTTGCGTTCAGGTTCGTGTATCCCACGAAAGTACGCATTTGCTCGCAGGCGCGCATGGTCAGAAATCCGCAGTAAGTACCCACAAAAGGCACCATACCGGCACTTGCCAAACCCGCAGCCACGTCTACCGCGCACTGCTCGGCAATGCCGCACTCCACATAACGTTCCGGATATTTCTCACCGAACGGTACGGCGCGCATGGCCTTTAAAGAGTCCGGGGAGATTACCATAACTTTATCGTTGGTCTCAGCCATATCCAGCATGGCGGCGGCGAACGCCTCTCTGGTTCCTTTAAATCCGGTCATCAGTCAGCACCTCCCAGTTCTTTTACAGCAGTCTCATACTGCTCGTCCGTCGGCACTCCTTTATGCCAGGCATTGTTGTTTTCCATGTAGCTTACGCCTTTCCCCTTTATACAGTCGCAGACGATGCAGCTGGGACGTCCCTTTACGCTTTTTGCTATCGTCACGGCCGCCCTGATGGCGTCGATATCATGTCCGTTGATTTCCTGCACATGCCAGCCAAAGGCGCGGAAACGGTCCGCCGGGTTGTTGCGGCCTACGGTAAATTCAATGCTCTTGTAGCTCTGCCAGCCATTACGGTCAACAAAAACAGTCAGGTTGTCCAGCCTGCGCCCCGCGGCCATATTTGCGCCTTCCCAGCATACGCCTTCCTGAAGCTCTCCGTCGCCGCAGATCACATAGGTGCGGTAGTCCTTCTTCTGCACTTTTGCAGCAACCGCCATGCCCGCGCCGATTGCGATACCGTTGCCCAGAGAGCCTGACGTCATATCGACGCCCAGAGTGCTGCGCATGGATGGATGTCCCTGAAACATACTGTGCAGCTGACGCAGATTGAAATGCTCTACCTTAGGCTCAAAGTAGCCTTTCTCGTTCAGCGCAGCATACCAGATGGGGCATGCATGACCCTTCGACAGCACGAACCGGTCACGATCCGGCCAATTTGGATCCCTGGGATCTACTTTCATGATATCAAAGTACAACGCGGTCACGATATCCGCTATAGATAGCGCGGGTCCGGGATGACCGTCTTTTCCCTCGTACACCATCCGGACTGCTTCCAACCGTAGTTTGCTGGCTAATTTTTGCAGTTCTTTCGTTTCCAATTTTCTTCCTCCTTTTTATTGAGAAACTTTATTTTTGATAACGGATTCAAGCAGATGCCTGAAATCCATTGGTAAGCTGTTTTATTACCGCCATTGGATTTACGCAAATCAGATCTCTAAATTTTGTTGAATTTTTAACAATATGTATATATTTCTATTTCTAATTTCGAATATACTGGTTAGATCATTAACCAACGTAGGATATTATGTTCCCGAATAAAAGGAGATACTTCATTCAGTAATCTCCCTTTTTATTCTTCATTCTGCAGGGTGATTCCCCAATATTTGTAGCAATAATCCAACACACTGTCCAAATCAGCGGTTCTGCGCTGTACAATGGTTTCTGTCAGCTTGCGGTGGGAATCCACCATATGAAAACGGTCATTGCAGGCAATCGCGTCCTCAATGGAACGCCTGCGGGAATTCATGCTTGCATATGTAATCATGTCGTTAAGGCGGGTCATCAGATGGTTGTGGGAAGCCTCACAGATTTTATCTCTGTATTTTATGTCGGCATAAAGGATATCGGATGAGGTCGCTTTTTCATCCTCTGCCCGACGGACAAAGTTTTCAAAAGCTTCATGAATCGCTTTCATATCCTCCTGGCTGCCTTTCTGAATTGCCAGCGAAAAAATTCCCCGCTCGATTTGCATACGCAACTCCAAAAGCGCGCGAGAATCGTCGTCCTCCAACAGCAGGCTGCACGCCCAAGGTGTCATCATTTTTTCAGAAAAGTGATTGACCACATACGTACCGTCCGCACGGCGGATTTCCAGCAGGCCCAAAGCCTCCAATACCTTAATCGCTTCGCGGACTGTGTTGCGGCTGACATCCAGCGTTTCCATCAGTTCAAACTCCGTCGGAATTTTTGTTCCCGGCTTCCATTGCTTATTGCTCACCTTGTCCATAATGTAGTCTACAGTAATGTCTACTACAGACCTTTTTCTGTGTTCTGTTGCCGAACTGCAATCGACTGAGTCCATGTAAAGTATCATAATTCAATGTCCAATGTCCTACGTTTATTTGATGACCTTATTATAATATAGGCCTTTCTCAAAGTCAACCTATTTTTTAAAAACAAGTAAACTTTTTTGTCTAATACACACTAACATACGGTATTATCAACCCGTCGCCCAGCAGCTTCAAACACTGGAATTTTGTCAGTGAGGTCAATCCGCCGTTCATCCGCGAATATAGGAACCATTTCAATGTGCAATGCTGTATCCGGCCCAAACAGGAACAAACCATTAACAACACGCAAAGGAGGAACACACAAATGTTAGATGAATTTCCCGATATCATAACCGTGCGCGAAGCGATGCAGGCGCCCGGCATCTTCAAAAGCACCGTTTTATCTACTGATACAGAACCGCCAGATTCCGGCTGGGCGGTAAGCGGTGGTGGATTAGGGATCACAGCCTATTGAAATATCTCAATTCCTTGTAATGCGGCTAGATTTCACTATTGACGCAGCAGAACGTCGCTTCGCGTTTTACTGAGGGCAATCAGATCGTCAGTAAATCCGTTGATGCTAAATAGAACATAGTGGTTATGACGCACCCGATTATTCCAGTCCACCTCTTTGGCCTTTTCTTCCAGAGCATTTAAAACATCCGGGCCAACCTTACCGTTCCAATATTTGCACTCACCAAAAATAATGTTTCCGCCTGTATTGTCAAGAGCCAAAATATCAATTTCGGTGCTGTTGCTCCACCAACGGCCAACCTTGTCAAAATGAAAACCCCACATGTTGTCAGAATTCATCTGCCACATTTCTTCAATGCAGATATCCTCGTACACATAGCTGACATGGCGATCGATCAGATTTTGACGGATTTTTCTCATGGCAAGCTCTTCGTTTCCGGATTCGATATAGCTCAGATTCGGGTAAATAAACTGGAACCAGAATAGAATAAAGTTATCTTTTATTTTATACAAACCCCGCTTGCTTTTTCCGGGGTTCTCTTCCGTCACCGGTACTTCACGCTCGAGAATATCAAGGTTTATTAATGTCTTTAAATATTTGGTCAAACCGGTTTGCTTGATTTCAAGAACGGTAGAGATTTTAGACAGCTTCTGATTCCCGGCGGCAATCGTTTTTATGACGGAAAAATAACTGCCGACCTCCGAAACCTCCCGCTGAAGCAGAAAATTGGGTTCATCATACAGAAAGCTTGCTTTATTTAAAATATTCGCTTCGATTGCACTGTAAATATCGCGGTTATCATAAAAAAGCTCTATATACTTGGGAACGCCTCCGGTAATACTGTAGTATTCAATCAACTCCTGACGGCTTTTTTCTGGAAAGAATTCCTTATAATGCCGGAAGGGAATTTGTTTCAATTTGATTTGCCCGGTTCTGCGGCCATACAAAGGACTGTTATAGTTCAAAGTCTGTGATTCCATCATCGAAATCAGCGACCCACAGAGGACCACCATCACATTCGCATCTTTCAACATAGTATCCCATATATGTTGAAAAACGGAGGGAAACGCCGGATTCGATTTGCCGAGATATTGAAATTCATCGATTGCGATGACGATCTTTTTGCCTGATGTATCAATTTTCGTATTCTGCAGTAACGTTTGAAAAATGAGTTTCCAACTGTCTACCGTGGCGTTTTTCAGCAAGGAGTCACCCGTAAAATCTGCAACAATATCCTGAAAGGCTGAGCGATTTTGTGCCTCGGACTCCTCTGTCACCAAGAAGTAAATCGCTCTCTTCCCTTTTATAAATTCAGACAATAGGGCAGTCTTGCCGACACGACGTCTGCCATAAAGGATTATCAGAGAGGAATTTTCACGTTGAAATTCGCTTTCCAAAAAGTTAAGTTCAGAATTACGATCAACAAATTTTTTCACTTAAACCACCTCATTAATTATTATACCAAAAATTATTATAATTTCAAGTATAATAATTTGTTGAATTGGTTCATTTTTTCTTCCTATTTGTCAAAAACAATACAATTATTTTTTGGCCGTAATCTCTTCCCAGATCAATATCAGAAAACCAAAGCAGTTCTCCGGACCCCAGAATTGTTTCCCCCACCGTCAAAAGATAATCGGCAGATGCTCTTATTGGCTGAATACGGAAATTCCATAGAAAGACTCCCGGAATATTTTGATCCGTGGTGCAGCGTATAGCCGATTTTGTCGGTGTACACAGCAAGGGGTTTGTTTGCCGATATCATCGAATCACGGAATTTCCTGTCCTACGATTGTTAACATAACCTGTACCTCATTCTCATAAAATTTAACATCCAGTGCGAGGGAGGAATCAGCTGTGAAAAAGCAATCTATCCATATTACGTTCCATAATCCCAATACCGACGAGGAAACCGCTAAATACCTGACAAAGCTGATCGCGGCGAATATTGCGGATAAAATTATTCAGGCGAAGGCAAGCCGGCAGTACATAGCGGATTCCAACTTATCCTCCTCCACGGTCGGCTTGACAATGTGATAGATTTCCAATAAACTATAGGCGTATCACGTCATACGTCTTGACTGAAATTTATAATTGCTGGGCGGGGACGAAAACGACTTCGCCCCGCTTTTGTTTTGTAACTATAAAGCAGCCATTATTTTGATAAAAAAGGTGATCGTATGAAAGCAGTTGCCTACTGCCGGGTATCCACCAATAAAGAAGAACAACTCGACAGTCTGGAAAGTCAACAGCAATTCTTTCTGGAATATGCAAGGCGCAATGAATATAACCTTGTAAAGATATACGCAGACGAAGGCAAAAGCGGCACAAAAATGAAAAACCGCACCCAATTGCTCCGTCTGCTCGCGGACGCCCAAGTTCATCAGTTCGATATTGTACTAATTAAAGACGTTTCCCGTCTGGCGCGCAATACTGTAGACTTTCTGACCAGCATTCGCAAGATGAAGGCACTCGGAATTAAAGTGATCTTTGTCAACTATGACCAGACCTCTTCCGACAGCTCTGAATTTATGCTGACCATGCTCTCCGCTATCGCACAGGAAGAAAGCTCGAACACTTCAAAGCGTGTCAAATTCGGCAAAAAACAGAACGCAGAAAAAGGCCGTGTTCCGAATCTGGTTTACGGTTATGACAAAATTCCGGATGATTATTTCAGCCTGAGCATCAATGAACAGGAAGCAAAAACCATTCGTGAAATTTTCAACATGTATCTGGAGGGGAACGGTGAAACCGTAATCGCGGTCGAGTTGAACCGCCGTGGGCTGAAAACCAAACGTAATTGCAACTGGAGCCAAAACGCGGTTGCCCGTATCCTGAGCAACCAAATCTATGTCGGTAAAATTATCAACGGAAAACAGGAAGTTTCGGACTTTTTAACGGGAAAGCGTCGTCAGCAGGACGAAGCCAAATGGCTGGTTACAGAGCGTCCCAAGCTCAGGCTGATTGATGATATTACCTTCCGGCGCGCACAAGCTATCATTGCGCAGAAAAGGGATACCTTCAACCACAGTGGGGAACGCAGCAGCCAGAAAAACACATTCAGCAAACTGATTAAATGCACCTGCTGCGGCAACTCGTTCCGGCGCTCCGTTCGTACCTTTAAAAACACCTACATCAAGTGGTCCTGCACCGGACGCAGTGCAAACGGAGTGGATACCTGCCCGAACCGCACGATTCTGGACGAACAGGAGCTGCTGGATTCCATCCGTTCCTATTTCCGTAAAATTCTGTCGGACAAGCCCAATGTGATTCGCGGCATTGTGGCGGAGTTTAACCGGCAATATCAAACCAAGGACGAGAACCAGATTTCCGAACGGGAACTGACCGCCCGACTGAACAAGGAAACGCGTTCAAAACAAAAGTATTTGGAAATGTATGAGAATGAGATTATCTCCATGGAAGAGCTGCGGGAAAAGACAAAGGAACTCAACGGCTCCATTGTCAAGCTGGAAGAGGAATTGAAGCTGGTACAAAATCACATCAGCAAAAGCGACTTACTGGAAAGCGGACTGAACGAAACATTCCGGGACATCGACACCGTTCTGAAAGCGGATACCATCACGAACGGCCTGCTTCACCGGGTGCTGGACAGCATTCAAGTGGACGAAAAAGGGAATGTGGATATTTACCTCAAGGTGCTGCGTGAAATCGGTCTGCCGGAAACCGTCCAATTAAGCAACGACTGTACATAAGGATGTGGCGCAGCGTTTGAAATATGTCGATCCCCAGCTATACAGACAGGTTAAGCAAATCCTTGAGATCAACAAGGCGCAGCGTCACATCCGCGGCGGAATGGCCACAAGGCTGAAATACAAGAAGACATAATAGAAACCCGTATGCATGGGATGAAATTCCGTGCATACGGGCTTTTATTAAAAATCGGAGGAATCGTATAAATTTCCCGTTATTACAAATAGTATCAGATGTATTGTTTTAACCGGGAAGGTGAAAAAATGGAAAAGAAAAGCGCGGACCAAAAGGAAGAAAAAGCTGCCTTTACCGGCAGGATCAGCGTCAACAAAAAACTGCTGCAGGGCATTTTTAAAAACGATGAAACACTGACTTTCAGGCCGGTCGAAAATCCGGCGTTCCCGTCCGTAGGATTCTGCCTTGTTTATATCGACGGAATGGTGAATAACAAGCTGATAAACGAGGACGTTATCAAACCGCTGGTCGAGTACAGACCGGGGCAGAAGGATGCCGTATCGCTGGATATCATCGCGAAGCAGGTAATGCTGTCCGACAGTGTGGAACGCACGTCGGACACGGACGAAATCCTGCAGGCGATCGTCTACGGAGACTGTATCCTGATGATGGACGGCTTTTCCGACTTTTTGATTCTGAACACAAAGGGCTGGGACAGCCGATCTGTTTCAGAGCCGGAAAACGAGAAAGTCCTGCGCGGCCCGCGCGAAGGATTCAACGAGGCGCTGATGATGAATCTTTCCATGCTGCGCAGAAAGCTGAGAACGCCGGATCTGAAAATGGAGTTCCAGCGTTTTGGGACAAGGTCCAATACAAAGGCCTGCATCTGCTATCTGGACAAGGTCGTCAACAAGGACGTGCTTGCAGAACTAAAGAAAAGACTTCGGACCTTTTCTATCGATGGTACTTTAGATGCAAATTATATAAACGAATTTATTAAAGACTCCCCGTACTCTCCGTTCAAAACGATCGGAAGCACGGAAAAGCCGGATATTGTCGCGGCAAAGCTTCTGGAGGGAAGAGTCGCCCTGTTTCTGGACGGCACCCCGGTCGTTTTAACCGTTCCGTTCCTTTTCATAGAGAATTTTCAAAGCGACGAAGATTACTACATCAACTATTTTTTTGCGTCCATCGGACGCATGCTGCGATTAATCGCCTTCTTTGTCGCCACCAGTGTTCCGGCGATCTACGTCGCCCTGACCACCTTTCACGACGAAATGCTTCCGCTCGCCATGACAATGAGTATTTCGGAGGCAAGGCAGGGCGTTCCTTTTCCCACTGTGCTGGAAGCGGTCTTAATGCTGATCGTCTTTGAAATGCTCCGGGAATCCGGGGCCAGAATGCCCGGAATGATGGGACAGGCACTCAGCATTGTCGGCGCGCTGGTCATCGGGCAGGCTGCCGTGGAAGCGAAGATCGTAAGCGCCCCGATGATTATTATCGTAGGAGTCACGGGAATCTCCGGCCTGATGATTCCCCGTGTAAAAGGAGCCGCCATTATCCTGCGTTTTATCCTGCTTGCCATGGCGTCCATTCTCGGGCTGTACGGTTATATGTTTGGAGCACTGGGACTGTCGATCCATCTTTTTAATCTCAATTCTTTCGGGATCCCCATTATGAGCAGCGCTTATGAAAACACTTTACAGGATAAAAAGGATATTGCGGTCAGAGCCCCGTGGTGGTTTATGAAAAAAAGGCCGAAATACCTCTCCCCAAACGAGACGAGGGAAGCTTCGAGGAGCGAAAAATGAAAACCGGTAAACGACTTTGCATCCTCTTGTTGATCCTGAGCACGCTCCTTTTAAGCGGCTGCTGGAATTATCAGGAAATAGAGCGCCTTTCCATGGTCTCCGGCTTCGCGATCGACAGAGGAACGAACGGGCATAAATATCATCTTACCTTTGAATTTTTGGACTTGTCCGGAGACAATCCGGGTTCCAAGCTGCTGGAAACCGAAGGGGACACCGTGTTTGAAGGAATCAGGAACGCGATCAGCAAAAGCCAGAAAAAACTGACGTTCAGCGAGTGTAAAATAGTAGTAATCAGTAAAGACCTCGCTTCGGAGGGAATCACCCCTCTTCTGGATTTTGTTTCCCGTGACGCCGAGCCCAGGCTGACATTGCTCCCCATGATTTCAGAGGAAAAAACAGCCGGAGAAATCCTTCAGCAAAAACCGGTAACAGATCACCTGATCTGTCTGGAAATCGACCAAATGCTGGCACAAAACGTAGCCAGCCTTTCGAAAACGCCCAGAATCAAGCTTTACCAGGCCAACAATATGCTTGCCGGGGAAGGCACCTCCCTGATTCTTCCCTCCATTAAAATTACGGAACAGCAGACGGCAACCACTGTTGAACTGGCCGGTACGGCCATTTTTAAAAAGGACAAGCTGCTTGGTTTTCTGAATACCGACCAGTCCCAGCTGATGCTGTTCATTAAAAACCAGATAAAGGGAGGGCTGCTGCTGACGAGCCCTGATTCCGACGGCAGGAACATCTCCCTTGAGATAGAGGAGAGCGGAACAAAAATCACCCCCGTCGTTACCCAAAATCCTCCGGCATTCAGAATCGACATCAAAACCGTATGTGCGCTCGGAGAAAACCAGACTGCTAAGAGCCGCATCACAACCGACAGAATTCAGACGGTTGAAAAAAGCGCGAAAAGCGGTTTGGAAACCAACGTGTCCAATCTGATAAAAACAGCCCAGGATCAATACAAATGCGATGTTTTCGGATTCGGGAATCTGATTTATCAAACCGATCCCCAGCTATGGGAGCAGGACAAATCAAAATGGGACGAAATTTTCACTGCGATGGATATCGCCGTAACGGCGGACATTAAAATCAATAACACGGCGAGAGTTGGTGACTGATATGAGCTCGGTGGTTGTTTTTTTGATTCTTTACGCTGTCCTGGTTGTCTTCGACCTGATCCCCGCTTTTAAAAAGGGGGACAAAAAGGCTCTTTGGTTTTCCGTTCCCGTCTACCTGATTACTCTGACGGTCAACATCATGATGAGCTTCGGCGCTGATATTACGAGTCCTAATAAAATCATCAGCCGGATCATTTCGTCTATTTTTCATTAGAGGTAAAAAATGAATCATAAGATAACGGAAAAACAGATTCAGTCCACGGTCATCATGTTTTGGCTGGGCAGCCTGGTGGTCATCGGCATCGACCCGCAAGCCAAACAGGATTCCTGGATCGCCGTCCTGTTTGCGGGAATTATGATCCTCCCCCTCCTTTTTCTGTATATCCGGCTGACGTCCCTGTATCCCGGAAAAAATTTGTTTGAAATCCTGACGCAGATTTTCGGCAAGGTTTTCGGCCGGATCCTGATCTCGATCTATGTGCTTTTTTCCATCCATCTCGGCGGCATCGTATTGAAGGTTTTTTCCACCTTCATTCATATCCTGAATATGCCCGAAACACCCGAACCGGCGATCCTGTTTTTCATTATCCTTTTATCCGTCTGGGCCGTAAAAAGCGGGCCCGAAAGTATCGGCAGAATGTCAAAATACACTTTCCCGATTCTCATGGTATCCGTTGCCGCCACTTTCATACTCGGCACCAAAGATATGGATATCGGCAACCTGAAGCCCATCATGAATACCGATCTGAAGACGCTGCTCGGCAGTGCTTTTTCCCTCTGCGTCCTGCCCCTGGGCGAAGCCTTTCTCTGCCTCTCCCTTTTCTCCGCACTCGACCCGCAGGCGAAACCGTCCCGGTTTTTTTTGAAAGCCCTGATCATGACACTGGCGATCATGATCGTGATCAATCTCAGAAATATTCTGATCCTTGGCTTTCCCTCTGCGACCATGTTTTATTTTCCTTCCTACGAGACCGTCAGCATTATTTCCATAGGCGACTTTTTTTCCCGTGCGGAGGTCCTGACCGGCGTCAACCTGATGCTGGCCGGATTTATTAAAATTGCCGTCTGCCTGTATTCCTCTTCTCTGGGTCTCGCCAAGCTGCTGAATGCAGCCGACCAAAAGCTCTATGTCGTTCCCTGCGCTCTGCTTATGGTTACCCTGTCCGGCATCCTTTACGAAAACACGGTGGAATGGGTGGAATGGATTCCAACGTACAAGATTTATGTGATTCCCTTCCAGATCATCTTCCCCATTATGATCCTGATCGGCGCGGAGATAAAGGCAAGAGCGCACCCCGAGACAAAAAATCCCCCCGCTGCAGACAAGGAAGCGGGAGGATCCTGAAAATATTTATTTTACGGCAGCTTCCCGTTTCAGCACCGTCTTGGCGCTGACCGGAATGCTGATCACGCGGCTCAGCGGCTTCCACACAAACAGGGCGATCCCAAAATCGATCATGCTGTGAACGATGGTGCCGACCCCGACCAGCAGAATCACGGACATAAAGTATCCGTTGGCATAATAATTTTTCGGCATGTTGTTTCCGAAATAAAACAGCGTAACGACGGTCACTTCACTGACTGCGTGAATCAGCGCCAGAAGGAGCCCAAACATTGTGGCCGTTCCAACGGAAGCGAGCATATCCTCTTTTCTTTTCAGAAGGAACGCGCCTGTCAGCGCAAAAAACAGATGGCTGAACGCGCGCAGCACCACCACGATCGGAAATCCGGCAAAGAAAAATCCGAACGCTGTTCCGACGGAAACCGCAGCAGCCACCGGCGGGGAAATAAACAGGGCGATAAAAATCGGCACGTGGCTGGCAAGGGTAAAGGACGCCGGTTCCAAAATGATTTTCGGGGCGAACATCGGAATGATGATCCCAATGGCGCAAAGCAGCGCCGCAATGACCATGCTGATTAGTTTCGTTTCACGATTCCTCATAATATCCCTCTCTGACAATCCTCATATTTTATCTTTACATCTGTCTTGACACCTGTAATTAGAATTGTAAAGAAAATTTTCGGATTTGTCAAGAGGATCTACCGGGAAAACAAAATTCCTTTTTCCTCCAAAGCGGCAAGAACCCTTTGATACGCGTCCTCCGACCGGCAGGAAATCGTATGCAGATGCACTCCGCCCGTCAGGTCGCACAAGGGCGACGCGTGGTCCTTCGACAGCTTTTCCAGAAAGCAGTCGGCGTCGTAGCGGGAAAAAATATGCAGCTGGCCGGAAAGCTGGCCGTAAACCGCGTGCTCCACGATCACGTCGATCAGGCCGCAGCCGTTGTCCACAATCGTATACAGCTCTTCCTTAAGGTTTTCCCTGCTGTGCCTGCAGGCGATCGTCCGGAGAAGCTGATCCCTGTCGCCGGCGCCGTCCGTCAGGATATAACCCCGCGGCGTGGCGGAAATAGCGATGTTCGCCGCCCGCAGGAGCGCGACGTCCCCCACGATAACCTGCCGGCTCACTTGGAACTGCCCTGCAATGGTACCGGCGCTGACAGGCTGCGCGCTTTTTTTCAGAATCTCAAGAATCTCCCGGCGCCTCTGCGCTGCATCCATCGGTATCCCCCTTCCCGCTGTTTTTCAGTATGGTATCATTTTATCCGGCGGTTTTCCACCGTCCCCTTATTTTGTCCGGGGCGTTTCCCCCTTACGCTTCTTGCCAGAACGCGCTGGGTATCGAACACGCGGCGGCCCGTTCCCGGTCGGATTCGGAAATTCTGGTTATTTCCACGCGGAT
Source organism: Caproiciproducens sp. (assembly GCF_053840905.1). Lineage (NCBI taxonomy): Bacteria > Bacillati > Bacillota > Clostridia > Eubacteriales > Acutalibacteraceae > Caproiciproducens > Caproiciproducens sp. Next base: position 95,371 of record NZ_JBNLXQ010000003.1, read on the forward strand.
TCCTCCACTGTCACGAAATACTTTTCCAGGATGTGAACGGGGTGATAGGACAGCTTGGAGGTTCTGAGCCCCAGGTCGCCGATATCCTCCTCACGATTAATATACGTCACTCTCTCATCCGCCTCATGTACGGCAAACTCCTTCACCATCACCTGATAAGAGCCCTCATATTCCTTCAGCGCTTTTTCAATATGGACAAACAGGGTGTCTCCCACGATTTCCCCCACGGAGAAGGAAACGATTTCCCCCTCCACCTCGATAAAGCCGCCGCGCAGCCCGAACCGCTCAAAATACGGGAGGATTTCCTTCGCTCGGAAGGATTCTTCTTTGGCGATGGGGTTGTCCTTGACGTGCTCTTCCGCATAGCTTCCGAAAAATTCGATCACTTTGTCAATATTTCCGTTTTCAATGGGAACATAGCGGTAATCGGGATATAGCTTTTTAAACTTATTGATATGGTTGCGCTGGCCGCTGAACCTTCTTCCGGCAAACGTCTGCATGTCGGAACACAGGTACAGATAGTCGAACCAGTCGCGGTTTTCCGTGTGGGTAATTCTGCCGCCGTACCTTTTTTCCAGTACGCCGAGCGCGTTCAGCGGCACCGTACAAAAACAGAGGGGGATGTCCTTTTCCCTTGCGTAATTTTCCAGCTGCGTCAGCGCGCCGTCAACGGAGCCGGGGCCGACCGGGAAAGTGAACGCGACCGCCCCGTTCAGATATGTAACTTTAAAAAGCAACATATTCTCATAGATATCATACTCGCTGTAGAAAAATTTCCTCCACATAAAGATTCCTGCGATAGAATAGTCGCAGGTCCTGAACTGCTGGTACTCGAAATACTTGGATAAAGCCAAAATATTATCGGCTTCGATTGGTTTGAACGAAAGCATACATTCTCCTTAAATTTTCTTTTTCTTTTGAGGATCATTCCTATTATACCACAAAACTCAAAAATTCAGCCCACGGGCAGCAAATTTTTTACGGGGCAAAAACTCCGCGTCGGCAAATAAGCGGAAGAAAACAGAAAGAGCATATGCGGAAATCGCCCGTTCCAGGGCTTTTCCGGATATGCTCCCTGATATCGAAGCCGGCCTTTTCACGCGGCCGCGGCTTTGCTACGCCGCCGCGATCAGCCTTGCGCTCACGCCGTGCGGCTTGGCGCCGTTTTCCACGGTGATCTGTGTCTGTACCGACTGGCCGCCGATGATTTCAAAAACAACGGCGCCGACCCCGGTCTGCCCGCCGGTCACCACATACAGGTCCAGCCCGCTTTTGTTTTTTCCGGCATAATCGACCGTAGTGCAGGCGTTCTGGGAATGGACATTGAGTTTCTTGCGGTCGATCCCGCCGATTTTAACGCCGATATAATATTTTCCGCCCGGGCTCATGGTATAAGAGGAGGTATCCACCACGATGCTGCCCGCGGCGATGGCCGTTATCATTTTTTCCCCGCCGACATCGATGGTCACTCCGCCCTTCGCAACGCCGGTAACGGGATACAGCCATCCGATTTTCCCGTTTTTGTTATACGCGGCGCCGGCTCCCACCGTCGCCACGGGGGAGTTGTAGGACATGGCTGCCGGCGGCGTTTTGGAATCCGTCACGGCCAGAACCCAGTAGGTGTCGCCCGCCCCGATGGTGACGGCATAGGTATCCAGCGTCAGCCCGGAGCCGGAGGACTGCGACGGCGCGCCGTAGGTCAGGACGCAGGAGTCGGACCGGTAGTCCGCCAGCCTGTCGCCTCTTTTGTCCACAAGGTAAGCGATCAGCGTCGCCCTATAGGATTCGGACGGCGTACCCTTTGCGGAAACCTTGCAGGAAAGGCCGCTCGCGCTGATCGTGAAGCCGCCGGTTTCCCCGTGCAGCTCCCAGACGACCTTCGTTCCCTCCGCGAACTGCGAGAAGGAGGGCTTTACGCTCGCCGAGACCGTGACCGGGTTTTTGCCGTCCAGCGCAACGGAGGATTTGCTCAGGGTGACTCCCTCTTTCAGGCTGTTGTTCAGCACAAATTCATCCATATCGCCGTCGTCCGACGTTTCTCTTTCCAGCTCAAAATCATACAGGAGGACCTCGTCTTCACCCACCATGCCTCTGTCGGCCTGAAAAGCCGTCTGGCCGTTTCGGGCGGAATTGTTGAAATTCAGCAGCGGCTTCCCCGATATCCCGTTGTGGATGGTCAGCTTTCCGGTATTGAAGGAGAGCGTTCCGGGTCCCGTCAGCGTATCCAGCTCCAGCCAAGAGGCGGTGACAAATTCCCCCTTCTGGGCAATCGTCAGATTGCCTGCGTACACGCTGCCGTTTGCCGTCACCGTGCTGCCGGCATCCACCACAATGGAGCCCATGTCCGTAAGGTAGGGCAGCTTTCCGCTGTAGCTCTTCAGATTGAGCGTCGCCGTATCTTCCCCGTCCAGTTCTTTGACCTTCAGTCCGTTTCCGGTCAAAGTAATGGCGCCGTCGGCCTGAATGGAGCCCGAAACCGTACTGCCCGTGCTGCCGGAGGCCGCCACCTCATTGCCGATGACTGATCCGCCCACGGCTACTTTTCCGCTGATCGTCACCTTCTGGTCGGACCGGGCGTCGCGTTTAACGGTACCGCCCTTCAGCACCATGTTCCCGTTTGCTTCCAAGGATCCGACGGTGCCTCCCGAAAGCTCCGCCGATCCGCCGCAGTCGACGTCGCTCATGGTGCCGCCGGAAATGGTCACCTTACTGCCGCTGCCGGACACCGTTACGTCCTTGATCTCCCCCGCCTTGATGGTCAGGCTGCCGCTGGCAATCACGTTGGAATTGGTCACTTCCGTAAAATTGTCCTCATTCCACGTAGTGCCCCACGCGGAAGCAGTTCCCTGGTAGGTTTTCGCACCGTGCTTATCGATAATTTCGTCACTGGACGCCGCCTGTACAGCCACCGGCGCCGACAAAACGATCATCGCCAGCGACAATAAAACGGAAAGGATCTTTTTCAATCAAATTCCTCCTTCTGTGAGCAAAGAACACCCGTTTCGGCTTCTGTTTTACCTTATTATAGAATATATCGGCCCGTTTCCCGATTTGTGAAGAGCGTTTCCCCCGGCCCCGGGCAATGTGGGGATATTTTCCATATTCCCTATTATAATGAATCGATGCAAAAACCGCAAGCTTAAAACAAACTTAATCTTCTCAGCCGCCGCCGAGCGCCCGTTCGGTAAAGCGCCGTGCGGATCTGCAAAATTTTAAAAATGATTATTTTTTTGCTTCAGGTACTTGCAATCGGAAGAAAAAGAGTGTATATTAATAGCAGTAAAACAATAACAGTTATTATTATTAAATTAATATTGGGAGGTCAAACAAATGCCAGCTTTTGCAAATCCCTTTCAGGGGAATGTCGAACGGAAATTGACGAAGGAGGAACTGGTCCAGGCAATCCGGCTGGATATCGCCGGCGAACTGGAGGCGATCTATCTTTACGACGCACATGTGCAGGCCACGGACAACGTGATGGCCAAAGAAGTGATCAGCGATATCCGGGACGAGGAAAAAGCGCACGTCGGGGAATTGATGACGCTGCTGCGGAACCTGGACCCGAAAGAGGCCGAATGGTTCGCTTCCGGGGAATCGGAGGTAAAAGAAATGCTGGAGGGACTCGGCCTTTCCGGCCCGCCCGCACAACAGAACGCCGAAACACACGCAGAGCTTACCGTAGGCGGCCTGTTGAACCAATAGAATATAGGAGGGATCATCATGAGTTACTTATCCAGAGAAAATGCGCCGATCGGGTCGGACCTATGGAAAAAAATCGACTCCGAGGTAATCGGCGCGGCACGCTCCGCGCTGACGGGAAGAAAATTTCTGCATCTCTACGGCCCGCTGGGGATCGGAGCGGAAAGCATCCGGGTGGACGACGCCCGGGTTGACGAAACTGAAACGGACGGCCTGATTACCGCGAAGGGCAGAAACTACGTTCAAATCCCCACGCTGTACGAGGACTTTACCCTTTTGGCGAAGGATTTGGAAAGCGACGGCAAAACCGGTTACCCGACCGACCTTTCCGGCGCGGCTTATGCCGCGGAAACCTGCGCCAGGAAGGAGGACCGGCTGATCTTTTTCGGCAGCGAAGCGAACGGATACGAGGGGCTGCTGACGGCGTCCGGAATCCACAGGATCAAACGGTCGGACTGGGCCGCTGATGAAAACGCGTTTTCCGACCTTGCCGCCGGCCTGGAATGGTTTACGGCAAACGGCATTTACGGCGCCTACGCGCTGATCGTCAGCCCGGACCTTTTCCTGAAGCTGCAGCGGATTCAGCCGGGAACCGGTCTGCTGGAAATCGAGCGGATCGGCAGGCTGTTAAAGGGCAATGTGTTCACCTCGCCGGTGCTCGGCGCTGAAAAAGCGGTTCTCGTCTGCTCCGAACCCAGATACATGGACCTGGTCATCGGACAGGATCTGGCGGCCGCCTATCTGGAGCAAAAGGACCTGAACCATCGTTTCCGCGTTCTGGAGACGGTGCTGCCGCGCATCAGGCGCAAAGAAGCCGTCGTGGCTTTTGAATAAATCGGCTGTGGAATCCCTGCAGGTCGGACCTGTATGATCAATCGGATTATAAATGGATGAATGAAGGAGAAATGTAAAATGTCTGAAGTTGCTTTCTATCGTTGTGAATTATGCGGAAATATGGTGGCCCTGATCAGGAAAGGCGGCGGAACGCTTACCTGCTGCGGTCAGGAAATGACCAAGCTGGAAGCCAATACCACGGACGCCGCACAGGAAAAGCATGTGCCGGTCGTTACCCGCGAGGGCGGAAAAATCAAGGTATCCGTCGGTTCGGTGCCGCACCCGATGCTCCCCGAGCACCACATTGAATGGATTGCCCTTGTCACGGACGACAGAGTGGAAATCGCCTATCTGAAGCCCGGCATGGAGCCGAAAGCGGAATTCAACGAGGTTGCTTCCGGCACCGTCTATGAATACTGCAACCTGCACGGCCTGTGGAAAGCGGATTTCTAACGCTTTCCGGACTTTCCCATACAACCTCAATCGGAAAAGAGCCTTGCGGTTTCGCAAGGTTCTTTTCCTTTAGCAAGGGGGAATTCTTTGCATTTAGCGAAAGTACACAAATTATCTTTCGTTTATTACTGAAATTTTTCCTGGAAAACGCTTGCATTCTCAGGGAATAAGGAGTATATTATAAACAACAAAACAATAACAATTACTATTATTGAATTTTAGGAGGTTTTCTTATGACAAGCAATTTCAATATCAACAACATGAACGGTATCTCGAACAAAGACGAGGTTCGCTTCGGCATCAACAACATGAACGCACTTACGGACAGGAATGACATTTCCTTCCGTTACGACAATGAGAACGGCGTATCCGAGCTGGACTCCGTTGTCTACCACATCAACAACATGAACGGCATCTCGTTCACATCCGCGCATTCTTCCCCGGCTCTGACCCTGTTCAGAATTTTAAGCTCCGTTGCAAAAGGGGATTCCCGCCGCCGCCTGCAGCCCGCGGAAGCCAAGTAACAAACCGGATATTTTAAGAATCCCATCAGGATCTTATCAAAATCAAGGAGGAACAAAGCAATGTCCGTAAAAAATGCAATGACTTTCGATTTTCTCCATTCCGCGTACGGCGGGGAAAGCATGGCGCACATGAGATATCTGATCTGGGCGGATGCGGCCCGCAAAGAGGGCTTCCCAAACATCGAAAAGCTGTTCGAGGCAATCGCCTATGCCGAAAGAGTACACGCGGGCAACCATTTCCGTGAAATCGGCGGCGGCACCGCGGACGCCGCGGTGACCGCCGGAGCGGTTTTCGGAACCGGTAAAACGGTGGAGAACCTTCAGGGCGCGATCAACGGCGAGCTTCACGAAGTGCAGCAGATGTATCCTGTTTACCTGAATGCCGCAGAATTTCAAAAGGAACCCGGCGCGCGGCGTTCCTTCCACTTTGCGCTTGAAGCGGAAAAGATTCACGCCGCACTGTTCCAGAAAGCGCAGAACGCCGCAAAGGAAGGGAAAGATATCGAATTGAAATCCGTTTACATCTGCCCGGTCTGCGGCCACACGATTCTGGACGGCGCACCCGACAGCTGCCCGGTCTGCGGGGCAAAAAAAGAACTGTACGTAAGGTTCTGACGGATAATGCCACAAATTTGATCCCAAAACAGAACAGCCGTTCCAATGAAAGGAGAATGCCTGATCGCAGGACATCCTCCTTTTTTCGTCAATGCGCGGGTGCCGCTCCCGCTGCGGGGAATACTGACGGCAGAGTGGAAATGTGGTATAATAGCCTCACCCGCCGGAGGAAACCTGCCGGCGGGAAAGAAGGGTATCCTATATAAATGAAAAACAATTTGACCGCAGCCATCTGCGTTTTAAACTCCAAATATATTCATTCCTCCCTCGCGCCGTGGTGCCTTTCGGCAGGTGTGGACGCCTACTGCGGGCCGGAAATTACCGCGGAGGTTGTGGAGGGCACGATCAACGAGCGACTGGAGGACGTCGCACAGCGCGTGCTGGCGCTGAGCCCCCGGGTGATCGGCTTCAGCTGCTACATCTGGAATATTTCCGCCACAAAGGAGCTGGTACGGCTGGTGAAAAGCCGCCTGCCCGGCGCCGTCGTCGTGCTGGGCGGCCCGGAGGTGAGCTACTGCGCGGAAAAGCTGCTGTGCGGGGAACCGGAGGTGCAGTACGTTCTCTCAGGGGAAGGCGAAAAGCCTTTTGCCCTTCTGCTGAACGCAATCAGCCGTGGGGAAGCACCCGAAAACATTCCCGGAGTCTGCTACCGCCGCGGCGGACAGGCAGTGACCGTTCCTCCTTATACTCCGGAGGAAGACCCGCCTTCGCCGTACACCCCAAAATACCTGAACGCGCTGAAAGGGCGCATCGCGTACCTGGAAACCAGCCGCGGATGTCCCTATTCCTGCGCTTTCTGCCTTTCCGGGCGGTGCGGCAGCGCGCGCTTTTTTCCCTTGGGCAGGGCCAAAAGGGAATTGCTGCTGCTGGCCCGCAGCGGCGCAAAGACGGTAAAGCTGGTCGACCGCACTTTTAACGCGAACCGCGGACGGGCCATCGAGCTGTTCCGCTTCATCATTGAGAACTACGGAACCGAAATTCCCGCCGGAGTGTGCTTTCATTTTGAAATCGCGGGCGATCTTCTGGATGAGGAAACACTGAGTCTTCTGGCGCAGGCACCCGTCGGCTCCATGCAGCTGGAAATCGGGCTGCAGAGCTTCAACCCCAAAACGCTTGCCGCCATCAACCGGAAAACGGACGTGGAGCGGCTGAAGGAAAACATCCGCCGTCTGACTGCCAACGCGAATATGCATATTCACATCGACCTGATCGCGGGCCTGCCCTACGAGGATTTCGCCAGCTTCGCCGAAAGCTTCAATACCGCCTGTTTTCTGAGGCCCAACATGCTGCAGCTGGGGTTTTTAAAGCTGCTGTACGGCGCGCCCATGCGGGAAAATCCGGAGGAATTTCCCTGTCGGTACGACGAACAGCCGCCGTATGAGGTAATACGGACGCCCTGGCTTTCCGAAGAAGAGCTGCGGCGGCTGCATCACACGGAAGACGCCCTGGAACGTCTTTACAACAGCGGCCGCTTTCGCAGGACGCTCGCCTATCTTCTGGAAAAGAGCGGAATGACGCCGTTCGAGCTGTTTGACCGGTTCGGCGAATTCGCCGCCCGAAAGGGAACGGATAAAATTCCGCTGGACGACTACACGGCCCTGCTCTTCACTTTTTTCAGCGGGCAGATCGGCATTGACAGGGAGGCTCTGCGCGACAGGATGGTCTGCGACCGGCTGTCCACCAACGCCTCGGGCAGGCTCCCGCCCGTCCTGCGCGTCCGTGATCCCGCGCTGGGAAGGGCGATCCGCGAGCTTGAGGCTATAAACCGTCCCTCCAAGGGGATCAGGAGGGGCTGCGCCCTGCTGTACGCCGGACACCGCCTGGTTTATGCGGATTATCAAAACCGAAATCCTGTCAGCGGGGAATATCCCCTCTTTGAATTCCGGCCCGGATTCTGGAAAGAATTCACGCGGTCCGCCGAATGTTAAGGTTGTCCGGCGGACTGCTTTTTTTATCCATTATGTATAAATATGTATCATCGGATTCCCTTCTGTTTATAAAATAATTCTCGCAATCGGCTTATAGTCACAAAACTGTTCTTTCAATTTTCCCAGAATCTGTATTTTTTTAAATTTATATAAAATCCACTCTAAAATCCGGAGAAAAAGGGTAAATATTGACCTTGCACATCTGCAAATTTTTGATTATCATAGATGTGCTTCTGTTATAAAAATAACATTTATTTGCCTTTCAGGGGAAAAGTGTTGTGTATTTGGTGTGTTTGCAGAAGAGAAACATGGAGAAATGGTGGTTTTATTGCAATGATCGTTACTCTCATAATCTTTCCTTTTATTGCAGCTCTGATTCTATCCATGGTCAAACCGGGAAAACTGCGGGATATGATTGTATTTTCAAGCTGCGCCGTCCTCGTCGTGACGGTGATTGCCTTTTCCGTAAGTTTCCTGCTTGGCGGGACGGACCAGTCGTACCTTTCGGAAACCGGACTGCTCGACAAGGCGATGCTTCTGGCGGAATTCGGGCTGATGGGTCTTGTGTTTTACTATTCCTTCCGGTATAAGCAGTATTACTGTGCCCTGCTTTCGGCGGCGCAGACTCTGCCCGTTGCATGGATGGAGCTTACCGGTCGTTCCGCGGAAGGCGGAAACCATATCGTTGTGGACGATCTGACCATTATCATGTGCATGGTGGTCGGTATCGTGGGGTGCCTGATCTGCGTATACGCGGTGGGATACATCCGGGAATACCACAAGCACCACACCGAGTACAAGGACCGGTCGCCCTTTTTCTTCGCCATGCTTTTTGTGTTTTTGGGCGCGATGTTCGGACTGGTTTTTTCCGGCAACCTGACCTGGATCTATTTCTTCTGGGAAATCACCAGCATCTGTTCGTTCCTGCTGATCGGCTATAATCAGACCCCGGAGGCCATCCGGAATTCTTTCCGCGCGCTCTGGATGAACCTTTTGGGCGGCCTCGGCTTTGCGGCGGCCATCCTGTACTGTTCCCTCCGGCTGAGGATCGCCAGCCTTCAGGAGCTGGTCATTCTGGGCACGGGGAACCGGGCGGCGCTCATCCCGGTGATCCTGCTGGCTTTCGCGGCGCTGACCAAAAGCGCGCAGATGCCGTTTTCCCGCTGGCTGCTGGGCGCCATGGTCGCGCCGACGCCTACCTCGGCCCTGCTGCACTCCGCAACGATGGTCAAGGCCGGCGTTTACCTTCTGATCCGCCTTTCCCCCGCTCTTTACGGCAACCTGGCGGGGATCATGGTCACCACCATCGGCGGGTTTACCTTCTTCGCCGCTTCCCTGCTCGCTATTTCGCAGAGCGACGGCAAAAAAGTGCTCGCGTATTCCACCATTTCCAATCTGGGGCTGATTACCGCGTGCGCGGGCGTCGGCCTGCATGAAGCCGTGTGGGCGGGCATCCTGCTTCTGGTGTTCCACGCGGTTTCCAAATCGCTGCTGTTCCTTTCGGTCGGCGCGGTGGAAAACAGCACCGGCAGCCGTAATATCGAGGATATGCACGGCCTGATCGTCAAGCTGCCCAAGCTTGCCTTCGTGATGATCGTGGGAATCTGCGGAATGTTCCTCGCGCCCTTCGGCATGCTGATTTCCAAATGGGCGGCGCTCAAGGCGTTTGTGGATTCCAAAAGCGTCTGGCTGGTGATTTTCCTGGTATTCGGAAGCGCCAGCACGCTGTTCTACTGGGGAAAATGGCTGGGCAAGCTGGTCGCGGTGATCCACCGTTCCGAACGGCTGCCCGACAAGCTGGAAAAAAGCGACTGGTTTTCGATTTACACGCTGGCGATCCTGGTTATCGTCCTGTGCGTTTCCTTCCCGCTGCTGTCCACCTATCTGGTGCAGCCTTACCTGATCCGGACGTTCCATGAACCTTTGATGACGCTCATCAGCAGCGGCGACCTCAGGATCATGTTCCTGATGCTCTGCACCATTCTGATTCTGCCGGTTATGGTGCGGCTGCTGACCTTCGGCAAAAGAAATAAAATCGTCATTTCCTATATGAGCGGCGCCAACACCGGCGACGACCGCCATTTTACGAATTCTTTCGGGCAGGAATCGTCCATGTATCTTGCGAACTGGTATATGGAGGACCTTTTCGGGGAAAAGAAAATATTGAAGCCCTCGCTGGTTCTCGCCGCCGCGGACTTGATCATTCTGATGATCGTTGCGATCGGGGGTGTGATCTAAGATGCAGATTTTACTGAAAATCATATTGTTCCTGATTTTTGCCCCTGTTCTGGGCGGCCTGCTCTCCGGGATCGACCGGAAAATCAGCGCGCGGTTTCAGGGCCGCCAGGGCCCGCCGCTGCTGCAGCCCTTTTACGACCTGTATAAGCTTTTTTCCAAGCAGTCCGTCGTGGTAAACGGCGTACAGGATTTTCTGGTCGGCGGATTCTTTGTATTCGTCGTATTTACGGGAGGTATTTTCTTCGCGGGCGGCGACCTGCTGCTCGTCTTTTTCGCGCTGACGCTGGCGGAGGTGTTTTTGATTCTGGCCGCGACCTCGGCGAATTCCCCCTACAGCGCCATGGGCGCGCAGAGGGAGCTGGTGCAGATGATGGCCTATGAGCCGATGCTGCTTCTGGCGGCGATCGGGTTTTATATTGCCGACGGCAGCTTCAACGTGGCCGATATCATACAGACCGGCACTTCCGCCATTACCGTTCTTCCGGGCATGTTTTTCGGATTCCTCTATATCCTGACGATCAAGCTTCGCAAATCGCCCTTCGATATCAGCACCTCGCACCACGCCCACCAGGAGATGGTAAAGGGCCTTACGACGGAGCTGTCCGGCAACGTCCTGGGGCTGGTGGAGCTGGCAAGCTGGTATGAAGACGTGCTGATGCTCGGCTTCGTCGGGCTGTTCATCATCAACCTTCAGGGGTGGAGCATCCCCGCCGCGGTGGTGGTATGCCTTTTGTCCTTTGTCCTTGAAACGTTTATCGACAATCTTTTCCCCCGTGTCAAATGGGATAAAATGCTCGGTTCCACCTGGCTGGTCACATTGGTCGCAGGCGGCATTAACCTGCTGATCCTGACGCTCGTTCATTAAGGAAGGTGCTTTAGCGAATGATGAAGATATCAAAATCCCCCTGGCTTCTGCATTACGACGGCTCCAGCTGCAACGGCTGCGACATTGAGGTGCTGGCCTGCCTGACGCCCGTTTACGATATCGAGCGCTTCGGCGTCGTCAACACCGGCAATCCGAAACACGCCGATATCTTTCTGATTACCGGCGGCATCAACCACCAGAACGAACTGGTGGTCAAACAGATTTACTCCCAGATGCCGGAAATCAAGGTGGTCGTCGCGGTCGGCATCTGCGCCTGTGACGGCGGGATTTTCAAGGAATGCTACAATATCCTGGGCGGCGTGGACAAGGTGATCCCCGTGGACATTTACGTTCCCGGCTGCGCCGCAAGACCGGAAGCGATCATCGACGGCGTGGTCAAGGCGGTCGCGCTTCTGGACAGGAAACGCGAGCTGAAAAAATCCGGCGCGGAAGCGCCGCACAAGGAGGCTTAATCATGCCGGAAAATATTATCATCCCCATTTCTTCCGAAGTCCTGCTGGAAGAGGTTCAGAAAATGAAAGGCAGCGGCTGCCGTCTGGTTCAGATCTGCGCCACAAGAATCCCCGACGGGTACGAGCTTTCCTATTCGTTCGGAAAGGATTTCGATCTGTACACCCTGCGCTTCAATATCGGCGAAGAGGTGACAATCCCCAGCATCAGCGGCATTTATGCCCCGTCCTTCTTATATGAAAACGAAATTCACGATCTTTTCGGCGTACCGATCGAGATGATTTCCCTCGATTATAAAGGCAACCTGTACCGTACCGAGAAGAAAACGCCTTTTAAATAAAATAGGAGTGATACCAGATGTCCAAACGCAGCATTGTACCGTTCGGTCCTCAGCATCCGGTCCTTCCGGAACCGATTCATCTCGATTTGGTGCTGGAAGACGAAAAGGTGGTAGAGGCGATCCCTTCCATCGGCTTTGTACACAGAGGCCTTGAAAAGCTGGTGGAGAAAAAAGACTTTAACGAATATGTTTACGTCGCGGAGCGAATCTGCGGAATCTGCAGCTTTATGCACGGAATGGGTTACTGTGCAGCGGTGGAAAACATTATGGATGTGGAAATTCCGCCCCGCGCCAAATACCTGCGCACCATCTGGTGCGAGATGTCGCGGATTCACAGCCATCTTTTATGGCTCGGCCTGCTGGCCGACGCGTTCGGCTTTGAAAGCCTGTTCATGGAAACGTGGAGAATGCGCGAAAAGGTGCTGGATATGTTTGAATATTCCACCGGCGGCCGCGTGATTTTCTCCGTCAATAAGATCGGCGGCCAGCGCAAGGATATGGACAACGACATGATCCGGGAGTTCCTCGCCGTTTTCGCCGACATGGAACGCGATCTGAAGGAGCTTGTCAAAACCTTCCTGAATAATTCCGCGGTCAACAGCCGCCTGCGGGACGTCGGTTTCCTGACCAAGCAGCAGGCGTTCGACCTCGGCGCCGCGGGACCGTTTATGCGCTCCAGCGGCATCAGCCGCGACACCCGCAAGCTCGGCTACGCCGCGTACTCCTTCCTCGATTTCGAGCCGATCACGAGCGACGTGGGCGACTGCTACGCGCGGACCGACGTGCGTATCCGGGAAATCTTCCAGTCCATCGACCTCATCCGCCAGGCGGCGGCAAAAATACCGGACGGCGAGGTGTCCGTCCCGGTCAAGGGCTTCCCGCAGGGGGAATATTTCATGCGGGTGGAGCAGCCGCGCGGCGAAGCGATTTACTATGTGAAGGCAAACGGAACAAAGTTTTTGGACCGGATGCGGGTGCGCACCCCCACGTTTGCCAATCTGCCGGCAATGCTGGAAACCATGAAGGGCTGTCAGCTTGCCGACGTTCCCATTTTAATATTGACGATCGATCCCTGCATCAGCTGTACCGAAAGGTGATGAAACAATGAATTTACTGACTTTTGCAAAAATCGAACTGCATAATTTATTCTCAAAGCCGGCCACCCGGCCTTACCCGGAGCAGCCGCGGGAATATCCCCAGCGCACGAGGGGCCATATTGAAAACGACGTGGACGCCTGTGTTTTCTGCGGACTTTGTTCCAAAAAATGCCCGACCGACGCCATTCAGGTGAACCGGGCGGAAAAAAGCTGGTCTATTCAGCGCTTCAGCTGCATCCAGTGCGGCTGCTGTGTGGAAAGCTGCCCCAAGAAATGCCTTTCCATGCGTCAGAGCTATACCGAGCCCGCTCAGTACAAAACCGTCGATACCGTTTGCCAGACCCCCGCGGAAAATCAGAACGCGTCTTAGAGACCATTAAGAACAAAAAGGAGCCGTTATCATGCACGATTATCATAAAGCCGCCGATTTTCTGAAGGAAGCCTCCGAAAAAGCGGAAGCGGCGGGAAAAAAGAAGGTCACAGCCGTCAACATTGCAGTAGGGGAAGATTCCGGGTACTCGGGAGAAAGCATCCAGATGTACTTCGAGGATTTATCCCAGGGCACCGTCTGCGAAGGCGCGCGGATGAACGTCCGTTCCGTCAAATCGAAGCTGCGCTGCCCCAAATGCAACGAACTGTTCGAGCGCAGGCGCTTTGATTTTTCCTGCCCCACGTGCGGCACTCAGGGAGAGCCGAGCGAAGTGGGCAGAGAAGTAAAGATAGAGAGCATTGAAATGGAATGAATGTTTTCATCACTGTTTCCGGCATCGTACAGGGTGTGGGATACCGTCCCTTTGTAGCCGGGCTGGCGCAAAGGCTGGATATTTCCGGCAGCGTGCGCAACAGCGGCGGGATCGTTGAGATCGCCGCCTGTGGGGAAAAACAGCGGGTGGAGGAATTTTTGCATTCCCTTCACACCGAAGCTCCGGACGGCGCGCTGGTGACGGAAATCCGGACGGCGCCGATGCCGGAGCAGCACTTTGACGGCTTTTCCATTCTGAAAAGCGGCTGGGCCGCGCAAAACGAAGCGGGCACGCCGATGATTCCGCCGGACCTGCCGATGTGCGACGAATGCAGAAAAGAGCTGTATTCGCCCGAAAACCGGCGCCGGGGATATCCGTTTATCAGCTGCGCTTCCTGCGGGCCGAGATTCAGTATCCTGAACGCCCTGCCCTACGACCGCGAAAACACCACCATGAAGGACTTTGCCATGTGCCCCGACTGCGAGCGCGAGTATACCTCCGGGCGCAGGCGCCACGCACAGACGATCTCCTGCCACAGCTGCGGGCCGCAGCTGCGGCTGCTCACCGGCGGAATCACGCTGGAAAAGCAGGAGGCCCTGGAACGGGCGGTTGCCCTCCTGAAGGGCGGGGCTGTTCTCGCCGTAAAAGGCGTGGGCGGATATCAGTTCGTCTGTTCCCCCTGTCTGGAAGACACGGTGGAGCGCCTGCGCCTTTTAAAGGGACGGGAAAAGAAGCCCTTTGCCGTCATGTTTCCCGATCTTAACGGCATCCGCAAAATGTGCGGTGTGAATCAGGAAGAAGAAGCCATGCTGCTGTCCGCTGCCCGCCCCATTGTCCTGCTGAGCAAACCGTCGGGCGGGTTTTGTTCCGGTGTCTGCGGGGAAAGCCGTTTTCTCGGCGCGTTTCTGCCCTGCACCGGCCTGCACCAGCTTCTGACGGACGCCTGCGGCCCCTTGATCGTCACGAGCGGGAATTTCACCTCCGAACCGATGATTTATAAGGACGACGAACTGCTTCGGTCGGACATTCCCTATCTTTCCGGAATCCTGTACAATACCCGCCGGATCGTGACCCCGCTGGACGACTCCGTCGGGCGTGTCGCGTGCTCGGTACCCCAGATTCTCCGCCGCAGCCGGGGGTATGTTCCCCTGCCCGTCCTGCTGGAGCGGCGGGCAGAGCATCCGGTTCTGGCCATGGGCGGGGACCTGAAAAGCTGTTTTTGCCTGCTCAGCGGCGACCGCGCCTATCTGAGCCAGTATTTCGGGGACGTCGAAAATTACAGAGTCTATGAGAATTACAAAATCGGCCTGAAACGCATGGAGCAGCTGCTGCGGATTTCCCCGCGGAGGATTGCGTGCGACCTGCACCCCGGCTATCAGTCCCACGCGCTGGCGCAGAGGATCGCGCGGGACTTCGGTCTGGAAAGCCCCGTCCTCATTCAGCATCACCACGCCCACGCCGCCTCCGTCATGGCGGAGCATCGTCTGGACGGCTGTATCGGCGTGATTTTCGACGGCACCGGCTACGGCACGGACAAAACGGTCTGGGGCGGGGAATTTTTGCTGTGCCGCGGCTCGGATTTTGAGCGCCGGGCGCATCTGAGCCGTGTTCTGCTCTGCGGCGGCGACGCGGCGGCGAAAAACGCCGTGCTGACCTCCGACTGCTACCGATTCGCCGCGGGCGAGGAATCCGGCAGCGAGCGCTTTCCGTTCGTCAGGGCCGCCCTCAGGCATCAGGTCAACACGCAGGAAAGCTCCAGCGCGGGGCGGCTGTTCGACGCGGTCTGCGCCATACTGGGCATCAAAGAAGAGAATTCCTACGAAGGGGAATGCGCCGTCGCGTTGGAAAACGCGGCCGCGGCCGCAGAAGAAGCCGGAGAAGAACCGGTGCCGCTCCATTTTTCCCTCAGCCGGAATCCCGCCGGGGAGCTGGAAGCAGATCAGGCCGATTTTATCCGCCGGCTTCTGCAGGCGGCTGCAAAAGGGGAAGACAGGAACCGTATTGCGCTCGGGTTCCACCGGGCGCTTGCCGAAATGATCCTGACGGTCTGCCGGAGCATCCGGGAAGAAAGCGGCGAAAGCCGCGTGGCCCTGAGCGGGGGCGTTTTCGCTAACCTTCTGCTCCTTCGGGACTGCCACGGCCGGCTGGCCGCGGACGGCTTTCAGGTCTATTTCAATTCCGCCGTGCCGTCCAACGACGGCGGCATCTGTCTGGGGCAGGCGTGGCTCTGCGCGCAGACAGAGAGCATTCGCAGATAAGCCACCGATGATTCGTAAGATTCCAAAAGGAGATTGCCATGTGTGTTGCACTGCCCGGCAGGGTTGTTAAAGTAAACGGTAGAAAAGCGACAGTGGATTTCAGCGGAAACACGCTGGAAGCGGAGGCCGGTCTGGTAAAAATCAAACCGGGCGACAGCGTTCTGGTTCACGCCGGGTGCATCCTGCAGGTGCTGACGGAGCAGGACCGCGACGCGCTGGAGGAGCTTTTGAAGGAAATGGAAGAGCTATGACGGATATCCAATCGTATCTGAAAGCCTACGACGGGCCGCCCCTGCGGCTGATGGAGGTCTGCGGGACCCACACGGCGCAGATTTCCCGCTGCGGCATTACCGGGATGCTCTCCCCCGCCGTCCGGATGATCTCCGGGCCCGGATGCCCCGTCTGCGTCACGGTCACCGCCTATATCGACAGGCTTGTCGCACTTAGCATGGAACCGGAAAACGTGGTCGCCACGTTCGGGGACATGCTGCGCGTACCGGGCGGCAGCCAAAGCCTGAACGACGCGAAAGCCGCGGGCGGCCACGTGCGGATGGTTTATTCCCCGCTGGACACGCTGAAGCTGGCGGCGGACGATCCCGCCCACACCTATATTTTCGCGGCGGTCGGATTTGAAACCACCGCTCCGGTCTACGCCATGCTGCTTGAAGAAGCGGTTTCAAACGGCATCTCCAACGTAAAGATTTTGACTTCCCTGAAAACCATGCCCCCGGTGATCGACTGGATCTGCAAAAACCAGGGCGGCGTGGACGGCTTTCTCGCGCCCGGACACGTCAGCGTCATTACCGGCAGCCGTATTTTTGAACCTTTGTCGGAAAAATACGGCATTCCATTCGCGGTAGCGGGCTTTGAAGGGCCGCAGATTCTGGCGGCGATCTACGCGCTCGTCCGGAAGAACGGAAAAGCCGGGGTCATGAACCTGTACCCCGGCGCGGTAACGAAGGAAGGCAACCGGACCGCGCAGAAAATGGTGGACAAATATTTTACCCCCTGTGACGCTGCATGGCGCGGGATGGGAAGCATTCCGGATTCCGGCCTGCTTCTGCGGGAGGAATACGCCCGCTTCGACGCGGGCAGCGCCGGCCTGAACGACGACCGCGGCGCCAACGCCCGCTGCCGCTGCGCACAGGTGCTGACCGGGGCGGTCTCCCCGAACGAATGTCCGCTGTTCGGCTCCGCCTGTACCCCGCAGACGCCGCAGGGCGCGTGTATGGTGTCGATGGAGGGCAGCTGCTACAATTATTTTACAAATATGAGGAAACGGTAATGAAAATAACCATGGCGCACGGCAGCGGCGGAAAAGCCACCGCCGAACTGATCGAAGACATTTTTGAAAAAAGCTTTCACAATCCCGTTTTGGCTAAAATGGAGGATTCCGCCGTTGTCCCCGGCGCGGAAAAAATCGCCGTGACGACGGACAGCTTCGTGGTAACGCCCCTGTTTTTCCCCGGCGGCGATATCGGCAGGCTGTCCGTCTGCGGGACGGTGAACGACCTTTTGATGAGCGGTGCAAAGCCCCGCTACCTTACCTGCGGGTTTATTTTAGAGGAAGGCGCCGACACGGAGGAGCTCAAAAAAATAGCGGCCTCCATGGCAAAGACCGCCTCGGAAGCCGGAATCAGTATTGTGGCGGGCGACACCAAGGTTGTGGAAGGCAAGGGCGGCGTCTACATCAATACCGCCGGCGTGGGCTTTGTGCCGCCGGACGTTTCGCTCAGCGCGGCCTCCTGCGAAGCGGGCGACGCGATCCTGCTTTCGGGCAATCTGGGCGACCATCACGCCGCCATTCTGAGCGAACGGATGAATATCCGAAACGCCATTCAAAGCGACTGCGCTCCCCTGAACGAAATGGTGAGCGCGCTTCTGGAAAGCGGTGTAAAGGTGAAAGCCATGCGTGACGTGACCCGCGGCGGCCTGGGAACGGTGCTGAATGAATTTGCCGGCGCTTCTTCCTGCTGCATGGAGCTTGAGGAAGCGGCGATTCCCGTTTCCGCACAGGTGCGCGGTTTCTGTGAAATATTGGGACTTGACCCCCTTTATATGGGCAACGAGGGAAAAATGACCGCCGTCGTAGCCGCCGGGGACGCGCAGAAAGCGCTTTCCTGCATAAAAAAAAGCCGGTACGGGGAAAATGCGGCCGTCATCGGAAAGGTCGTTTCCGGCGAGCCCGGCACCGTCCTGCTGCACACCCCCATCGGGGGCACCCGTATTGTCACCGTTCTTTACGGCGAGGGGCTGCCGAGAATCTGTTAAGGACTCATAAAAATATTTTTAAGGGGCTGTTGCAAAATTTTCATTTTGCAACAGCCCCTTTTGTTACGGTCATTCTTCCGCGTTTTGTTCCGCGATCCGGTCGGCCAGCTCATTCAGGTAGACCCAGCGCTCGGTTTTGGCGTCAAGCTCGGCTTCCAGCGCTTCCTTTTCCGCAATCAGTTCGGAAAGTAGGACGTAGTTGCTGGACTGCTGTGCAATTTCCCGTTCCGCGGCGGCGATTTTTTCCTCCAGGGCAGCGATGACCGAATCGATTTCCCCGTATTCCCGCTGCTCCTTAAAGGAAAATTTCAGCTTGGCCGGTTTTTCCCGGTAAGCGGCTTTCGGCTTGCTTTCCTTTGTCTTCGGCGTTTCCTCCGCCCCGGGCTTTCTCTGTTCCAGATAGTCGGAATAGCCGCCGGTATAATCGTGGATTTCCCCGTTTTCAAACGCGAAAAGATGCTCCGCGACCTTGTCCAGGAAATAGCGGTCGTGGGACACGGCGACAACGGCGCCCGAAAAATTCCGGAGATAATCTTCCAGAATGGTCAGCGTCTGGATGTCAAGGTCGTTTGTGGGCTCGTCCAAAAGCAGGACGTTCGGCGCCTGCATCAGAATACCGAGCAGATAGAGCCTGCGGCGTTCCCCTCCCGACAGCCTGCCGATCACCGAATACTGCAGATCGGACGTGAACAGAAACTTTTCCATCAGCTGGGAAGCGGTCAGCATCCCTTCCGGGGTCATGACCTCAGCGGAAATATCCTTAATATAGTCGATTGCGCGCAGACCGGGGTCCATATCCTCACATTCCTGCAAAAAACAGCCGATCCGTACGGTTTCCCCTACGGTAACCGTACCGCTGTCCGGCGCGACCTGTCCGGTAATCATTTTCAGCAGCGTTGATTTTCCGCAGCCGTTTGCGCCGATAATGCCGATACGGTCCCCGCGCAGCAGGTTGTAGGAAAAATTCCGGATGAGCCGCCTGTCGCCGTAGCGCTTTTCAATCCCGTCGATTTCAATGATTTTTCGGCCGAGCCGCGTGCTCACGGAGCTCATCGCCAGCTTTTCCCGCTCCGTCCCGACCTCCTGCGCGCTCAGCTGCGCAAACCGTTCCACCCGGAAGCGCTGCTTTGTGCCGCGCGCCCGCGCGCCGCGCTGAATCCACTCCAGCTCCTTTCGGAGCAGGCTCTGGCGCTTGCGCTCGCTCGCGGCCTCCATGCTTTCCCGCTCCGCTTTCAGCTCCAGATATTTGGTGTAATTGGCCTGATAGCTGTACAGATTCCCGTCCTGCAGCTCTATGATCCGGTTGGTAACGCGGTCAAGGAAATAACGGTCGTGCGTCACCATGAGCAGCGCGCCCGGGTAACGGGCAAGGTAGTTTTCCAGCCAGTCGACCATATCGTTGTCCATATGGTTGGTGGGCTCGTCCAGCACCAGCACCTCCACAGGGGTTACCAGCGCGCTGGCCAGCGATACGCGCTTTTTCTGCCCGCCGGAAAGCCGGCTGACCGGTTCGTCAAAATCCGCAATCCCAAGCCGGGTCAAAATCGCCTTGCATTCATAATCCTTCGATTCCCGCTGCTGCTGCGCAATCCCCTGTTTGACCTGTTCCAGCACCGTAACCCCCTCCGGAAAAACCGGGTTCTGCGGCAGATACCCCACGCGCACGCTTCCGAATCTGGTGACCGCGCCGCTGTCCGGGCTTTCCTGTCCCGCGATGATTTTCAAAAGCGTGCTTTTCCCGGTTCCGTTCACGCCGATCATCCCGATTTTATCCCCTTCCTGAATCCCCAGGGAGACATCCTTCAGCAGTATTTTTTCACTGTAGCTTTTCCTGATTTTTTCCGCAGATAACAACAGCACAATTTTATCCTCTGTTTCCATATCGTCGATATTGAAACGGTATCCGCCCATAGAGCGGGCCGTTCGTTAGATATTTTTTCTATGGATTCCATCATAACACAGAAGCGGCAGGATGAAAACCGCGAAACCGGATTCCGCCAAATTATTTGAGGGATCCCATATATTGTCGGATAAATTGTGCTAAAATAAAAGAAAGTCTTTTGAAAGCAATCATTTTTTATCGGCACGCATTATGGTATAATAGCCACAAAGCAGCGATGATACCGGCTTCGCCAATTTATCATTTATATCCCCCAACGGCGCTGTGCGCCTGTGGGATAAGGATCGCAAGCCAATGACGATACCCGCTTCGCCGCGAAACGGGACAACCTGCCGATGTACCAAAGGCCGACGGATTGGAAAGGGACGGAAAATGGAACTTAATAAAAGCAATATGAAGAAAATCGCCCTGCTCATTGCTTTCAGCATTGCGCTTTACCTGGGGCTGAAAAATTTATACCGGTTTTCGGAGCTCACCGGGATCATTGTGGATACTTTTGAGCCGATCCTGCTCGGCCTTGCAATCACCTTCATCCTCAACGTCCTGATGCGGTATGTAGAAAACCGTCTGCTTGCGCCGATGAACCGCCGCTATACGAAAAACTGGCCGAAAGTGAGGCGCGCGGTCAGCATTCTGATCACCTTTCTGATTGTCATCGGTATTATCGCCCTGATTATGCTGATCCTGATCCCGGAGCTTGTCCGCACGATCACCAGCCTGACCAACAATATTCCGGGCTTTTTCACCGGGCTTCAGAACAGCCTGATCGCAGTCGGAAACAAGTATCCCACGGTCAGGGAATACGTCGGCAATATAAAAATCGACTGGACAAACCTCAGCCAGATGCTGGCCCAGTACGGGCAGAAGCTGGCCAACACGCTGGTGGGCTCCACCGTTACGGTGGCTGCGAACCTGTTCCACGCGGTCATTACCATGGTGCTCGGCCTTGTCTTCGCCATTAATATTCTCGCGCAAAAAGAAAAGCTGGAAGCGCAGACAAAGCGTTTCCTGTACGCTTATTTTCCCCAGAAACCGGCCGACACCATCGTGCGGGTGTGCAGCCTGACCGATCACGCCTTTTCCAATTTTATCGCCGGCCAGTGTACCGAGGCCTGTATTCTCGGTTCGCTCTGCTTTATCGGAATGCAGATTTTCAGCTTTCCCTATGCGCTGCTTGTCTCCGTGATCGTGGCGTTTATGGCGCTGATTCCGATTTTCGGCGCGTTTTTAAGCACCTGTATCGGCGCGCTGCTGATTTTGGTCGTCAACCCTATTCAGGCGGTCTGGTTCGTCATATTCTTCGTCGTCCTCCAGCAGCTGGAGGGCAACCTGATCTTCCCGCGCGTGGTCGGCTCGAAGGTTGGCCTGCCGGCGCTGTGGGTGCTTGCCGCCGTCACCATCGGCGGCAACACGTTCGGTCTGGTCGGGATGCTGGTCAACATCCCTCTCTGCGCCGTGATGTACACGCTCCTGCGGGAAAACATCAACAAGCGTCTGGAGGAGAAAAAGCGGAAATGCCAGCCGCCGAAGGAGGAAGAAGAGATCCGTACGCTTCCGTAGCGGGACGGTTCACGACATTTTGAAGCTCAGATGCAGGACGTCCTGATAAAACGCCTGGATCGCTTTGATCGGGCTTGGCACCTTGACATCGAAAGCCATAAGCGTTCCCAGCACGAACACCAGCAGAAAAACGACCGAATAGACGGCAAGGTCGCGCCACCGTTTGTTTTTGATCATATCGGGCAGGTCGAGCAGGGCGATCCCGATAAAAGCGATGATCACCAGCAACAGATTCACGCCTTCACCTCCCGCGCTTTGCCAGTTTTCTTCAGGCAGACTACCAGCAGGGATACGGCCGGAAGCAGAAACTCAAAGGTCAAAGAGAAAAAGGGAGCTGCCGTTGCGCCCCAGTTCATATTTTCCATCACGGACTCGAAAACAAAAAGCGAATAGAAAAACACGAATGCCACGGAGATCAGCATAAGCGGCGGGGCGCTGCGCTGCCCCCGCGGCTGTTCCTTTTCACGGGCTTGTCCCCCGTGATCAGGATTGGTCTGAGGCCGGCTTTTCCCGCTCAGCAGCTGGGTGAACCCCAGCACAAAAGCATACAGCAGAATGCTTACCTTGAACAGAAACAGAATCACAAGGACCACCGCGTAGATGCTCTCCATTCTGGTCAGGATGCCCGCAAGGCTTACATAACGCATCGATTCAAAGGACGGCAGGGATACGATCGCGACAAGCGGACCCAACGTGATAATATCGCGCATGACGACAAGCGCCATGGACACGGCCGACAAAGCCAGTCCCAGCAGAAGGGGCTTTCCGGCTTTCCTGCCCTCTCCCAGCATGGGGGTGATCATTGTAAAGGCCAAAATCTCTCCCATTGGAACCGCCGCCACAGAAACCGTCCCCTGGACGAATTCCGGGAATTTCAGTTGAAAAAACGGCCTCAGAAAATCCGGCTGCACGTCCTTTATCAGCAGAATGGAGTTGGCGGCCAGCGCTCCTATGGCAATGATCGTAAAAAAGACGGACAAGTGCATCAGATTCTCGATTCCTTTATGGAGTGTATAAGCGCACCCGGCCAGAAAAATGATTACAACCGCCGCGATCGGGGTTTCCGGCATCATATAGCCCGCCACGAAGTTTCCCAGGTCGCGGGTATTGAGCGCAGCCAGCGACACAAAAAAGAACAGGTACAAAGCGGACAGGATTTTCCCAAAAACCGGGCCGAATACGATATCGTCGATCTCGATCAGGTTCTTTCCGGGAAATTTCTGCAGCAGGCCGATATAGACAGCCAGAATCGGGAGGGCGAGCAAAAAACCGGTGATGGCCATCGCCCAGGAGTCCTGCCGGGTCACGCTGATGATGAAACCGGAACGCAGCACGGTACCCTGCATAAAGCAGAATACCGAAAACGTCAGGTCTTTCGGGGATATGCTTCCCTTTTCCACTCTCATTGCGCACCTCCCGGAATCACCGGCTTTACCAAGCCGCCTTCAGAACTCAGCTCGGCGTTTATCTGAATATCCATGCCGAGCTTCGGGAATTCCTGTTCCCAGTTTCCCTTCATCTTTTCCCAATCCTCCGGATATTCCCGGCGGATTGCCTCGCCAAATCCCAACACATCCGCAGAAAGTGCTCGCGCCTGCGCGAGCGCGCTCCCGACATCCGAGCGGACAGCGTCCCGCATCCGCCCTTTCAGCATGGCAATATTCTCTGGGCGGGACATGTTTTCAGTGGTCTCATTGCCTTCGACAGCCCCCTCCACGTCAATGGTAAGCTTCATACGGATCGTTCCGTCCTCCCCTTTCACAGGCTTTAAGTCGCTGTTCGAATGGAGGATTTCCAAAGTGACCTGTCCCCACGGTGTATTTACGGTCTTCTCTCCGCTTTGAGCCTTGTTCGTCACCCACAGGACCCCGCTTGTCTGTTCCTTATTCAGCTCACCGATCATTTTTTTCTTTTTGAAGACCGCGGTGCCCTCAAGCTTTGCGCATTTCTTCCCTTCGGATTCGTACAATTCCACCATCGGGGCCACAGGAGCGGCAGAATCGCTCAGGGTCGCAATCGCAAAATCGCGCAGGGTTACAGTCACTGTTTCCGAATTGGATTTCTGATTTCCCATCAGCTTGGAAATATGAAGAGCAGGAATTTTCTCCAGTTCGACATTTTCGTCCAATATCTCCGACGCTTTTCCCTTTGAGATCAGGATATTGATATTCATGCGCGTCTCATAATCGCGCATGAATACGTCCAGCCCCTCCGCGATATCCTTTTTTGCCAGATCACTGCTGAAAATAAGCACCTCATTATGCGCAAAATACAGCCTTCGGTTCTGCATGCGCGTTAACTCCCGGACAGCGGCAAGCACGCTGTTGTCCGTATAACTGACGTTTACATAGGCTTTTCCCCCGGCCCCGCCCCCCCCCTTCGCGGATGTTCCGGAGCCGATCTCCGACGCCTTGACCACCTGCGCGGTCAGCGTCAATGTGTCCGGCCGGTCGCCTACGTCCAGGCCGGTGCCGAGCACAATGGCCAGAGTGTTGAGCTCCCGTTGGCTCCAGCAGGAGCAAAGGCAGCAAGCAAGCAGGATACAGATCAAAAATACGCCGGCTCGGCGCGCCTCCTTTTGCCATTTCCGGGAAAAAGACGCGGAGAAAGTCCGGAAAACCTTCCCGCCGGCTGCAACAGCCCTTTTTTTCATGGATTTCCCCCCTGTTTGTCCCCGCCGCCGACGGACGGGTCATTCGGGGAAGGAATACTCTGCCGCTTCACGTCCTGCGGTTTGATCTCTTTCGGGCGGGTCCGCATGGTCCAAAGCGGGGCGCGCACCACGGTATCCTTGAGATCGGCTGTCTGGAACGGCGCTATGGGCGCCAGATAACGGGAGCCAAAGGATCTCAGCGAGGCAAGATGCATGAGTATGATCAAAGCGCCTATGGTAATCCCAAAGCTTCCCATGGTGGCCGCCATGATGACCAGGAACCATCTCAAAAGCGACACGGCGTCGGTGACAAAGGGGATCGCAAAGCTCGACACAGCGGTAATGGCGACGACGATGACGACCGGAGCGCCCACGATCCCGGCCTGCACGGCCGCTTCCCCCATCACCAGAGCGCCCACGATGCTGATGGTCTGCCCGACCGGCCGCGGCATACGGGTACCGGCTTCCCGGAGGATTTCAAAAATAATCATCATGATGCCAACTTCCACTACCGCGGGAAAAGGCACCCCCTCGGCGGATGCCGCTATCGTAAACAGCAAAGTGGTCGGGATCAGTTCCTGATGAAAGGTAGTGAGCGCTATATACAGGGCCGGCGCGAACAGACTGATAAAAAACGCCATCAGGCGCAGTATGCGCATCATGGTCGCGTAATAGCTGCGCGTAATGTAGTCCTCCGCATTCTGGAAGTTCTCTACAAACAGCATCGGTACCGTCATCACAAACGGGGAACCGTCCACGGCGACGGCGACCCGGCCTTCCAGCAGCTTGCCGGCGACCGCGTCCGGTTTTTCACTGCACCAGATGGTCGGAAAAGCCGTGTACGGCGAATCCTCGATGTACTGTTCCAGATAACCCGTAGCGAGCACCTCATCGGTATCGATTTTCCTGAGCCGGCGCTCGACCTCGCAAACCAGCTCCGGGTCTGTGATTCCATCCATATAGAGGATGTTCACCTGCGTGTGCGTACGCTTCCCGATGACGGCGGCATGGATTTTGAGCGCCGGGTCTTTGATCTTCCGCCGGATCATGGTCGTGTTCGTCCGCAGATTTTCGGTAAACCCCTCCCGGGGCCCGCGGATAGCGGTCTCGCTGATCGGTTCGGAGACGGCTCTTTTCTCCCATCCCTTTGCGCCTATGTCAAGGGCCTTGCAGGAACCTTCGGTCATAAGCACGGCGTCGCCCGACAGACAGGCCTCCGTCGCCTTGTTATAGGTATCGACCGTTTTTACTTCCCCGACGGTCAGCAGCCGGTCCCGGATTTCATCCATACCCGACAGGTCCGACGTTTCCTCCCTGCGGGAAAGCCAGTTCTGACGCATAAGCGGCTCTATGATATCGTCGTTGATGGTGGAGGGATTTACCATTCCGTCCAGAAAAATCAGGGCGGCCTTTTTTCCCCCGTCTTTCTCTTTTCCGAAGGAAAATTCACGGATGATAAGGTCGGAGCTCTCCCCAAACCTGGCTTTAATAGCATCGAGATTATCTTTGAGCTCCGGGGACAGGAACTGCGCGCTCACCTTTCCGCCCTGTTTCTCCTCTCCGCTCCGGTTATTCCCGTCCGTTTCTTTGCTTTGTTCATTCTGCTGCTTAAGCAGCCGGACCAATTTTGTAAGAAAACGCATTTTCGTCGACCTCTTCATTCCGCTTGACGGCTTACGCCCTTGATTTTGAGCCAGAGGAAACTTCCTGAACCGGACCGGGCGCCCTTCCGTTCCGCCGGCACGTCTTTCTCTGAAGCTGTAAAAAAGGTTGCCAGCCCTCATTCTTTCGATAAGGGATTTTTCTTAGAATTTACATATTATGTAAATTTATACAGATTTAAATCCAAAAAACGGCTCCAAAGCACTGAGGCGGGCGGAAATCCCCCCTAAAATCTGGTATCCTCCGTTACCGTCCATTCTATTGAAATCCGTGTCATTGTAGAATATAATGAAGCATAGATTTCATACTGTGCTGCTGACGGTCGAAATACGGAAGCGATTCCGTTTTTCCCCGGCTTTTTGGCACGGCGTCCGCACCCCGGGGAGCGGGCGGTTCACAATCCGTGAAACACGTAAAGGAGAAATGGAAATGGGCTTTATTCTGATTCCGCTGTATGTTCTGATTGCCGCCGCGGCGCTCTATCTTTTGATTTTTAAAATTCTGGGCCTGCGGATTATCGGTTCCAACGAGGTCGCCGTGATTGAAAAATGGTGGAGCAGGAAAGGCTCTTTGAAGGATTCCATCATTGCCCTGCACGGCGAGGCCGGCTATGCGCCCGACCTTCTGCGCGGCGGTATGCACTTCAAATCCGCCCTGATGTATAAAATCCACAAATACCCCCTCATTACGGTTCCGCAGGGCCAGATCGCCTATCTGTTCGCGCGGGACGGCCTGCCGCTTTCCCCGACGCAGACGCTGGGAAAAGTAGTGGCGCAGGCCAACAATTTTCAGGACGTGCGCGGCTTTCTGCAAAACGGCGGCCAGCGCGGCCCGCAGCGCGGGATTCTGAGAGAAGGTACATACGCCATCAATCTGGCGCAGTTCATTGTGATTACTCCGAGCGATATTAAGGCGATCGGCAATTCCCGCAGCGAACGCGCGGAGATCGCCAGCATGCAGCAGACGCTGCTGGAACGCGATGCGTTCCGCCCGGTGGTCATCATGGCCAACGCCAGCGACACCAGCGATATCGTGGGGATCGTCACCGTGCACGACGGCATGCCGCTGGAGCAGGGCGAAATCATTGCGCCGAGCGTGGGCGAAGGCCACTCAAGCTTTCAGGACCCGGAACGGTTCCTGGAACTGGGCGGCCGCCGCGGCAAGCAGCTCCAGGTGCTGACGGACGGCACCTATTACATCAACCGCCTGTTCGCTACGGTGGAGTTCCGCCCGAAAACGGTGGTCCCCATCGGGTTTGTCGGGGTCGTGGTCTCCTTCTTCGGAAAGGAAGGCGTCGACACGACGGGCGAGGACTACAGGCACGGCGAGCTGGTGGAGGTAGGCTGCAAGGGCGTGCTGGAGAAACCGCTGATGCCCGGAAAGTACGCGTTTAATACCGACGCCGGACGCGTGGTGCTGGTGCCGACCACCAACATCATTCTGAAATGGAACAAATCAGAGGTCGGCGACCATAAATACGACGAGAACCTGACCGAGGTCGATATCATCACCAAGGATGCGTTTGAGCCTTCGCTCCCGCTTTCCGTCGTCATGCATATCGACTACAAGCAGGCGCCGTGGGTCATTCAGCGTTTCGGCGACATCAACATGCTGGTCAACCAGTCCCTTGACCCGCTCGTAAGCGCGTACTTTAAGGACGTGGCGCAGACAAAGACGCTGATCGAGCTGATTCAGGAGCGCAGCGCCATCCGTGAACGCGCCGTAACCGAAATGCGCGACAAATTCCAGAAGTACAACCTGCAGCTGGAGGAAGTGCTCATCGGTACGCCGAGGTCCTCCCATGCGGATGTGCAGATTGAAAACATTCTGACGCAGCTGCGTGAACGCCAGATTGCGGAGGAGAAGAAAATCACCTATCAAAAGCAGCAGGCAGCCGCGGAAAGCGAAAAATCCCTGCGGGAGGCCCAGGCGGTCGCCGAGCAGCAGAACTTCCTGACCAAGTCGAAAATCCAGATCGAGATTGAAGGAAACAACGGCGCCGCCATGGCGAGCAGAGCGGAGCAGGAAGCCAACCAGATCATCGCGCTGGCAAAAGCCAACGCGTCGAAAGTACGGCTGGAAGGCGAAGCCGAGGCTTCCAAAGAGTCCAACGTCGGCCTTGCCAAGGCCCAGGCCATTGACGCACAGGTGCGGGCTTACGGCGGCGCGGAGTACCGGGTCATTCAGGAAATCGCCGACAAGCTGACCGACGCGATCAAAAATTCCAAAGTGGATATTGTCCCGAAAACAGTCGTCAACATGGGCGGAAACGACGGGCAGCCGTCGGGCGGCGGCAACGGCGGCGGAAGCGGCACGGTCATGGACACCCTGCTGAAGTTTTTGACGCTTGACAAGCTGGGCGTGTCGCTCCAGCATATCTCCGAGCCGTCCACCACGGCGCAGGCTATTCAGGCGGCGGCGGAAGCGGCTAAAGCCGGGCAGACGGCCCCTTCCGCGGAACAGTCGGTCCCGACGGCGGACGGCGGACAGCCGAGTCAGCCCGTACAGCCCGTACAGCCTGCACCGCAGGAAACCGCAAAACCGACCGCACAGGAGAAAAAACAATCGTTTCTTCCGAAAGAGAAAATTTAAGGATTTTCACCCCTGATAGAATAACCGAGCACCCGCTGCGGATCCGCAGCGGGTGCTCGGTTATTCGGTTTATCTTTCTGTCAACGAAGCTGTGAGAAGGCCGACGCGGCCGCCCCCAGCAGGGGGGCGTCATTCCCTAACGCCGAGCGCACCAGCCTGATTTTCTTCAAGTGGGCGCTGCTTTGCCTGTCGTATTCTTTCACAAACTCATCCCACCAAAGCGCGCAGGTGTCAAGAATACCGCCTCCAAACAACAGCGCCTGCGGATCGTAAAGATTGGCGCAGGTCACCGCGCACAGCGCGAGATTTTCAATAAATTCACGCAAAACGCCCAGAGCGGCGGGATCGCCCTGCCGTGCGCGGCTGAAAAATTCATAGCCGGAATCAATGGCTTCCCGCCCGCTCACCGCATTGTAACGCTGCCAGAGCGCCGTGCCGGAAACGTATTTTTCCACACAGCCGTGCTGGCCGCACAGGCACTTTTTCCCGTTCGGGTGCAAAACGGCATGTCCGATCTCCCCAAAGCCTCCCGCCTGTCCGCTGACGCTGACGCCGTCCAGCAGCAAGCCGCCGCCGACCCCCGTTCCAATGATGATGCCGAACACGCTTTTGAAGCCGCGAACCGCCCCCATCCAATTTTCGCCGATCAGGGCCATCTTGCAGTCATTGTCCACTGCCGTGGGCTTTTGATACTTTTCCTGCAGCCTGCTTTTGATCGGGGTCCCAATATACCCGCTGTAGATATCCACCGCGTACAGCACCTCGCCCGTACGCGGGTCAATACGCCCGCCCGCTCCGACGCCGATCGCATCGACGGCATATTTCTTCTCAAGCGTATCGATGATGCTGAAATAGGAATCCAGAATAAACGCGCCGGTCCTTCCCACGTTGTCAATATGGATTTTCTCCAGGATGTCGCCGCGCTCGTTTACGGCCGCACCCATGATTTTGGTGCCCCCGGTATCAATTGCCGCCGCGATCATAAGACCTCACGCTTCTTTCCCGTCGTTTAAGTAAGGCTTCAAATTGTCCACAATTTTTTTGGTGATAATCTGCGGACGCGTGATGCCGGCTCCTATGACCACATTGTGCGCGCCGGCCTGAAACGCTTTGGCCGCCAGCTGATCGTCCCAGTAACGGCCTTCCGCTACCACCGGAACCTTCACCTTTTCCGCCAAAGACGCCACCAGGCCGATATCGGGCGCCCGCAGCTCCATGATCCTGTTGTCGTCATCGCAGTACGTATATTCCGTGTAGCCGGCCAGCGTTGTCGAAACCAGGTCGGCGCCCGCGTCCACGGCCCTTAAGCCCTCGTCGCATGTGGATACGTCGGCCATCAGAAGAATATCGGGAAACTCTTTTTTGATGGAGCTGAGCAGCTCGGCCGCCGACACGTTTCCGGGCTTTGGAAGCTTGCATGCGTCAACCGCGACAATTTCGGCTCCCGTCGCGTACACTGCCTCTACGTCGCGGAGAGTGGGCGTAATGTAACACCAATATCCGGGGTATGTATGTTTGATAAGGCCGACCGCAGGGATTGAAATCAACTGGCGCGCCGCGAGAATATCGGCCACACCGTTCACGCGCACGCCAACCGCGCCGCCGATCTGTGCCGCCAGCGCGAACCTGCCCATAATCGCGCTGTCGCGCATCGGCTCCTCCGCCGTCGCCTGGCAGGATACGATCAACCCTTTTTTTAACTCTGTAATTTTCATAAAACAGCCATCTCCCTATTCAGTAAATATATTGTAACAACGATTGCTTTATATCTTTTTGCTCAGGCGTTTCTGGCTCATCATATCGGCGCTGATCGCAAGCAGCAGCACAACGCCTTTCACCACGCGCTGGTAATAATCCGGTATGTTCATAAGAATCATGCCGTTGAGCAGCACTCCCATCACCAGAAGACCCGCGATGACGCGCGTGATTTTGCCCTCGCCGCCGGTTGTGCTTACGCCGCCCAAAACAACGGCTGTAATGATATCCATTTCATACATCTCGCCCGCTTTCGGCTGGCCGCTGTTTACGCGGCTCAGCAGCACCATGCCCGCAAGCGCCCCCAGCATGCCGCACAAGCCGTATACGCTGTACATGACTTTTCTTACGCTTACGCCGCTTAAACGGGACGCTTCCCGGTTGCTGCCTATTCCGTAAACGTATCGTCCGAAGGATGTTTTCTCAAGCGTTATATAACCGACGGCAAAGCAGACCGCCATGATAATCACGGGGATGGGGATCGGTCCCAGGTAGCCTTGCCCAAGAGCGGTGAAGCTTGCCGGAAAGCCGTAGACGGGAAGGCCGCCCGATATGATGTACGCCAGCCCGCGCAGGATACTCATTGCCGCCAGGGTCACGATCATCGGGGGAATCCCCACTTCATAAGTAAAGAAACCGTTCAGCAGCCCCACGATCAGGCCCACAATCAGTACGATCAGCATCGCCAGTATGGGATTCAGGCCCGCCACCATCAGAGAAGCGCACCCCACGGAAGCCGCGCCCATCATGGAGCCGACAGAGATGTCAATTCCTCCGGTGATGATCACCATCGTCATCCCCACCGCGGGAATGCCGTAAACGGCAACCTGGCGCAAAACATTAAAGAAATTCGTCGTCGTGAAAAAACCTTCCGCAACGATTGAGAAAAAAACGATCAGCGCCAAGAGCACAATGTAAATTGCATACTTCGATATGTTTCCATGTTTTTTCACCTGTACGGCAGTGTCCATATACAGAATCTCCTTCTTTCGAATCCAATTATTCGGTGGCCAATTCCAAAATGCTTTCCTGATTGACCTCTTCGGATGAAAGCATCCCCGTTATGGCGCCCTTGCGCATTACGAGAATCCTGTCGCTCATTCCGATCAGCTCCGGCATTTCCGAAGAGATCATGAGAATCGATTTCCCCTCGGAAACCAGATCGCGCATCAGCTGGTAGATCTCTCTCTTTGCCCCTACATCAATCCCGCGCGTCGGCTCGTCAAAGATCAGGATGTCGCACTGTGTGGCAAGCCATTTGGCTAAAACCACCTTTTGCTGGTTCCCCCCCGAAAGCGTCTTCGCCAACTGTGCGGAGGAATGCGCCTTGATGTGCATCGCTTCAGAGAATTTGCTTACCGTCGCGGCTTCCTTGTTTGTTTGCACGAACCCCGCTCTGCTGACGCTCTTCAAGCTGGCATAGACAACATTGAAATCGATTCCTTTATTGATCAGCAGCCCCTGTGACTTTCTGTCTTCCGTGATCAGGCCGATGCGATGGCGGATGGCGTCCTTGGGCGTCCGTATTTCGACGGCCTTCCCATTGAGCCGCAGGGTTCCCCTGCTGATTGGATCCGCGCCGAAAATCCCCCTGGCGAACTCTGTCCGCCCGGCTCCGACCAGTCCCGCAAGACCCAATATTTCCCCTTTATGCAGCGTTAAGCTGCAATCGTGTATCGCGGCGTTGGTATATCCCTCGACCTCAAGGACCGGCGGACCAATGGGGGTGGTCCGTTTCGGGTACTCCTGCCCTATCTCCCTTCCCACCATATGTTTGATCAGCATCGGCCGGTCCGTATCCGCGGTATTCATCGTAATGACATGGCGGCCGTCCCGCAGCACCGTCACCCTGTCGCTGATCCTGAAGATTTCTTCCAGCCTGTGGGATATGTACAGGATCGTGATTCCTTTGGCGTGAAGCTTTTCAACAACGGAAAACAGCTTATCGATTTCCGTGCTGGTCAGCGGCGCTGTCGGTTCATCCATGATCAAAAACCGGATGTCTTCCGAAATGGCCTTCACAATTTCCACAATCTGCTGTTCAGCGATCGACAGGTCGCGCACCAGGGCGTTCGGGTCAATGGAAACCCCCAGATCGTCTATCACTTTGAGGCAGTCCCGATACATCTTTTTTTCATCGAGAAAAATGCCTCTTTTAATTTCTTTGCCATAAAAAATGTTCTCCCTGACGGTCAGCTGCGGCATCAGGTTCAACTCCTGATAAATAACGCCGATACCGGCGGCTTTGGAAACCGCAGGAGAGTTGTTCGTCATTTCTTTATCGTCAAACGTCCATTCCCCGGAGGTTGGCAAATGGGCGCCCGTAATCACTTTGATCAGCGTTGACTTGCCCGCTCCGTTTTCTCCGACAAGCGCATGGATCTCTCCCCGGCGCAGCTCAAGTGACACATCGTCCAGAGCCAACACACCCGAGAACCGTTTTGTAATATGCTTTAAGACAAGAATATTGTCGTTTGTGGTCATCGCTGCACCTCACCATAAAATCTGCATCGGTACCGGTCCTCCGCAAAGAGAGGACCGGTACAAAACAGCAATCGCTCTATTTTTTAAAGTAATCTGCGATATTGCCCGCATCCACAACCTTCATCGGGATCTCGATCGTATCCTTGATCGCACCGCTTTTCAGGACTTTCAGCGCGGTGTCGACAAAGAGCTTTCCGGTCTCATAGGGCTGAATATCAACCGTGGCGCGATAGATGCCGCCTTCTTTGATTTTGTCCAGCGCTTCCTTTGTGGCATCGAGGCCGCCAATGTAGAATTTGTCGCTGGCTTTGCCGGCTGCCATAACGGCTTCATAACCGCCCAGAGCACCGGCATCGTTCACGCATACGAGCACATCCACATCGGGGTTGGACTGTAAAATGTTCTCCATGTTGGTCATCCCTTTTTCCGGGTTGTTCGCGCTCTGGCGCGCAACGATCTTCGCGTCCGGCGCTTTGCTCAAGATCCCTTCCTGGATACCGTTGCCGCGGGCAATAATCGATTTGAGCTCCGGATAATCAAAAATCGCCACCTTCGCCTTACCGCCCATCTTGTCCGCAATCCACTGACCGGCATTCTCGCCGATTGCAAAGCCGTACTCGTACTCGGGGACCGTAATGAACGCATCGCTGCCCTCTACGTTCTGATTGCCCGCGATCACGGGGATCTTTGCCGCATGCGCCGCTTTCACGGAGGGAATCAGACCCTGCTCGTCGATCGGGCTGACGATCACCGCGTCCACCCCCTGCGAAATAAAGTTTTCAAACGCGCTGACCTGATTGGCAAGGTCGGCTTTCCCGTCGTTGACCGTGACCTTAATTCCCAATTCATCACACCGGTCCTGTACACCCTTCGCCACCTCAACGAAATAGGTATTCGTTAAATCCGGGCATGTGAAGGCAAGCTTGACGCCGGAGCCCGACGCTGCCTGCTGTGACGCGGTTTCCGAAGAGGTATCCGCCGTTTTTTGACCGGTTGATTCCGCGGGCCCCGAAGGGGAACAGCCCCCAAACCCGATCACCGCCATTGCCAGAACGAGAACAAACGCTAACATCCTTTTCATTTCAATTTCCTCCCTGTGTTATTTATACCTTCACGAAGGCGCACTGAAGAAAGCCTCCGCACCTTCGATAAAGCCGGCAGACGAAACGAACTTATTTGAGTTCGATGGAATAGGTGTAACAGTCGTTCTTGTAATATCGATAATTATATTCCACAGTCTCTTTGCCGTGAAACGCATGTCTGGTTACTTTCAGGGCCGCTTCGCCTTCCTTCATGCTCAGCAGCTCCGCCTCCTCCCTCGATAAAGACGCGGCCATAAAAGACTCGACTGCACGGTCGGGCCTGCATCCGTTTCTTTCAAGGATTTTATAAAGCGAATTTTCCAAAAGATCCTCTTTGTCAATTTCCCCATAGAACTTTTCCGGAATGAACGAATGGTCAAGGGCGATCACCCTGTTGTTCGCCAGACGTTGGCGCCTTATGTATATTACGTTCTCACCATTCAGGTTCAGGAGCTTATTCAATTCCTTCCCGGGCTTTATCCTCTCCAGATTCAATATATGAGCGGACGGGGTCATATTCAGCCTTTTTACCTCTTCTGTAAAAGAGTAAAATTGCGACAGAGCATGTTCGATGTGAGTGTGGCACACGAAACTCCCCCGGCCGGGGATCCTCTCAATATACCCTTCGTGAACCATTTCATCCAACGTGCGCTTGGCCGTGATGCGGCTGACCTGAAAGGTATTGCAAAGCTCTGTTTCAGACGGCACTTTATCTCCTAATGCATATTCTCCATCTCTTATCTTTGAAATCAGGATTTCTTTCAATTGATAATAAATCGGAATCATATCATTATTAGCAGCCATAAAATCCTCCCTGTTCTAAATTGGTATATTGATATATCAGCTTGATTGATATATCAATATACTAACTCTATTGATCCCAATTGTCAAGCCTAAAATTTATTTTTTTCGAGAGTTGCCGTTTTTAAGGAGTTCTTGATGTACCCCGCAAATTCAGCTTTCGTTGTTTCCTGCCATATCCGTCAAAAAGAGTTTTATTTCCTGTTCATCGATAAATCTCTACCGACCTCGCGTCTAACGTAGGATTTTTGCATACAAGAAATCCTGCCGGGGTTCTATCCGGCAGGATTTCTTTGCTCCTCTGAAGATATAAAAATATTGAATTGATTCTACGATGTCCTTTACAATTTAATCTTCAATTCGGGAAATTATTTCTTCTTTTTCTTTTTCAAGATATCAATATATACCGCTACGAGTATTACGATACCCTTAATGACAAGCTGCCAGTAAAAAGATACTTTAAGTAAATTTAAACCGTTATTCAAAACGCCAATAATAAGCGCACCAATCAGCGTCCCGCCGATAGTACCGATACCGCCGTTAAAGCTGGTCCCACCAAGAACGGCTGCGGCAATCGCATCTCCCTCATATGCATTTCCTGCCGTTGGCTGACCGGAATACATTCTGGATGCCAATACAATACCGCCTATGGATGCCAAAATGCCGCAGATGGTATAAACCCATATCTGAACTGTTTTCACTTTAATTCCAGAATAGACGGCAGCTTCCACATTTCCGCCGGTAGCATACATTCTTCTCCCAAACCGTGTTTTATTCAGAATAATGGAGGAAAGAACGATGAGGATCGCAACCATCAAAACCGGAATCGGCACAGGGCCTATATATCCGTTCCCTATCGCATTAAACTGGGGATCCGTGCTGGCAACCGATCTTCCCGAAGTGATTATGTAGGATATGCCCCTGATTCCCATCTGTGTTGCAAGGGTAACAATAAACGGCGGCATATTTGTGTAAGCAATAATCAATCCATTAATCAGTCCGAACACGGCGCCCATTAAAACGCCGATTAAAATTGCGGGGATACACGGCATCCCCCGTTCAAGAAGAATTACAACGGTAACGCCGCTCGCCGCTAAAACAGAACCGACGGATAAATCGATTCCTCCGATAATTAATACAAAAGTCATGCCAAAAGCAAGCGTAGCATTCGTACATACCTGCCGCAAAATATTGAATAGATTATCCGGGGCCAGAAACATTGTGGTTGTAATAGAGAGCACCAGTGTTAACCCGGCCAATCCGATCAACGTTCCCGCGTTATCTTTCAGGTAGTTGATAACCGGATTCGAGGACTTATCAGACAGGGTCAATTTATTTGCTATTTTCATTATTCCATCCTCCTGCGGCGTAATACATAATTTTTTCCTGAGAAAT
This sequence comes from Caproiciproducens sp., assembly GCF_053840905.1. NCBI lineage: Bacteria > Bacillati > Bacillota > Clostridia > Eubacteriales > Acutalibacteraceae > Caproiciproducens > Caproiciproducens sp. The sequence goes on from NZ_JBNLXQ010000003.1 coordinate 131,591, forward strand.
TTCTTCAGTTTCCACATCAATCGTTTTAACTAATTCGCCCTCATGCATGACGGCGACGCGGCTGCTTAGGTTGATAATCTCCGGCAGTTCCGAAGATATTAAAATAATCGACACCCCGTACTGTGCAATCTGATACATCATCTGATAAATTTCCGCTTTGGCCCCTACGTCGATACCTCTGGTAGGTTCATCAAGAATTAAGATTTTAGGCTCCGTGGCAAGCCACTTGGAGATAACAATTTTTTGCTGGTTTCCGCCGCTTAATTCCAGAGCCAGCTGATTTCTGCTTGACATCTTTATTGAAAAAGTATTGATATAATTATCAAGAATTTCATTTTCCTTTTTATAATCCGTATGGATAAACCGGATAAACTTCTCTAAAATTGATATTGTCGTGTTAAATGATACCGTCTGATTTAAAAACAGGCCGTCTTCTTTTCTGCTTTCAGGAACAAGCGCAATCCCGTGCTGAATCGCATCCTGCGGACATCTAATTTTTACTTCTTTGCCGTCGATGAAGATTTTTCCTGAATCCAGCGGGTCAATCCCAAAAATGGCACGGGCGAGCTCTGTTCTTCCCGCTCCGACCAATCCCGAAATCCCGAGGATTTCACCTTTTCTCAAGTTCAAATGAACATTTTTTAAATACTGATTGTTGAACCCTTCAACCCTCAACAGATCCTCACCAATATTAAGCTTGACTTTTTGGAACACCTCTTTCAGTCCTCTGCCAACCATCATTTTAATCAGCGTATCGGGACTCAGCTCTTGCGTAGTCATACTGCCTACACGCTCACCGTCCCTTAAAACGGTAATGGTGTCTGCAATCTTAAATATTTCATCCATTCGGTGAGAAATATATATAATTGCAACATTTGCTGCTTTTAATTTCTGAATTTGTAGAAATAGATTTTCAATCTCCGTATTACTCAGAGATGCGGTCGGTTCATCCATAACAATGATTCTTGCATTTGTGGAAAGCGCCCTGCAAATCTCGACCATTTGCTGCTGGGCAATACTTAATTTGCCCACATGTGTTCTTGCATCAATTTTCATATTCAGAGAATCCAAAATTTTCTGCGCTTCTAAAACCATCGTTTTAAAGTCCAAGAAGCCTTTTACTTTTCCCGTAATTTCTCTGCCCATAAAAATATTTTCCGCGATAGAGAGGTTGTTAGCTAAGCAAATCTCCTGATGTATTAAACTGATGCCGTATTTTTGTGCATCCGCCACGCAGCTGATCAGGGCATCTTCCCCGTTCACTTTGATTTTTCCGGAATCCATGCTGTAAATTCCGCCCAGTATTTTCATCAGCGTTGATTTCCCCGCGCCGTTCTCTCCCATAAGGGCATGCACTTCTCCCTGTTTTACGGAAAAACTCACATCATGCAAAACTCTTACTCCAGGAAAAGCTTTATTGATATTTTCCATTTGAAGAATATACTCATCCATCATTTACGCCCCTTTGTGAGTCAGAAATTGAAATTTTAAAAGTAAAACGGGCAGATAATCATCTTGCGTTATTTACCTGCCCGTTTTGAATCGTTTTTAATTAGCTTGCGGCATTCGATTTATCAACCAGCTCAACCGGGATTTTTATATCGGCTTCCACCTTTTCACCGGCCAAAATCTTATATGCGGTTTCGATGCTGACAGAACCGATTTTTTTGGGGAACTGCGCTGCGGAAGCAAGCATTTTACCATTAGTGATCATACTTCTTCCGTCCTTGGAACCGTCAACACCGACAACTTTGATCTGATCAATTTTTCCGGCGCTTTCAATAGCCGCAATACAGCCAATTGCGGCAGGATCGTTTAATGCGAACACTCCGACGATGTCGGGGTTGGCCTGCAGGATATTTTCCATAACGGGGAGAGATGCGTCCGTTGCCGGTTTTCCTTCCTGCTTGTTTACAATCTTTATGTTCGGATATTTGGAAATTCCCGCCTCAAATCCGTCTCCTCTGTCTTTGCAGACCTTAACCACGCTGTAGTTATACATGGCAATATTGCCTTTTTCATTGATGGCTTTTGCAAGTGCCTCCGCTATCAGCTCGCCCGCCATGTAGTTATCGGAAGCAACCGTAGATTTCACTAAGTCAACATCGTCTACTGGAGAATTGAAAGCGATAACCGGAATATTCGCTTTTGCACAGGAATCCAAAGCGGATTTAATTCCCTTTGAATCAACAGGGTCGACTAAGATGATGTCCATCTTTTGCTGTACCATGTCTTCAATGTCATTAATCTGCTTCGCGCTGTCCAAATTTGCATCGGTGATACTCAGCTGATCGCCTTTATTAAGCGAACTCTCAAGACCTTCTTTAATTTCCAGATAGAAGGAATTGGCCAAATTTGCAACAGAAACACCGATCTTAACTGTTTTAGCCGCTTCACTTCCTGCTTCAGCCTGTGATGTCGCTTCTGAACCTGCTGCAGCTGACGGGGAATCGGTCGCTGAGCAGCCAGCAAAAAGAGCTGCTGTCATTGCTAATGCCAAAACAATCGATAGAAACTTTCTCATTTTAAAACTCCTCCAAATAATAAATAATTATATAGTCAATATATAATTCTCAGTTTACGCTTTGTCCCCGGAACCAACCAGGTCAATTTTTTGCCTGATCAAGTCCTCCGCGCTTTTCATTGCAACAGCAAACACGCTTCTCGGATCAAATTCATCCGGGCTTTCTTTGATAGACTTTAAAATACCGAGGTAATACGCATACTTTAGTTCTGTAGCAATATTCAGTTTACTGATGCCGTGTTTCACACAATCACGGATAATTTTGTCCGGAATGCCGGAGCCTCCGTGCAAAACCAGCGGGATGGAAACCCTGCCGCGGATTTGGGAAAGCCTTCCAACATCGATCTGCGGAACTCCTTTATAAAATCCATGTGCCGAACCAATTGCTACCGCAAGAGAATCGACATTGGTTTTCAAAACAAAATCCGCTGCCTGTTCCGGGTTCGTCAGGTTATCCCTGCTGAGTCCCCCCGCTTTGTTGAAAGCATCTCCTTCATTTCCCCCGATCAGTCCCAGCTCCGCTTCCACGCTGACATTCTGTGCATGCGCCGTTTTCACAACCTGCTGCGTCCGCTTTATATTTTCCTCATATGGAAACCCAGAGCCGTCAAACATAACAGAGGTGTACCCATGCTCAATGCAGTCTACCGTTCTTTCGTACGTATCTCCATGATCCAGATGGAGTACAACCGGGATATGTGCCTTTTTGGCAAAAGACTGAACCAAGGAGCTGATTCTTTCTATGCCCGCATACTCAATCTCTACGGGATGTGTTGCTACAATAACAGGAGAATTCATTTTTTCAGCTGTTTCAATAACGGTTTTTATAAATTCAAGATTACAAACATTGAAGGCGGGAACGGCATAATTCCCTTTTTTTGCTTTTTCCAGTACTGCATTCATTGTAACTAAGCCCAATGATTTTATCCTCCTTTCTTTAATATCTTATCTAATTCTGACGTAATTTGTATATTTGTAGCATAGAGTTGCTTATACACTTTTTGATAGATCTTTTCATAAACCGCGTGAGCTTCTGGATCAGGATAAAAAGTCTTCTCCGTTTTCACTTGAATGTTTTGATCTTCAGAGTAAATGCCGGCAGCATGTCCTGCTAAAAGTGCGGCACCGAAAGTAACCGCTTCTTTTACTTCCACTGTTCTTATCGGAATATTTAGAACATCGGCTTTGCACTGCAGCCAAAAATGGTTTGCTGTTCCTCCGCCGATTGCCAGAATATCATCAATCCCGCTTTTTTTGCCCTGCTCCAAAACTACTCTGAATTCATAGCAAAGTCCCTCGATTACAGCTCTGAGCAAATCCGCTGTTGAGGTATTCAGTGTAATTCCTGTAAACATTGCTTTGGCATCGCTGTTCATTTCAGGCGTATAACAGCCGTTAAGGTGAGGCAGAAAAATAACTCCTCCGCTGCCGGTAGAGCTCTCCCTGCACTTTTTTGAATATAAACGATAAGTATCCTCACAGACATCCGCGTTTAATATGTTCTCAATCGCCCAGTCAATCGTACGGCCGCCGCATGGAATTCCGCCTATTTTATAGAACCTATTTTTAATGACATTATCGCCCCATAAGTATCCGTTAAAAGACCGACCAAGTTCTACGGATTCCTCTATCATACAGACAGATTCCGTCGTTCCCATGGAAGCCACCACCGTACCGGGATAGTTAGCTCCCACTCCAAAACAACCTACCATATGGTCAAAACCCGCAAGAGTAACAACCGCTTCCGGATTAATATTCAGCTCCCGAGCTACTGACGAAGTGATTTTTCCCAATACGGAACCTGATTCAATTAAATCCGGCATAAGTGATTTTTTGATGCCCGTAAGCTCAAATATTCTGTCGGACCACCGACGCCCTGCAATGTCTAACGCCATGGTACGTGACGCCGATGAATATTCCATCCGATCCTGTCCTGTGAGCATTAATCCAATGTAGTCATTCAGGCAATGCCACTTAAATGCATTTTTATATTCAGAAAAATGGTGCTCCTTCAGCCATCTGATTTTTTGTAAACTGAAAATATAATAGGGATCCAGTCCTGTAATTTGGTAAATTTCAGTACTGTCGAGTTTTTCCTTGTCTTTTTCTACAATTTCCTGTGCACCCGTGTGATACCAAGGGATTACATGGGTCAGAGGAACATGATTTTTATCTATCAATAATCCGGACTCGCCCTGACTGCTGATACCGATTCCAGCAATTTGCTGTCCCAGGTTCCTATTTGTCGCAAGTTTTTTAATGCAATCCTTCAGATTATTCCATACAAAATCCGAATCATAATCTTCTGCATTGCTAACCATACTGAATTTTGCCCCGTCAACATAATCTCCATTTTGGTCATAAATGTGTAATTTGCAATTCGTGGTTCCAATGTCTATGCCCATCAGCAACATTACTATGGTCCTCCCTGCAACGAAAGTTGAAAATAGATTACCAGGCTGTATAACCGCCATCCACCAGATAGGTAGAACCCGTAGCATAACTGGAGGCGTCTGAAGCAAGGTATACCGCAATACCGCGCAGCTCAGACGGCACACCGGATCTGCCCATCGGCGTCATGCTGAACCATCTGTCAATCATAGGATCTTTGCTCCGATAATGTTCCTCACTCATTTCTGTACGCATATAACCCGGGCAAAGCGCATTGACCCGAACACCCCTTTGCGCCCATTCTGTTGCCATGCTCTTAGTCAGCATAATAATACCGCCCTTAGAGGCATTGTAAGAACATTGATTTTGCGGTGTGTTGACAATCATGCCGGACATAGAGGCAACATTGATAATGTTTCCTTTACCCTGCTTCAGCATGACTTTTCCTACCGCCTGAGAAACAATAAAACAGCCATTCAAATTCGTATTGATAACCGTATTCCAATCATCCAACGGCATGCTTTCCGCATCACCCAGAATACAGACACCTGAATTATTGAAAAGCACATCAATTTTTCCAAATTCCTTCAGAACTGCATCGACCATGGCGTTAACTTCGTCCGGTTTTGTAACGTCCATTTTAACCGTTAAGCATTTTACTCCCAGCGCCTCAATTTCAGCTTTGGCCTGGTCCGCCGTTTTCATGTTCCTTTGTGCAATAACAATATTGGACCCTGCATCTGCAAGCGCCAGAGCCATCTCTTTGCCAAGGCCCTGCCCTCCGCCTGTAATGATTGTTACTCTATCTTTTAAACTAAAAAGTTCCTGAATACTCATTTTTTACTCTCCTATACAATGATATTAAAATGATTGACTAGACCTCAATTTCAATCCAATCCGCTTCGTCGTACTGTACTTCATGGCAGTCGTTCGCATATGTTCTTTCCGGCAAAACGATCAGATGATTTACAAATTCCTTATGTACAGGAACAGGTGCATAGTGCCAAACACCGGTATTCATTTTCACCAGTGTTCCCTGAGGGACATAAAAAGCAACTGTTTCCTCCGGAACCGGTTTGAGGTTACTTGCGGGAGCAACATAAAGAATTGCATCGTCGTTTACCGGCATCCAGGCCTCTGCGGTAAAATTGTGATATTCACTTGCCTTAACAATAATTTTTTCTGGCTTTTGTACTTTAAGAATGGAAAAAGTCAGCTCCATGCTCGGAGAAACATGCATGGAAACCGGGTCACGGTAAAATGTACACGGTCCTTCCCCTAAATTGTTTGTCTTTGGATCCGTAACACTCACATAGGATCCAAATGGAGCAAAGGCTGCCACACTTAACTCTTGTACCTTAATTTTTCTCATCTTCTCTTCCTTTCTTGCATTAAAAACATATTAAAATTGCTGTGACCGGATCAATTTGGAAATATTGTGATGATATTCCAATGCATAGTCCCAGTTTTTAACCGCTACTCCGGTACAGAGAGCATCTAAAATTGCGAGCTGCGCGATTCTGGACGCAGTTGCCAAATCGTGTGTCTGATAATTTTTGCTGTACGTCAATAGAACACAATCGCTGAAAAGTGCAATTTCAGATTTTGAGTTCTGGGTTAAACTGATCACCGGTACGCCGTTGGAATGTGCAATTTTCACATTTAAATTGGTGATCTTTGACTCTCCCGACAGGGAAATGGCAACCGCCAAATCGTTTTTTCCCAGCGACTGTGCCAATAACATCTGAGCACCCTGATCCTGCTCCACCTGAGCCTTTTTTCCGATATTGGAAAAGTGCCAAAAAGCATCATAAGCGACCACATACGAACTTCCTATCCCGAAAAAGGCGATTTTTTCCGCTTGATTGATCATGTCCACCGCTTTAATGAAGTCATCCTTATTCAGCATTTCAGTAGTGTATTTCAAATCCTCCTGTTCAGAAGACATAATTTTTTGAAACACATCCATAGAACTGTCCGTCCTCAAAATGCTTTCAGGAACCGGCTGTTCATTATCCGCGCCAAGATCTTTCGCCAGATGGATCTTAAACTCATAGTATCCTTTAAAGCCAATTTCTTTTGAAAAACGAACAACACTTGCTTCGCTGACCGAGATTTCCTCTGCCAGCTGCGCCGCCGTCAAATCCAGCGTTTTTGCAGGATTTGCAATTACATACATCGCCACTTTTTTCTGCTGAGATGTTAGTTTATGCTGCATGTTTTTTACCAATACCAAAGTTCCGGTATTTTCGACGCTAATATTATCTATGCCGATCGCCCCCTTATCAAACTTATTCGGAGTCTGCTTGCAAATCTTTCTCTGAAACTCGTCGTGAATGAATATTTCATTCGTATGCAGTTATAATATCTTTATTTACTGAGAATGTCAATAGTTTTTAAAAAATTAATATTTTTCTATTCTTTTTAGTTGATTTTTTGAGTTTATTGTGAATATTTAATTCATAATTCACTTGACAAGCTTCTTTCTGTAGATTATATTTAATGTGAAAAGTGAGTTTTTAGCCAGACATCATATTGGTTGAATTATTATTTCAAATATTCAACCGTATAATATTAAGGAGGACTTTTTCATGGAGACCAAATTGGTGATTGGTGCAGATTTTGGAAGTGACTCTGTTCGCGCAATAGTCGTAAACGCTATAACGGGTGAAACTAAAGGGGAAGCTGTATGCGCATATCCAAGGTGGGCGGAAGGGAAATATTGCGAACCGGAAAATTATCAATTCAGGCAACACCCGCTGGATTATCTGGAATCTTTTGAAAAATGTGTTAAACAGGCCGTTCTTGAATGTGGACCAAACGCAGGCGAACACGTCTACGCCATCTCCGTTGATACAACGGGGTCAACTCCCTGTCCGGTAAACAGAGAGGGGATTCCCTTAGCGCTTTTGGATGAATTCCATGAAAACCCCAACGCAATGTTTCATTTATGGAAGGACCATACCGCTATAAAAGAAGCTCAGGAAATTAATGATAGATTGTCCAATTTCAACGGAATTGATTATCTCAAATTTCAAGGCACCTACAGTTCCGAATGGTGGTGGGCCAAAATACTTCACACTTCGCGTGTTGATCCGCGTGTGAAAGAAGCAGCCTGGTCCTGGGTGGAGCACAGCGACTGGATTCCGGCCGTTCTTACCCATCACACAGACCCTCTGACGATGTACCGCTGTTCCTGCGCTGCCGGTCACAAAGCCCTTTGGAACAGCGAATTCAACGGGCTGCCCTCGACAGATTGCCTGAGCAGCATCGATCCTTATCTGGGAGTTGTTGCAAGGCGTTACGGCAGCGGCCCGCAAAATGCGGGAACCTGTCTCGGGCCAATATCAAAAGAATGGGCCGACAAGTTGGGAATCAGTGAAAAAGCTGTTGTCGGCGGAAGTTCCTTTGACGCGCATGCCGGTGCGGTTGGCGCAGGGATCAAACCAACCACCCTTGTAAAAGTTGTGGGCACCTCCACAGTTGATATGCTGATTGAAAAACACGAAAATTTAAAAGGCAAAAATTTAAAGCAGCTGTGCGGACAGGCAGAAGACTCCATCATACCGGGCTATGTAGGGATTGAAGCCAGTCAGGCAGCATTCGGCGACATTTTTGCATGGTTCCGCAAAATATTGATGTGGCCAACACATAATATTTTAAACCATTCTTCCCTTATTACAGACGAGCAAAAAGAAAAATTGGAGAAAGAACTACAGGAAAGCATGATTTCCACATTGGAAAAAAGTATACACTCCGCTCCCAAGGTATCCAACATCGTGGCTTTGGACTGGTTCAACGGAAGAAGATATCCAAATATTAACGAAACGCTGCAAAGCGGCATATATGGGTTAAAACTTGGTACGGAAGCTCCCGAGATTTTTGAAGCTTTATCGATGGCGGCATGTTTCGGTTCCAAAACGATTTTTGATAGCTTGGTATCGGCAGGAATAGAAATCAAAGAAATCATTGCAGTCGGCGGTATTGCCCGCAAATCTTCTTATTCCATGCAGTTAATGGCAGATGTTCTTAACCGTCCGATTCACATTTCCGCAGCAACTCAGGCCTGCGCACGTGGTGCAGCCATCTATGCATCGGTTGCCGCTGGAATTTATTCCTCAATTCCGGAATCACAGGTCCATATTTGCGAAGACTACATAACGGACTATTACCCCCGTGAAGAATATGTTATTGCCTATGCAAAAACCTATGAAAAATTTTTGAAATTTGGAAATTTTGTGGAATGCAGCGGTCAATAGTAATTAGAAAGGCCAAATAGTCACAAAACGACTTGCATTTGATTTCATTCGTTATTTGTATGTTAAACTGAACTGTAACCCCCCCCAGCCCTTGGTTCAGGACAAAGAAATCCCGCATATAAAACTCTTCCCTTTAACTTCCTTCACCGCGGGGTTCTCACCCCAATGGCAAAATAAAAAGCACCCCTGCGGGTGCTTCTTTATTTTGGTGAACCATCGGGGATTCGGGTGTTGGCACACTCCACCCGCGGGCGCACCGCGCCTTTTTGCGCCTCCGGCGGCGGCTGTCCGTATTGCGATGAAGAAAACTTTTTTACAGGACCCCAGAACAAAACGAATCTTCGTCTCATTTTTCTCCCATCCTGTAACGCGGGGTTCTCACCCCAATGGCAAAATAAAAAGCACCCTGCGGGTGCTCTTTATTTTGGTGAACCATCGGGGATTCGGGTGTTGGCACACTCCACCCGCGGGCGCACCGCGCCTTTTTGCGCCTCCGGCGGCGGCTGTCCGTATTGCGATGAAGAAAACTTTTTTACAGGACCCCAGAACAAAACGAATCTTCGTCTCATTTTTCTCCCATCCTGTAACGCGGGGTTCTCACCCCCAATGGCAAAATAAAGAAGCACCCGCAGGGGTGCTTCTTTATTTTGGTGAACCATCGGGGATTCGAACCCCGGACACCTTGATTAAAAGTCAAGTGCTCTACCGACTGAGCTAATGATTCATAAACAACTTGTATATTATATCAGCTTTAAAGGCTAATGTCAATAACAAATGCCTGTCCGCGTACAACGCCCGCAGACAGGCCCGTTGGCTGGGCTGGCAGGATTTGAACCTACGGAATGACGGAGTCAAAGTCCGTTGCCTTACCCCTTGGCTACAGCCCAATATGAAGCGCGGAACAACTCAGTTATGCCCCGCGCCAATTTTTAAATGGGGTGGAAGATGGGATTCGAACCCACGGTCTCCAGTGCCACAAACTGGCGCTTTAACCAGCTAAGCTACATCCACCATATATGGCGCGCCAAAAGGGACTCGAACCCCTGACCTACTGCTTAGAAGGCAGTTGCTCTATCCAGCTGAGCTATTGGCGCTTATACCCATGGAGCGAGTGATGGGAATCGAACCCACACGACCAGCTTGGAAGGCTGGAGTTCTACCACTGAACTACACTCGCATTTTAGCGACGGCTATTATTGTAGCATAGTTCAGTGGCAAATGTCAATACGTCATCGACTGTTCTCCAAATTTTTAATATTTATTTCAAAACATTCAGGATAATTCCATCTTTTTCGTCAGCCGTTGCGGCAATACCTGTGACCGTGTCGCCGTAATTCTCCACGATCAGCGAAGCAATCTTATCCTCCACCTGGCGGCGGATCAGGTTTCTCAGGTCCCTGGCGCCGCTCTTGCCGCCAAAGGCGTGCTGCGCAAGATAATGAGTGGCCTTATCGTCATAAGCCAGCCGGATGCCGCGCTCCTTCAGGGAATCGACGTACTCGTTCAGCATCAGGTGGGAAATGGCCTCAAAATCGTCCACACTGAGCGAACGGAACACGATGATCTCATCTACCCTGCTCAAAAATTCCGGGCGCAGAAAGTCCGAGAGGGCCTTCATCGCCTTTTCCCGGGTGACGTCGGCGGTACTCTTCGCAAATCCCAGTGCGCCTTCCTTCTTTTCGCTGCCCGCGTTGGAAGTCATGACGAGGACGGTGTTTTCAAAGTTGACGGTGCGGCCGTGCGCGTCGGTGATGCGGCCTTCGTCCAGAATCTGCAGAAGGATGTTCATCACGTCGGGATGCGCCTTTTCAATTTCATCAAACAGCAGAACCGAGTACGGACGGCGGCGGACCTTCTCCGTGACCTGACCGGCCTCGTCGTAGCCGACATAGCCCGGCGGAGAGCCGATAATGCGGGACACCGAATGCTTCTCCATAAATTCGGACATATCGAGCCGTATCAGCGTCTCCGGCGTGTCAAACAGCTCCTTTGACAGCACCTTGACCAGTTCGGTTTTTCCCACGCCGGTGGGGCCCACAAAGATAAAAGACGCAGGCCTGCGGCGGGGGCTGATCTGCACCCTGCTGCGGCGGATCGCCGCCGAAACAGCTTTTACCGCTTCCTGCTGCCCGATCACCTTCGAATTTAAAATGCCCTCGATATCCGCCAGCTTTTTCAGCTCGTTTTCCTGAATCCTGCTCGCGGGGATACCGGTCCAGAGCTCGATCACGCGCGCGATGTCCTGTTCCTCTACCTCGGCTCCCAGCGCCAGGGGGGCCAGCTGCCTCGTTTTGTCTTCCAGCCTGGAAATCTCGGTGCGCACCTCGGCCAGCTTTTCATAATCCGGCTGAACGTCGTCCGCCGTAAGCTCTTCCTCACGCTCCTTTAGCTTTTCCAGCTCAAAGTTGGCTGAATCATAGTCCGCCATGGGAATATTTCTCAGCGCGGCACAGGCGCATGCCTCGTCCAGAAGGTCGATCGCCTTATCCGGCAGAAAACGGTCGTTGATATACCGCTCGGAAAGGACCGCGGCCTTGCGCACAATCTGCTCCGGCACACGGACCCGATGATACGTCTCATAATAGGATTTGATACCCATCAGCACGTCTACGGTCTCCTCTACGGATGGTTCCGCTATGGTAACGGGCTGGAAACGCCTTTCCAGTGCGGCGTCCTTTTCAATGTATTTGCGGTATTCCACAAACGTCGTCGCGCCGATCACCTGTATTTCGCCTCTTGAGAGCGCCGGCTTCAGGATATTGGCGGCGTTCATGGAGCCCTCCGCGTCGCCTGTGCCGACAAGGTTGTGCACCTCGTCGATAAACAGTATGATATTCCCTTCCGCCTTCACCTCGTCCACAAGGCCCTTGATGCGGCTTTCAAACTGGCCGCGGAATTGTGTTCCGGCAACCAGAGCCGTTAAATCCAACAGATGAATTTCTTTCCTCATCAGCCTTGCGGGGACGGTTCCCTTGGCGATACGCAGGGCGAGCCCCTCCGCCACGGCGGTTTTTCCGACGCCCGGTTCCCCGATCAGGCAGGGATTGTTTTTCGTGCGGCGGCTCAGGATCTGGATCACACGGGAAATTTCCTTGTCGCGGCCGACGATGTTGTCGATCTCACCCGCCTGCGCCTTTGCGGTCAGATTGGTGCAATAGGCGTCCAGATGCTTGCGTTTGGTCTTTCTTTTTTCCCGTCTGTCCTTTTTAACCGGTTCGTTATTCTGAATCTTTTCCGGGCTGCTTTCACTGCCGGAGAAAATATTCTGAAGAAAAGGAAAAGTCGCGGCCCCGCCCGGCACAAAGCCGTCGTCACCGCTGTCCTCCTCTTCCGTGCCATCCGAATTGGCGGCCATCAATTCATTCAGTTCCGATTCCATTGCCTCCATCTGTTCCTCGGTGATCCCCATTTTCTCCATCAGATCATTGACCGGCTTTATGCCGAGCTCTTTGGCACAGACAAGGCAGAGGCCCTGGCTTTCTTTGGAATTTACCGTCGGTGAGATAAACACAACCGCCGGCCTTTTATGGCATCTCGAACACATCATAGGCATCCATCACTTCTTCTCTTTCAAAAATAAATATATCCCATCATCAGGTTGTTTCCCAAGTTATTTTCTGGTTGATTTCTTATCCATCAGCTCATCCAGGTTCATGGTATCCTTCGGATCGTTGGAATGCAGGATGGAAAGGTACATTTTAAAATATTGGACAAAAGCATAGATCATAAACGCCGCGGTAATGGAAAGCAGGATAATCGTCACGGTCAGGTCCTGAATTTTCCAGATTCCCTTCATCGTCACGATCACGGCAAAGGAAACATAGAACAGGGTGGTCGCGACCTTGCCGTACCATTTGGCGCCGCCGGGCCTTTTGTTCTTCTTAATTAAGAAACAGGCGGCAATCACCATGACGGCTTCCTTCAGAACGAAGATCGCCAGAAGCGGAATCAGAACCGGCTCTTCAATGGCAAGGCAAATCGCGACCGCGCCCTGCGTCATCTTGTCGGCAAGGGGGTCGAGCATCTGCCCCAGCTCCGTGAACTGGTTGAATTTGCGCGCGATGATTCCGTCGAACATGTCGGTAAGGCCGGAAATAATCAGCACCACCGCCGCCGGCAGCAGTTTATCGTGCATAAAATAATAAACGAACGGAGCGATCAAAAGGATGCGCAGAACCGACAGCCCGTTTGGTATATTAATATTCTTGTTCCTATTTTTCATTCATAGTTACCTCGTTCTAAATTTCCGCCTGGTACAGTAAATATACCGGATTATGAATATATACATACTTGTAAATATTGGACTGTGTAATTTCCTTTGCGTTCATCTGCGGGAATTTTGCCGTAAGAAACGGAAGGGAAAGCTGCAGAACGGCACAGAGAACCACTACGGCCACCGCGCCCCTGACCAGCCCGAACACGCCGCCGAGCAGGGAGTTGACCCCGTGCAGGAGCGGCAGGCTGAAAACGGCGTCCAGCGCGCGGGAAACCATTTGAACCAAAAGCTGAAGAAGTACAAAAAGTACCAGGATCGACAGGACCTTAACGGCCGCCCGGCCAAACACCGTCACCGGGCTCAGCCTGGCAAGAGCAAGGCAGATTGCGCCTGTCAGGTAATTGGACAGCACAATCGAGGCGGCAATGGCAAAAACGGAACCAACCAGCCCCACCAGAGACCGGACAAATCCTATTTTAAAGCCTGAAATCACAAAAAACAAGGCTATTACGCAAAAAGTCACATCCAATATTGTGCCCAACTTCCGCCTCCATGACCCATATGGTTTTTCATATGAAATTTAATATAACACAAAACGCCGCCAACTACAAGGGGACTCATTTGCTGTTGGCCAGACGAATCTCCGAAACGCCCAGGATATAGACGGAGGTCTCGTCGTGAAGGGCGATCGCCCTGGCGTCGCTTCCCGCGTCGCAGGTTCCGGTCAGAGTACCCGCCGCCGCGGAATAAAAATGTACCTGCCCCTGGGAAAGGACAGCCATTGCGTCCGCGTAAAGCGAAAGGGATTCGACCGGATGCGCAAACACAACGGAGGCCGCGGCGCTGCCGGTGTCGTCCAGCACGACCAGCTTGCCGTTTCCGGCGCTGCCGTAAGGCGTCAGCCCCAAAGCGGTCTTTCCGCTATCCATACTATATGCTGACAGATGCAGTCCCTGATAATCAAAATTTGCTTTTGTTTTTCCGCCGGCGCCGATCACCGCGGTCAGACGGTCCCCGACCGCCGTCACCGTGCCGTTGCCGTTGTAGGAAATATCCAGCATCATATTCTCCGGATAGACCGCGAACGGCTCCACCGGCTTGCTGTTGCCGAAATCGAGCAGGTATACGGCGGAGGTCATCGCCCCGTCCTTCGCGCTCACCGCGGCGACCGCCGCTTTCGTGCCGTCCGCGCTCAGCGCGACGGCGGTGGGGTAGTAATCGGAAAACCAGTAGTGGAACAGGATCTTGCCGTCTGCCGCGTAAGCCGTAAGGCACCCTAAGTAGCCGTCCGCCTGCGTAATCAGCGCGTAACGGCCGTTTGCCGCCAGCGCCCCGGCGAGGATATTCTGCTGCCCGTCCTCTTTCACGAGCGTTTTGCTCTGGCTCTCCACCCGATAGCCCTTTCCCCCGAGGTTATAGATCAGGATCCGGCTGCCGCCGACCTTCATAACAGGCCTGGAAAAGCTGTGCTGGCGGCTGACGACGGCCTTTGCCGTAGAGTTCAGCACCGTCAGCGCGGTATCGCTGACGACGACCGCCTCTTTATTCATCGACTGGAAATTGCCCTTTGAAACGGAGCTTCCCGCAATCCTGGAAGGGAAGCCGTCGCCGATTCCCATGCCGACTACGCTGTTCTGCACCCATTCCAGCACGTTTGACGGGGTCAGATTATAGCGGTTGAACCAGATCAGCATGGAAAACACACAGAGAATCAGGATCAGAATAATTTTATACACCCAGCGCGGGACGCGGCTTTCCCGCCGTTCACGGCGCTTTTTCCTGCGCTTTTCCATCCTTTGCTGGTATTTGGCTGTGTCTATTTCGGTTGTGTCGAACCGCTGCCCCCTGTCGCTCATGTTATTTCACATCCTCATAAAAAACACGGTTTAAAAACAGTCCGTAAGGCGGCGCGGTGGGCCCGGCCGCGTTGCGGTTTTTCTCTTCAAGGATCCGTTCCACATCCCGCGGCTCCAGCTTGCCCTGCGCCACACGCAGAAGCGTACCGACCATAATCCTTACCATATTATATAAAAAACCGTCCGCCGCCACGGTAAAGGTGACGAGGTCGCCCTCTCTTTTCACCTCCGCTTTGGTGACGGTACGCGTCATATTGCCCCGTTCGCGCGCATCCATTGTGCAGAACGAGGTAAAGTCGTGCGTGCCCACGAAAAAGCCGGCGGCCTCGTTCAGGCGCGTTTCGTCCAGGCTGTACCAGTAGTGCAGCGCACGGCGGTTCAGAAAGGGGTTCCGGACCGGATGGTTCCAGATCTGATAGATATATTCCTTGCCCTTGCAGGAATAGCGCGCGTGAAAATCGGGGGATACCTCCCGGCAGCTGAGCACAGCTATGTCCTCCGGCAGAAAATGGTTCAGCGCGCCGACCAGACGCTCACAGGGAATGGCATGCTCCGTCTTCAGGCTGATGCAGTACCGGCGGGCGTGTACAAACGAATCCGTGCGGCTGCAGCCCTTGATGTCCGGCCTTTCCCCAATCACCCGGAAAAGCGCTTCCTGAAAAACCTGCTGTACGGAAACGGCGTTCTGCTGAATCTGCCAGCCGTGGTACCGGGAGCCGTCGTAACAAATAATCAGCAGAAGATTTCTCATCGTGCCGCTCCTTTCTGTAAGAAGTTCGTTTTCTTTCTCAGTGCAGGGACGCCGGGAAATAGATTCCGCAGAAAATCACCGCGGCGCAGACGACGAGCGTCAGCGCGGCCGCGACCGCGTCCAGGCCGGACACATGCAGCACCTTCATTTTCGTACGGCCTTCCCCGCCGTGGTAGCAGCGGCACTCCATCGCCATGGCCAGGTCGTAGGCCCGCCGGAAGGAGGAGACAAACAGCGGAATCAGCACGGGAATCAGCGCCCGGATTCTCTGCATCAGGCCGCCGCTTTCCATATCGGCCCCGCGCGCCTTCTGCGCGCTCATGATTTTATCGGTCTCTTCCAGAAGCGTCGGCACAAACCGGAGCGCGATCGTCATCATCATGGCGATCTCATGCACCTTGACGTGGAACAGCTTCAAGGGCTTCATAATCCGCTCCAGCGCGTCGGTCAGCTCCGTGGGGGACGTGGTAAAGGTCAGAACGGAGCTGAAGAGGATCAGGCTGACAATGCGGATGGTAATAAAAACGGCATTGGATACGCCGCCGGAAGTAATCTGAACAAAGCCCCAGCTCCACAGGACCCGGCCGCCGCCGTAAAACAGGTTCAGCACGGAAGTGAAGATCACCACGAACAAAATGGCCTTCAGGCTTTTAAAATACTGTTTCAGCGGAACGCCCGACAGGAGCAGCACCCCCAGAATCAGCGCCGACATGGTGAGCAGGCCCTCAAAATTGGAGGCTACGAAAATAAAGACGATATAGACGAAGGTAATGA
This sequence comes from Caproiciproducens sp., assembly GCF_053840905.1. Lineage (NCBI taxonomy): Bacteria > Bacillati > Bacillota > Clostridia > Eubacteriales > Acutalibacteraceae > Caproiciproducens > Caproiciproducens sp. The sequence continues at coordinate 148,362 of NZ_JBNLXQ010000003.1, forward strand.
CGATCTTGACGCGTGGGTCGAGGCGGTGTATAAAGGACCTTCCGGGAAAATACTGCCCGAGCGTAATATCTCTAACCATGCTTCCTGCTCCCCCTTTCCAAAAGCGGCATCAGCTGCCGCAGCGCCTGTTCAATCGTCAGGACGGTGGAAACAGGGTAGCCCTTTGCTTTTAAAACAGCCATGATTTTCGTAATCTGTGGCACGCGCAGGCCCATTGTTTCCAGCTCCGCGTCGCGCGCGAACACCTTTTCCGTTTCTTCGAACATGGCGGTCTTGCCGGAATTCATGACCAGAACACGGTCCGCGGTACGGGCGATGTCCTCCATGCTGTGGGAAACCAGCAGGATGGTGTTGTGCCTGACCTCGTGGTAGCTGACGATCTGGCTTAAAAGCACGTCGCGCCCGCGGGGATCCAACCCCGCCGTGGGCTCGTCCAGAATCAGCACCTCCGGGTCCATGGCAATGACGCCCGCGATGGCGGCGCGCCGTTTTTCCCCGCCCGAAAGCTCGAACGGGCTTTTTTCAAGCAGTTCCCCGCTCAGGCCCACAAAATCCGCGGCCCAGCGCGCGCGCTTGAGAATTTCATCCTTATCGAGCCCCATGTTGCCCGGGCCGAACGAAATATCCTTCAAGACGGTTTCCTCAAAAAGCTGATGCTCCGGATACTGAAAGACCATGCCGACCTGAAAGCGCACGGAGCGGATTTTTTTCGGCTCCGCCCAGATGTCCTTCCCGTTGAGCAGCACGGTGCCGGAGGTGGGGCGCAGCAGACCGTTGAGCTGCTGGATCAGGGTGGATTTTCCGGAGCCGGTGTGCCCGATGACCCCGATGAATTCGCCGGGTTCGATGGAAATGTTCGCGTCGTCCACCGCCGTCTTGCGAAACGGGGTTCCCTCCCCGTAGGTATAGGTCAGATTCTTTGTCTCAATGATCGGCATACGTTTCTCCTAAAGATGCTTTATTTAAAAGCGGCTCAAGCGCCGCGACACATTCCTCAATGGTCAGCGCGCAGTCCGGCAGGTCAAACCCGCCCGCTTTCAGACGATAAATCAGTTCGGTGGCCTGCGGCACGTCCAGCTGATGCTTCTTGAGCAGCTCCACCTGGGAAAAGACCTGCTGCGGAGTCCCTTCGGTCAGAATGTTGCCGCTGTCCATTACAATTACACGGTCGGCCTGTACGGCCTCATCCATATAATGCGTGATCAGGACAATGGTGATCCCCTGTTCTTCATTCAGCTTATGAATGGTATTGAGGACCTCGGTGCGCCCGCGGGGGTCGAGCATCGCGGTGGGCTCGTCCAGCACAATGCAGTCCGGCTGCATGGCGATGATGCCCGCGATGGCGATACGCTGCTTCTGCCCGCCGGAAAGCTTGTACGGCGCGTTCAGCCGGTAGTCGTACATTTCCACCGCCTTCAGCGCGTCGTCCACCCGTTTGCGGATTTCAGCTGGCGGCACGCCCAGGTTTTCCGGGCCGAACGCCACGTCCTCCTCAACGATGCTCGCGACAAGCTGATTGTCCGGGTTTTGCAGCACCAGGCCGACGCGGCGGCGGATCTCATAGAGCACGCTCTCGTCCGCCGTATCCATATTGTCCACATACACCTTGCCGCCGCTGGGCAGCAGCATGGCGTTGAAGGTTTTGGCGATGGTGGATTTCCCGGAACCGTTATGGCCCAGAAGGGCTACGAATTCGCCTTTGCGGATATCGAGAGACACGTCTTTCAGGACCTCGTGCTGCTCTTCGATTTCCGGCTCGTCGTAGCTGAAGGAGATGTTGTCCGCTTTGATATAATCCATTTTTATACCTACCTGTTTATCGTTCATTTACTTTCCCATATCGCGGTGCTGCCGCAGGGCAGCACCAGCCCGCTCCCGGTCACCGGCAGCCCGATTTCGTCGGAAGAAACGCGGCCGCCGAATTTTTTCTGAATCAGCGCGCCCAGAAGATATTCCATCACCGCCGGGGACAGCCCCGTCGTATAGGAGTTCAGGATAAAGAACAGCGGATGCTCCGAAAGAACCGGCATGCACATTTCCACCAGCGGATAAAGCTGTTCCTCCAGCTTCCACACCTCGCCGCCCGGACCGCGCCCGTAGGACGGCGGGTCCATAATAATGCCGTCGTAGGCGTTGCCCCGGCGCTGTTCCCGCTGCACAAATTTCACGCAGTCGTCCACCAGCCAGCGGACCGGTCTGGATTCCAGACCGGACGCGGCGGCGTTTTCCTTCGCCCAGGCGACCATGCCCTTCGACGCGTCCACGTGGCAGACCTGCGCGCCCGCTTTCAGGCAGGCCAGCGTCGCCGCGCCGGTATAGCCGAACAGGTTCAGCACCTTCAGCGGCCGGTCCGCCTCCGCGATTTTTTTCATTGCGAAGTCCCAGTTCACGGCCTGTTCCGGAAAAATGCCCGTGTGCTTGAAACCCATGGTCTTGAGCTGAAAAGTCAGTTCCCCATAGTGGATTTTCCACATGGGCGGCACTTTTTTCAGCTCCTGCCAGTTTCCGCCTCCGGTGGAGGAACGCAGGTAGCGCGCGTGGGCCGAATTCCACAGGGGATGCTTCTTCGGCGTATTCCAGATGATCTGCGGGTCGGGCCGGATGAGGACGATATCGCCCCAGCGCTCCAGCCTTTCCCCCGCGGACGTATCCAGCAGTTCGTAATCCTTCCAGTTTGCAGTTCTCAATTTATTCCCTACTCTTATCTTACAGCGTTCCTGTCCGGCCGCTCTGTTTCGCGGCCCGGGGAAACGTCTGGGTGAATTCATTTCTTGACGCGAAGCCCGTTGATCCGGCTTTTACGCCAGCCTGTCACGCACGGTATCGGCCACGGAGTTGGCCAGCACGCTGATATATTCGGGGTCCTCCCCCTCGATCATGACGCGGAGCAGCGGCTCCGTGCCGGAGGGACGGACAACGACGCGCCCGCTGCCGCCCAGCTTCTGCTTCGCCTTTTCGATGGCGTCCTTTACCTTGTCGTCGGTGTAGAAACGCAGTTTGCCTTCCGCGCTGACCTCCACATTGACGATGATCTGCGGATAACGCGTCATCAGGGTGGCAAGGCTGGAAAGCTTCGCCCCTCTGCGGTGGACGATGCTCAGCAGCTGCGCGGCCGTCATTTCGCCGTCGCCGGTGGTGGCAAAGTCGAGGAAAATAATATGCCCGCTCTGCTCGCCGCCGAAGTTATAGCCCTCCAGCAGCATTTCTTCCAGCACATAGCGGTCGCCGACCTTGGTGGCGGCGAATTTGATGCCGTTGTCGTCACAGAAACGGTTAAAGCCCATGTTGGTCATAATGGTTCCGACCGCGGTGTTTTTGCCGAGCTTTCCGCGGCTTTTCAGATCCGCGGCGCAGATGGCCATCAGGAAGTCGCCGTCCACCAGCTGTCCCTTGTCGTCAACCGCAAGACAGCGGTCCGCGTCGCCGTCAAAGGCAACGCCGGCGTCGAGACGGTTTTCCTTGACGAAGGACATCAGGCTCTCCATATGGGTGGAGCCGCACTTCTCATTGACATTGACCCCGTCCGGACGGTCCGCCAGCATGTGGCATTCCGCACCCAGCTCGGTAAACAGCCTTTCCGCCGTGCGGCTTGCCGCTCCGTTCGCGCAGTCGATGCCGATGCGCATACCGTCGAGCGAAAAGGGAACCGTACTCTTGATATGGTCAATGTAGTCGCGCGCCGCGTTTTCCGCGCGGGAAACGCTCCCCACATTTCCGCCGACCGGGCAGTCCGGCTTCTGCGCGTGGTCGAGCACGATCGCCTCGATCTGCTCCTCCAGCGCGTCCGGCAGCTTGTAGCCGTCGCCGCTGAAAATTTTGATCCCGTTGAATTCACAGGGGTTGTGGCTGGCCGTCAGCATTACGCCCGCGTCCGCCTTGTATTTTCCGACCAGAAACGCGACCGCCGGGGTCGGGATGACGCCGAGCTGCACCACGTTGGCCCCGACGGAGCAAAGGCCCGCCGTCAGAGCGCTTTCCAGCATATCGGAGGAAAGGCGGGTATCCTTTCCGATCAGGATTTTCGGATGCCTGTGGTTGCCGTCCGTCAGCACCATGGCCGCGGCGCGGCCGATATTCATAGCCATTTCACAGGTCAGCTCGCTGTTCGCGATTCCTCTGACACCGTCCGTACCAAAAAGTCTTCCCATATAAGCAACTCCTAATATGTTTTATGTTGATTTCAGAACAGTTTTTGCTGACTGTCCTCCTGCCCCGGCGGGGTCAGGCCAAGGTGCAGGTACGCCGCGTGAGTGGCACAGCGCCCGCGGGGGGTGCGGCTTAAAAAGCCGATCTGCATCAGATAGGGTTCGTAGATATCCTCAATGGTCACAGCTTCCTCGCCGATGGCGGCGGCCAGCGTTTCCAGCCCGACCGGCCCGCCGTTGTAAAAGCGGATCAGCGTGCTCAGCATCCTCCGGTCGTTCGCGTCCAGCCCGATTTCGTCGATTTCCAGCCGGTCGAGGCCGACCTTCGCCGAATGGTAGGTGATCACGCCGTCGCTGATGATCTGCGCGAAGTCGCGCACACGCTTTAAAAGCCGGTTGGCGATCCGCGGCGTGCCGCGCGAGCGCGAGGCGATTTCCAGCGCGCCGTCCGCCTCGATCGGGATTTCCAGTATTTTCGCGCTGCGGGTCACGATCCGGGCAAGCTCCTGCGGGGAATACATCTCCAGCCGGAGCACGACGCCGAACCGGTCGCGCAAAGGTGCAGAAAGCTGCCCGGCGCGGGTGGTCGCCCCGACCAGCGTGAATTTCGGCAGCGGCAGATGATAGGAGGCCGCCATCTGGCCCTTGCCCGTAATGATATCCAGCGCGTAGTCCTCCATGGCGGGGTACAGGATTTCCTCCACGCTGCGGGAAAGGCGGTGCACCTCGTCGATGAACAAAACGTCGCCCGGGTTCAGATTGGTCAGAAGCGCCGCCAGATCGCCCGGCTTTTCGATCGCGGGGCCGGACGTGATGCGCAGGTTCACGTTCAGCTCGTTCGCGATGATTCCGGCGAGCGTCGTCTTGCCCAGCCCCGGCGGGCCGTAGAGCAAAACATGGTCCAGCGACTCCCGGCGCTGCTTTGCCGCTTCGATAAAGACGGAAAGATTCTCTTTTACCTTATCCTGTCCAATATATTCCGAAAGCACCTTCGGCCGGAGCGGATTTTCCACTTCGGCGTCCTCCGGCGCGTACTCCGGTGCCACCATACGGTTTTCAAAATCATAGTCGTTTGTATTGTCTTCGTAATTCAACTTCCGGTTCTCCCTCCTTCTGCATTTCGGGGATTCCCTTATTCTCATTGGCTCTTTTGTTTTACTTCTCTTTTATAGTCCCTGTTTGTGTTATATTTATCTTCTATTAAGTAAAAAAATTATTTCATGCCGCCGCCCATCGCCTTCAGCGACTGGCGGATGAGCTCTTCCACCGGCAGGGCGCTGTCAAAGCGTCCGACCACCGCCGCGGCGTCCGTGGGCGAATAGCCGAGCACGGTCAGCGCGTTGACCGCCGCGGCCGCGTTGGACGAGGCGGAGACGATTCCCGCGGGGGCAAACGCCGCCCCGCCGGTCTGCAATCCTTTTACCTTGTCTTTCAGCTCCAGCGTAATGCGCTGCGCGAGCTTCGCGCCCACCCCGCTCGCGCGGGTAAGGGTCTTGCTGTCCCCGGTGGCGACCGCCATGGCGACCTGTTCCGGGGCAAGCTCGGAAAGGATCGCGAGGCCGACCTTCGGGCCGACTCCGCTGACGCCCGTGAGCATTTTAAAGCAGTTCAGCTCGCCCAGGGTCGCGAAGCCGAAAAGGTCCAGCGCGTCCTCGCGCACGTTCAGGTGCGTGTACAGCGTGACCTGCTCCCCAAGGGCGGGCAGCGCGCGCTGGGTGCTGAGCGTCGTCAGGCACTTGAAGCCGACTCCGCCGCACTCCACCACCGCGAGCCCCGGCTCCATATGGATTAACTTTCCCTTTAAACTGTAGAACATTTTCCTGCTCCTGTTTTTCCTTTATTTGAAACAGTCCGAACGGGTCAGCATCCGCCGGCGGAAAACGGAACCCGCCGCCTGCCCGTGACAGATCGCCATGGCAAGCGCGTCCGCGGTATCGTCCGGCTTCGGCACCTCTTTCAGGCAGAGCAGGCGCCTGGTCATCTCCATCACCTGCGGCTTCATCGCCTGCCCGTAGCCGGTAACCGCCATTTTTACCTGCAGCGGCGTATACTCAAAGACCTCGACTCTCGCCTTCTGCGCCGCAAGAAGGATGACGCCCCTGGCCTCCGCCACGCCGATGGCCGTTTTCTGATTGTTCTGAAAATACAGCTTTTCGATGGCTACGGCTTCGGGCTTCCAGTGAGCGATTACCTTTTCCAGCGAATCGTAAATGATTTCCAGGCGGCGGTTGAAATCCTCTCCCGCCTTCGTGACGACCGCGCCGTGCTCCAGCGGCTGGAACCTGCCGCGGTCCGCGCGGATGACTCCGTAGCCCACAATGGCGTATCCGGGATCTATTCCGAGTATGACCATGTTTTCCGCCCCCTGTTCCGCCGGTTTTCGTGCCGCCGGCGTATCCCGCGCCATTGCCGGAGCAACCCATAATATCCGTTTTATTATACCACATACGTATTCAATAGTGAAGAGCAGCCGGGCACTTTCCGGGCGGGTGTTTATCGGTAATTTCGTCAAAGTTATATTTGTTTTTGATGAATTTTAGTATATAATCAGTAGAAAGGCAGGAGGTGTCCCTATGCTGGAAAAAGCAGACAAGAAAGCGGAAATATCCGAAAAGGACGGCAAACAGCGGGCAAAGGAGCTGAAAGCGGCGCTGGCCGCCCTGCAGCAGCCGATCAAGCAGAGCAAGCTGCCGGTCATCATTCTTTTTGAAGGCTGGGGCGCGGCCGGAAAAGGCAGCCTGATTTCCAGCCTGATCCTGAATTTCGACCCCCGCGGGTTCAAGGTGCATTCCGTTACGGAACCGTCGGAGCGGGAAAAGCGGGAGCCGCTTTTGTGGCGGCACTGGCTGAACATTCCCGAGCAGGGCAAAATCTCCGTGCTCGACCGGAGCTGGTACCGGGACGTTTCGGTCGCGAAGCTGGAGGACAGCGTCGGCGATGCGGAAAACCTGCGCCGTATGGACGATATCATAACCTTTGAGCGCCAGCTGACGGACAGCGGATACCTGATCATTAAATTTTTTCTCCACATCGGCAAAAAGGAGCAGAAAAAACGGTTTGAACAGCTGGAAAGCTCCAAAAACACGGCATGGCGCGTAACGGAGACCGACTGGAAACGCAACCGCCGGTACGAGGAGTATTATCAGGTGTTTGACGAGATGCTGGAATACACCTCCACGGAAAACGCGCCGTGGCACGTCGTCCCCTGCACGGACAAAACCGCCGCGGAGCTGGAAATTTTCCGCACCGTCGTGGTCGACTGCATCAACGCCGCCCTGAAACCCCAGTCAAAAGCCGCGCCGACCGTTTCCAACGAAAATCCGGCCGTCGATCCGGGGAATTTTCCGCTGCTGCCGATGCCGAAGCTCGCGGAAATCCCCCTCGACAAAACGCTGGATGAAAAAAGCTACAAGCCCCGCCTGCGCGGGCTTCAGGACGAGCTGAGCGCGCTGCACGGAAAGCTGTACCGGAAAAAAGTACCCGTCGTCATCGTCTACGAGGGATGGGATGCCGCCGGAAAGGGCGGGAACATCCGCCGTCTTGCGCAGGCGCTCGACCCGAGAGGCTACGAGGTGGTCCCCATCGCGGCGCCGAGCCGGGAGGAGGCCGCCCGCCACTACCTGTGGCGTTTTTGGAAAAACCTGCCCAAGGACGGACACATCGCGGTGTTTGACCGTTCCTGGTACGGGCGCGTCATGGTGGAACGGATCGAAGGCTTCTGTACGGCGGAGGACTGGCAAAGGGCTTACCGTGAAATCAACGAGTTTGAGGACCAGCTTCACGACTGGGGCGCGGTGATCGTCAAATTCTGGCTGCAGATCGACAGGGACGAACAGCTGAAACGCTTTCAGGACCGGCAGGACACGCCGTCCAAGCAGTGGAAGATCACGGACGAGGACTGGCGCAACCGCTCCAAATGGGAGGAATACGAAACCGCTGTCAACGACATGCTGCAGTACACCTCGACCCAGTTCGCCCCGTGGCACATCATTGAATCCCAGGATAAAAAATACGGGCGCATCCAGGCGCTGGAAATCATCACCGGCGCGATACGCGAACGGTTCGAATAAAAAAAGAAAGATGTGATGGAAATAAACTGCATACAGACCAATGTACTGACCGAAGAGCAAATTCAAAAGGTACGGGAGCTGGAAACAATCTGTCAGGAGCACGAGGGGCTGAAACGCTCCGTATTCCTGTCCGGCGAACTCAATCTTGACCCCCGCGCCGACTGCTTTTATCTGTCGTATGAGGGAGACCGGCTCATTGCTTTCCTGTCCCTCTTTATGATATTGGAGGGGGAAGCGGAGGTTTCGGCGTACACGCTGCCCAAATTCCGGCAAAGGGGCGCTTTCACTCTGCTGTTCCAAAAAGCCGCGCAAACACTTGCCAAACAGGGAATTCACCGGGTGCTTTTCGTACACGAGCCCCGCGGCGCGGACGCAAAGCGCGTATTGGGAACGCTCGCGGCCGTTCCTTCCCATTCGGAATATTTACTGGCGTTTGACCGTGCCAGATTCTGCAAACCGGCCGGTACCCTCCGGCTGGAAACTCCCTGCGAGGCGGATATTCCCCGATTGGCCGCGCTGGATTCCGAGCTGTTCGGCAACAGTCCGGGAGAATCCGTGTCCATTATGAAAAAAGCGCTGGAGTCCCCCGCAATGAACGTTTACTCCGCTTTTTTGGGAAACGAACCGATCGGGCTGTGCAACGTCAGCACGGAAAACGGAAACAGCTCCATTTTCGGACTCGGTATTGCGCCGAAATACCAGGGCAAAGGCTACGGACGCGAAATGCTGAGCCTGCTGCTGGAACGGCTGATGCCGCGGGACGGAAAGATTACGCTGGAGGTCGGCAGCACCAACCGCACCGCCTGCCAGCTGTACATAACAAGCGGATTTGATACGGAAACGCAGTATGATTATGATCTGCTGACGCTTTAGACTTTTTTATTTTGCGCTGCCACCGTCGTCCACAGCCTGACAATGGAGGAAACCAGCAGGATTCCCATTGCCAGCGCGCCGGCAATACCCAGTGTGTGCAGCCCGGTTTCAATAAACATGGAGTTGTTTCCGATAACGCAGTATTCCATGGTATAATAAATGCCGCCTCCCGGCACCATGGGAAGAAGCGAGACGAGCAGAAAACCCGTCACCGGCATTTTGAGAATCCTCGCCATCATTTCGGCGTAGACGGAAATCGCGATCGTTGCGATAAAATACTGCATGATATCGTTTTGGACGGGGCTGCTCAGCAGATAGAAAACCCAGCCGATCCCGCCGCCAACCGACGCGAAAATCAGGGTTTTCCCACGAAGGTTCATCACGGCCCCGAAGGGAACGCAGGCGCAGAACGCCCAAAGGCACGGTAAAAAATTCATAGTGCTACACCCCCCATATCATGCGCGTCATCGTGAGCGCAATGCCTGCCCCGATGGCGATCGCGGTGGCGACCAGCACGCTTTCCGTAAAGCGGATCAGCCCCGCCATCAGGTCCCCGGCGATCAGGTCGCGCATAAAGCTGGTAATGGCGATTCCGGGGACAAGGTTCATCAGCGCGCCGATGATGACCTTATCCGTATCCAGCGCGAAATTGAACTGCGCCGCAAGCATTGCGAGCGCCGCGGCCGCAAAACTGGCGACGATATTCACGAAAAAGGGGTTGGCGTGAAAGCGGTTCATATGGTGGCACACGATTTTAATGGCCGCGCCGCAGAGCATAGCCCAGTACGCGTCGGTAAAATCCCCGCCGTAAAACAGCGTAAAGAAAAACGCGACCATCGCAAACGCGAGAATCTGAAACAACAGCCCGTAAACCGGGCGGCGCTCGATCTGATCCAGCTCGCGGCGCACCGCTTTAAAATCCGGACGGTCGCGGCAGATCCGGCGGCAAAGGTCGTTTCCCCTTTCCACCTTGTCAAGGTTGGTCCCCCGCACGGGGATACGCCGGATCAGGGTAACCGGCTTGCCCGCCGGCGTGGTGATGGTCACGTTGATACAGGTGGGGATCGCAAAAATTTCACCCGTATCGACCCCGTAAGCGCGGAAAATACGCTGCATGGATTCCTCCACACGGTAGATTTCGGCGCCGTTTGCCAGCAGAAGGCAGCCCACGTCAGTGGTAAGCGTAATCAGATCGTCATAATTCATTCACAACACCCTTTGAAAATATCTTCCCATCGGAAACCGATTGTATTCTATCATATTTTCGGGGACCAGACAATATGAACAGAGGCGGCCGGAAATTCCGGCCGCCCTCACAGATTGCTATCCCATTCTGACTTCGTGTTATTTCTGAAGCGCTTTCTTTGTCACCTCGACAATATGGTCGGCGTTCAGGCCGAACTCGTCAAGCAGGTCGACCGCCGGGCCGGAATGGCCGTAGACGTCGTTCACGCCGACCTTGATCACCGGAACGGGGAACGCTTCGCAGACAGCGCCGCACACCGCGTCGCCCAGTCCGCCGATGACGTTGTGTTCCTCTACGGTAATGATTTTTCCGGTTTCCTTCGCGGCCTTTACAATCAGCTCGCGGTCAAGCGGCTTGATCGTATGGATATTGATAAGCCTTGCGTCGACGCCCTGTTCCTCCAGCGTCCTGACCGCCTTCAGCGCGCGGGAAACCATCAGGCCGGTGGCCACGATGGTGATATCCCTGCCGTCGCGCAGGGTAATGCCCTTTCCCAGCTCAAACCGGTAGTCGTCGGCGTTGTTGAAGCTCTCCACCGCCAGCCTTCCGAGGCGGAGATAGACCGGGCCGTGATGCTCGATCGCCGCTTTGACGGCGGCTTTCATTTCGTAGTGATCGGCCGGATTGAGCACGACCATACCGGGGATCGTCCGCATCAGCGCGATATCCTCGTTGCACTGATGGGTCGCGCCGTCCTCGCCGACGGAAATGCCCGCGTGCGAACCGACGATTTTGACATTCAGCTTCGGATAGCCGACGGAATTGCGCACCTGCTCAAAGGCGCGGCCCGCCGAAAACATGGCGAAGGAAGTGGCGAACGGGATCTTCCCGCAGGCCGCGAGGCCCGCGGCCACGCCCACCATGTTGCACTCCGAAATGCCGCAGTCGATAAAACGGTCCGGACAGGCTTTTTTGAACACGCCCGTCTTGGTCGCCGCGGCAAGGTCGGCGTCCAGCACGACCACCTGCGGATATTTTTCAGACAGCTCCGCCAGCGCTTCGCCGTAGCTTTCTCTTGTTGCCTTTTTTACCATCTCAGCCATTTATTCCGCCTCCAATCCGGACAGCACCCTGTTCAGGTCCTGCATTGCCGTCTCATACTGTTCCGTGTTCGGGGCGGTGCCGTGCCAGCCCACCTGATTTTCCATAAAGGACACGCCTTTTCCCTTGACCGTCTTGGCAATAATCGCGCTCGGACGGCCTTTGACGGTCTTTGCGTGGTTGAACGCAGCTTCGATTTCATCAAAATCGTGTCCGTTGATGACCTGAACGTCAAAACCGAAGGAACGGAATTTTTCATCGATCGGCTCCGGCCCGCCAACCTCGGCGACGGAACCGTCGATCTGCAGTCCGTTGTTGTCCACAATCAGGCAGAGGTTGTCCAGCTTGTGGTGGGCCGCAAACATGGCCGCTTCCCAAACCTGGCCCTCTTCGATTTCGCCGTCTCCCAGAATGGAGTACACGCGGTAGTCCTTATGATCCATTTTCCCGGCGGCGGCCATGCCGCAGGCGGCGGAAACGCCCTGCCCGAGCGATCCGGTGCTCATATCGACACCGGGGGTTCCCTTCATATCCGGATGTCCCTGAAGCATGGAGCCGATATGGCGCAGCTTCTTCATTTCCTCCATCGGGAAATAGCCCCTCAGGGCAAGGGTGGCGTAGAGGCCCGGCGCGCAGTGTCCCTTGGAAAGCACAAAGCGGTCCCTGTTTTCCTCCTTCGGATTTTTGGGGTCGATTTTCATTTCCTTAAAATAAAGGTAGGTAAAAAGATCGGCCGCCGAAAGGCTTCCGCCCGGATGCCCCGATTTCGCGTTGTATACGCCCTCGATCGCTCCCATTCTCACTTTGCACGCCAGTTTCTGCAACTGATTTTTCTCCGTTTTGTTCATATATATTCCTCCCTTAGGTAGTCTTGCCGAGTTCCCCGATTTCAGCGGTTTGCCATTTTATAAATCCGAAAAACGTCGTCGCGGTCCAAAGCCCTGAACCCTCCGACCTTGCGCTTGCCATAGAACACACAGCTGTCCGCCAGCTGCCCCAGAACCTCGTCGCTCTGCACGCCGATTCCAAGCTCCGTAAAGCAGGTGGGCATCTGCAGCGAGGCAAAGAAGGCGACCGTTTTCTCAATCGCGGCGTTGGCTGTTTCTTCGGCGCCGTTCCCATGGATTCCCCATACCTTTTCCGCAAAACGCACAAAGCGCTCCGGCTTTGTCCGATAGCAGTATCTCGCCCAGGAACCCCAGATCGTGGAAAGGCTGGCGCCGTGCGCCACGTCGAATTTTCCGCTTAGTTCATGTCCGAGCTGATGCGGGGCAAAATCGATCACCGCGCCAAGGCCGGTCAATCCGTTGTGGGAAAGGCTGCCGCACCACATCAGTTCGCTCATCGCGCCGTAGTCGCGGGGATTCTCCTTCGCGGCGGGCCCGTTTTTGATCACTACGCGCAGAAGGGCTTCCGCAATCTCATCCGTAAGCTCGTTTCCCTCCGTCAGCGTAAAATAGCGGTCCATCGTATGCATCATGATATCCACGATTCCGCAGGAAAGCTGGAACGGCGGAAGCGTGTAGGTCAGCTCCGGATTCATAATGGCGAACTTCGGCCGGTTAAACGGCGTATTGAGTCCGCGCTTTTCCCCCGTTTCCCAATTGGTAAGCACCGCCGAATCGCTGGTTTCGCTTCCCGCGGCGGAAATAGTCAGGATCGCGCCGACGGGGCTGCTTTTGGTAAGCACGGCCTGTTTTGTCCAGAAAAGCCAGAGATCGGTGTCCGGATTCGCAGCGCCGTGGGCGATCGCCTTCGCCGTATCGATCACGCTGCCGCCGCCGACGCCCAAAATAAAGTCTGCGCCGAACTCCTTCGCCTTCCTGACGCCGTCCCTGGCAAAAGAGAGACGGGGATTCGGAACGACCCCTCCGACGGAAAGGAACGGCAGGCCCCCTTCTTTGAGCGCTTTCTCCACGCGCTCCAAAAGGCCGCTTTTCACCACGCTGTTTCCGCCGTAAACAACAAGAACGCGCGTGCCGCCGTGCTTTTTGATTTCATCGGCGGCCTGTAGCTCGGTATCTTTGCCAAAAATTACTTCTGTAGGGGAATAAAAAGTAAAATTTTTCATTGTTATATCCTTTCTCAGCAATTTTAAAAAAAGTCATGCCAAACGCATTTTCAGCGTTACCGGCCCATTTTGATCTATCCTATATTTTACACGATTTCCCCGTTCTGTCAAATGCTTTTCCCACCGGGGCGGCACGGTTTTCCGGAAGCGGACGGACCCGGAGCCGCATGAAAATAAAAAAACAGTCACCCAGTAAACTTTCATTTAGAGGGCGGCTGTTTTCCTGTTTAGTATTTCCACTGGACCTTACTTTCCGCCGCGATCCGTTTCCGGCAGCCATTGCACGGCTGAGCGCGGTCGGCCGCAAAACCGGCTGAAAGTTAATCCGCTACCGCAAGGACGCTGAGTACCGCGTTTCCAACCGTCGCGCCCGGCGTCACATCAATAATGGAATTGGTCGACAGTTCAACGGAATAGGTGTAGAAACCGGGCTCCACCGCTTCATCCAGGAACTGGAAGCTGAAGGATTCCGCCTCAAGAACATCGACAATCGTCGAGAAGGTGTACGTGGAGCCTACGCCGGCAGAACCGTCCCTGCCGGAACGGCGGATCTGGAAGTTCAGCGTTACGGAAATTCCGAGAGGCAAATTGATGATGCTGCTGAAATGAAGCAGATTGTTCGTAGGACGCATGCCGCTTGTGTCTATGGTGGTGGACACCACGTTAAGCGGCTCGGCAAATAATGTGGTGATAATCGGCAGCGGGCCGACCCCGCCGCTTGATGCGTTTAAGGCAACTTGTCTTCTTTCTGCGGAGCAGGAATCCCAGGAACCACAAGCGCCACTCTGAAGGTTATACATATCATCCACCTAACATATCGTTTTGGGGGAACGTTCTCCGCTTTATACTATGCTGCTTTCAGGCAGTATGTACATCCCGGGACATATATTTTTGCGCTCCGCTTCAGGCGGTGCCGCCGCTTTGGCCGGAGGCACCGCCCCGCAGGAATTTCAGCCCCGCCACCCGGTCGCAGAACCGCTGAAAGGCTGCGCTCCCCGTAAGCGGCTGCAGCAAAAGCGCCCGGATCCGCTCCAGCAGCATGGCGGCGGCAAAAATCGCCAGAACAGAGGCCGGAATGATAAAAAGGATCTTTGCCGAATCAAAATAGAGAGAGGTGCGCAGGATTCTGGTGTAAAGGACTCCCCGCACCCAGATGTTGTCGCTGATCAGATAGACCCCGAACGTAAGCGGTGACACAAAAGAAATCACCCGGCTCACAGCCCGGTTTTCGATCGTAATCCCCCGGAAGAAAAGGAACAGAAGAATGGAGGCAAGCGTGATTGGTACGGAAACATAGGACAGAAAAGCGCCGCTGCCCGTACATTTTTTCCACGCGACAAACACGCAGCACAGGACGGCCCCCGCAAGATACCAGCACGGGCTGATCCGGCGGTCCCAGTAAAGCCGCAGATACGCCGCGAAGAAGTACAGGCACACCATCCATACCACATTGTAGCCGCCGTTGGTGCTCATAATGGTGAGCGGCGGAAAAAAGGCGTTCCATGAGCAGAACATGGCGCTCAGCAGAACCACCAGGATCTGCATCTGCTGTTTTGTCGCCGTCTTTACAACCATATTCAGGAAAGGAACCAGGCAGTAAAGCGCGATGTAGCTGGTCGCAAACCAGTATTTTCCCGTGATGACGGGGAAGAAGGCGCCGAACAGATGCCCCTTCGTAAGAGGCGCCAGACCCGCAGCCGCAAAAATCAGATAGATGGCGGCCGATGTGGAAACGATCTGCACCAGCAAAGCGATCAGCTTTTTGATTTTAAAATCCGAACCGGCAAGATAATAGCCGCTGATCAGGACAAACCCGTTGACTCCCATGTAAGAAAATGTTTCCAGCGTCCAGACGAAAACATATCTTCCGCCGCCCGGGAGAACCGCGTCCAGCAGGCCCCCGTGCCCCAGATAATGCAGGGTCACGATCATCAGCATCAGCAGAATCCGCAGCAGCTCAATGCTCATATTCCGATCTTTTCTTGTATTCCCCGAGACTTGACTCAATACGGCACCCTCTCATTTTTTACAGTCCTGCGGATTCAGCGCATCCAGATGATTGAAACAACGGCGACGCAGACGCCCAGAACAACGCCAGCGAAAACCTCCAGCGGAGTATGCCCGAGCGATTCGTTCAGCCGGCAGGCGGTATCCTTGAGGTATTTTCCCCCGTCCGGCAGGCTGCATTTGTTTTCTTTCAGGTATTCCGCAATGTCATTGATGGCCTTTGCCTGCTGTCCCGCCGCGCGCCGCACGCCCATGGCGTCATACATGACGATCACGGCGAGGGTAAAGGCAAGGGAAAAGTACGGGGAGCCAAAGCCGTATTCGTGCGCCGTACCCACGGCGACGGAACACACCAGCGCGGAATGGGCGCTCGGCATTCCGCCGGAGCCGGAGATCGTTTTAAAGTCGAGCCGTTTGTTTCTGCAAAGAAAAATGACCGATTTGATCAGCTGCGCCAGCATCCACGATACGATGCCGATCATAATTAAATAATTATAGGTCAAGAACCTTACTACCATCTGAAATCCCCGTCTTTCAAAATATTCGGATATCCAAAACGCCGCTCCCGGCGCCGGATATTTCTGCTCTTTACAGTGATTATTTAATTATACCATCTACCGCATTATAAAGCAAAAACTTTTCATAAAAAAAGAGCGTCCGGCGGACGCTGCCGCGGGATGCTCCCCTGCTGCCGTATCAATCCGTTCTACTCCGCAGGATCCGCCGGGGCGATCCCCCTGTGAGGGACCGGAGTGGAAAAAACGATCTGAGTCTGCGTATGCCCAAACTGCTGGATCTGGCCGATAAAGGTATCCAGTTCAACGGTGCTGGGAAACGCGACTTTGATCAGCATGGAATAATTTCCTGTAATGCAGTTGCATTCGATCACGTTGGGACATTGCCGGATAAACGGATAAAAGGCGGGCTTTTCGCTCGGAGCCACCTCCAGATTGATAAACGCGAGGATGTGATAGCCGAGCTTTACATAGTCGACCGTAGCCGTATAGCCCTCGACCACGCCGAGCTTTTCCAGCCGTTCCAGCCGGGCCGACACCGCCGGGGCGGACAGAAAAACCTCCTGTGCCAGCCTCTTCACCGATATCCTTGCATTGGACTGCAAGAGCATAATGAGTTTTCTGTCAATTTTGTCCAACATTCCACGTCTCCCTACAGCAGAAGCACAGGCGCGCCGGTTCGGAATCCGGCCGCCCTACAGGCTCTGTAAAATATCCCTGACCTTTGCGATTTCGCCCGCATCCGTGCGGTAGATGATGAATTCGCTCATCAGCGGCAGGCCCATGCTGACGTCCTCCCTGCGATAGGCCATGGCGCTCTGCACGTTGACCTTGCCGGAAAGATGGAACGATTTCGCCCTGGTCACGGCGGCCAGCTCCGGAAGCTGCGCGCTGTTCACCCCGCTGCCGACCAGAATATCGATCTCCCCCGACGCTTTTTCGACCAGCTGCGCGAGCAGGTGCCGGCCCTCGTAGCAGGTATTTTTCTGGCCGGAAGTCAGGATCGTATTGATGTGAAGGTCCTTCGCGTCCTGCAGCGTCTGGAACGGGTCCCGGCTGACGTCGAACGCGCGGTGCAGCGTGACGTTCATGCTCCCCGCGGCTTCCGTCAGTTCTTTCATCCTCGGGAGGTCGAGGCTGCCGTCCGCTTCCAGCACCCCGATGACGACGCCGTCCGCGCCGTGCTTCCGGAACATTTCAACATCCTTCTTGATGATGCCGAATTCGTCGTCCGTATAGCAAAAATCGCCGAAGCGGGGCCGGATCAGCACATTGATTGGAATGGAAACCTTTTCCCGCACCGCAAGGAATAGATTGATGTCCGGCGTAGTGCCGCCGATGATCAGGTTGGCGCACAGCTCCAGACGGTTCGCGCCGCCCGCCTGAGCGGCCGCGGCGGATTCCACCGAATCGACGCAGCCCTCTAAAATGTAGTCCTTCATTCCGGGTCCCCCATCCATTTTATGATACGCAATTTCTTTTCCCATTCTAACCCCGGGGCGGGTGCCGCGTCAACCTTTTCCTTTACATTCTGGGCTGCGTCATCGTGTTCGGATTGAGGATGCTGTCCAGGCTCTGCTTTGTGAGGAGTCCGTCCTCGAGCGCGATCTCCTCCACCTGTCTGCCGGTACGCAGCGCCTGCTTGGCGATTTCCGCGGACTTTTTGTAGCCGATATACGGACAAAGCGCCGTCGCGATCCCCACGCTCTGCCCCAGCAGCTCCCTGCAGCGGCTTTCATTGGCGGTGATCCCCGAAACGCAGTTGTCCACAAAGGTGCCGACCGCGTTTTCCAAAGTCGTGAGCGACTCGAACAGATTGTAGAACAAAACGGGCTCGAACGCGTTAAGCTCCATCTGCCCGGCTTCGGCGGCCATGGTGACGGCCACGTCGTTCCCGATGATATTGAACGCCACCTGGGTAACCACCTCGGGGATGACCGGGTTGACCTTTCCCGGCATAATGGAGGAACCGTTTTGCTTGGCGGGCAGGTTGATCTCCGCGATCCCCGCCTTCGGCCCGCTGGAAAGCAGGCGCAGGTCGTTCGCCATTTTGGAAAGGTTGACCGCACAGGTTTTCAGGGCGCCGGAAACCGCGACAAACCCGTCCAGGTTCTGGGTGGCGTCGATGAGGTCGCACGCCTGCTCCACCTTGATCCCGCTCAGCCGGCGGATATTTTCCGTAATGCTTTCCAGATAACCGGGGCTGACATTGATGGCGGTCCCGACCGCCGTTCCGCCCATGTTGACGGTCTGCATTTCCTTTTCCGCTTTTTCCAGCCGCCTGACGTCGCGGTCCACCACCGACGCGTACGCGTGGAAAGACTGGCCCAGGCGGATGGGAACCGCGTCCTGCAGCTGTGTGCGTCCCATTTTGACAATGCCGTCGAACTCGATTCCCTTTTTGTTCAGCGCTTTTCTCAGTCTGTCCAGCTGGGCCGTGATCTTCGGCATCAGCTTCAGCACCGTCAGCTTTGCCGCCGTGGGAAACACGTCGTTTGTCGACTGGGACATGTTGACATGGTCGTTGGGATGAACCAGCGAATAGTCTCCCCTGACCCCGTGCAGCAGCTCGACGGCCCGGTTGGCGATGACCTCGTTGGCGTTCATATTGGCCGACGTACCCGCGCCGCCCTGAATCGGGTCGACGATAAACTGATCGTGCCATTTTCCCGCGATGATCTCATCGCACGCGCAGACGATCGCTTCCGCGATTTTTCGGTCCAGATTTCCCGTGTCGCGGTTAGTGGCTGCCGCCGCCTTTTTTATTTCCGCCAGGCTGTTGATGAATTCGTCGTTCATCCGAAGCCCGGTAATATGAAAATTCTGCTTTGCGCGCAGGGCCTGTACGCCGTAATAAGCGTCCGAAGGGATTTCCATGCTGCCGATGGAGTCGCTTTCCACTCTTGTGTGCATCCTGATTTCCTCCTGTTTCCCTATTGTATTATGTATTCTTTACAGTATTTCCAGTTGATTCTGCACCAAAGTTGCGTTCCTCCCCCGCCTTCGGCGGGGGAGGAACGTGCTTTGTCTCGGAAATGGAATTGCTGTAGGTCCTGTATGAGAATAGCACCGGGGGGGCATTGAGTAAACCGGGAAAGGCAAAAGGAAAATTAAATTTCAAATGTGCGGTCCGTCGGTTTATTTAACAAGTTTGTCCGCCGGATTCCCTTATGAATGAAAAGCAGGTCCGGAACAAACGGTTCCGGGCCTGCGGGTGCAAAAGCACGGCCGGATTATCCCGCCGTAGCCTCCGATTTATCCTGATATTCCTGCTCGCAGTAAACGCACCGGTACCGCTGGGTGTTGTCGTCGGTGAGCCGGAAAATATGGTCGATTTCTTCCTCCACGCTTGTGATGCACCTCGGATTTTTGCATTTGATTACGTTTTTAAGGATTTTGGGAAGTACCAGCTGCTTCTTTTCTATAATTTTCCCGTCGTCAATGATGTTGACGGTGATGTTATGGTCGATATAGCCCAAAACATCCAGGTCGATATCGACCGTTCCCTCGATTTTGATAATGTCCTTCTTTCCGAACTTACTGCTCTTCGCGTTTTTGATCACGGCGACGCAGCAGTCCAGATTGGCCAGATGCAGCAGATCATAGATTTTCATGCTGCTGCCCGCGCGGATATGGTCCAGAACGATCCCTTTTTCCAAACTGTCAATGTTAAGCATGCTCCACCTCCAGAAGCGTCATCATCAGCGCCATCCTCACGTACACTCCGTTTTGGACCTGATCGAAATACGCGGCCCGCGGGTCGCCGTCCACCTCCAGCGCAATTTCATTCACACGCGGCAGCGGATGCAGAACGGCCATGTCCGGCTTCGCGTTTTTCATTTTCGCCGCGGTCAGAATATAGCTGTCCTTTAACCGGATGTAATCCTCTTCGTTGAAAAAGCGTTCCTTCTGCACTCTTGTCATATAGAGAATGTCGAGCCCGGAAATCACGTTCTCGATATTCTCCACTTCCCGGTAAGGGATCTTCTGCGCCTTCAGGACATTGTCGATGATGTAATCCGGCACCCGGAGCTCTTCGGGGGAAATCAGGACAAAGCGGATATCCTCGTATCTGGAAAGCGCCTTAATTAAAGAATGAACCGTACGGCCAAATTTTAAATCGCCGCACAGTCCAATTGTCAAATGATTCAATCTGTGTTTTTTCGCCCGGATCGTCATTAAATCGGTCAGCGTCTGCGTCGGATGCTGGTGCCCGCCGTCGCCCGCGTTGATGACCGGGATCCCGGAATAGCCGGAAGCCCTTAACGGGGCGCCTTCCTTCGGGTGGCGGATCGCACAGATATCGGCATAACAGGATACCGCGCGGATGGTGTCGGCCACGCTTTCGCCCTTCGAGGCGGAGCTGCTGTCCGCAGAAGAAAAGCCTAATACACTGCCCCCCATATTAAGCATTGCAGCTTCAAAGCTTAACCGGGTGCGCGTACTAGGCTCATAAAATAAAGTCGCTAATTTTTTTCCCGAACAGACCTGGGAATATTTTTTTGGATTCTCGGCGATTCTGTCCGCCAAATCCAAAAGCCGGTCGATTTCCGCGACTGACAGATCCAGAGGGTCGATCAAATGTCTCATAGATACCTCCATACCTCCAATTTACCCGGACTTCCCAAAAGAAGCACACCTTGAAGCGGATTCAAAGTGTGCCTGACAAAGCATACGGATAAATTTTATTTGTTAGTATACACTACCGCTTTGCCCCTGTCTATAGAGACAATCCATAAACATATCTCTCTCAAAAATCAATTTGTTATAAAATGTATCCAATCGGCGGAAAGCCGAAATCGTTCCGCTTCATCCCGGCGGAATATTTTGCAGAAGCAGGGCGTTTTCCGGCTGATTCTCTGGACAAACGCAAGGGGACCGAATAAAATAAAGTCACGCGCGGCGTTAAAAAACACCCCGCGTGACTTTTGAAAAGCTGGAACGGCCGGAAATTACTGTTTGTTCTGCCTTGATTTCTGATTCAGCTGTTTTGCCTCTTCCGTGCCGCTTGTTCCGGAGCTGGAGCCGGAGCCGGAATTTGCAGACTGCGAATTCAGCTGTCTGGCTTCCTGAAGGTTCGGATCCATCGAATTGGAATAGCCTGACGTACTGCCCTGCTTCGCTTTCTGATTTGCCTTTTTGGCGTCCTGCAATTCTTTATTATCGTTATACATTTCTTTGCATCTCCTGTTTTATTGAACTTCTTCATGGAAAGTCCGAATCATATCGACTTCCGAAAGTATTTTGTCCATTGAACGGCTTTTTACAACAGGAAATGGGAAATTTTTTAAAGATTGAAATCTGAATAAAACAGGGCGGTTCTGATCCTATGCGCTTTTTTAGCCGATGGGAAGCCGGAAATTTCAAAAAAGTCTATAAATTGGAAAATAAAAACGGAGGCTGCATTATGAGAAGAAAAGACAGGGAAATCGCGGATTTGCAAAAGATCGACGGGATCATCATGGCCTGCGACTGCTGCCGGCTGGGTTTTGCCGACGCAAACGGGGTTTACATCGTTCCCCTCAATTTTGGATACGAGGTCAAAGGGAAAAAAAGGAGCTTCTATTTCCACGGGGCAAAGGAAGGCAGAAAAATCGATTTGATCAACCGGACCGGCCGCGCCGGCTTTGAGCTGGACACCGGCCACCAGGTGACCGGCGCAGAAACGGCCTGTAATTATTCCTTCCGCTACCAAAGCGTGATCGGCGGCGGAACGGTCAGCATCGTCACGGACGACACGGAAAAAAGAGCCGCCCTGCAGCGGATTATGGAGCATTATTCCGAAAAAAGAAACTGGGATTTCCCGGACGCCGCCGTCAGGGCCGTCGCCGTCTTCAAGCTGGAGGTCAGGGAGCTGGCCTGTAAGGAGCATTTATAAATTTATGCGCCGCCGAGCTTTTCCACGGCATCCTCCTCGGTAGGCACAAAGAAAATATCCCTCCCCTGATTGCTCTCATAAATAAAGTCTCTGAGCGGTTTGCTGGTGTATTTTGAAAAATCGCCGTAGACTGCGAATTTAATATGATAATTGATGAATTTCTGCAGAATTTCTCCCGCCACACCGGAACTCAAAACAAAGAAATCGTCGGCAATCGCTTCTTTGTTGAGCGCAATGCGGCTGCAGCCCGTTTCATACTGAACGGACATCATCCAGTCCAGAGCGGACTGGCCGTCGGAAATCAGCGTTTCCCCGCTGTTCACCACCGCTATCTTAACACCGTTTTTTTCTTTGATTTGGGTATTCATAGTACTTTCTCCTTTAAAATGTCTGTTTTGGCGGCAGTGACCCCTCCGGCCCTTTCCTTTACGATGACAATCGTCAGATAACCGCTTTCCGGATCGAGATTTTCCGCCCCGATGCGGACGGTCTCGTTTTCCATTCCGCAGTTGGACACGGCGTAAACCTCCAGCTGGTCGGCTTTTGGGAATTCCACCAGCATTTTCTTCAGCTCCGCCAGCTTTTTCCCGGATTTCATGTAGATTTTCGTCCCCTGAAGGCTCAGGGTATGCCCGATATCGTAGGAAGCGGGGATAATATGGATTTCATCCCGATTATCCCCCAGAGAGACGCCGAGCGCGGCTGCGGCCGCGCAGAAGGAAGGCACGCCGTTGATAAGGACGGCCCTGCCCCCGCTTTCCAGGACCCTGCTGTGAATATAGCTGTAGGTGGAGTACACGCAGGGGTCGCCGATGGTCAGAAAGGCCACCGTTTTGTCCGCCCGCAGAAAGCCGTCGATTTTTTCATAAATCTCATCATGCGCCTTTTTTAACAGCGCTTTTTCCTTAATCATCGGAAAGGGCAGGCAGACGATTTCCTTTTCCTCTATCTTCGGACAGGCTTGTCTGACGATCTGATAGGCGCGGCATTCTTCCCGCGTTTTTGCCGGAAGTACGACGACATCGCTTTCCCCGATACACCGCAGCGCCTTGATCGTCAGCAGTTCCGGGTCGCCCGGACCTACTCCGATCCCGTATAAAATTTTACTCATTGCTCCCTTTGCCCTTCCTGTGGATTCTGTTCAAAATAAAAATGCTTTTTCCCCGCTTCATCCACAAAGCTTTGCGCCGTGATCTGGAAAACCTCTTCGATCATCCCGCCCGACTGGATTTCCTCCGGGGTCCCCGTCTGGACGATTTTTCCGTCCTGCATGACAATTATGGAATCCGAAACCCGCATGGCGACATCCAGATCGTGCAAAACCGTCACCACCGCTTTCCCCTGCCCTTTCAGCTGTTCCATCAGCCGCAGCAGCTCCAGCTGATAGCGGATATCCAGATAAGTGGTCGGTTCGTCGAACAGAAACACGTCCGTTTCCCCCGAAAGCGCCATCGCCAGATAGACCTTCTGCCTCTGTCCGCCGGAAAGCTCGTCCACCTTCTTGTCCCGCAGCGGCAGGATTCCGATTTTCTCCATCGCTTTGCGGCAGCGCTCATAATCCTCTTTGCCGTAATGCCTGGGATAGGAAAGGTAGGGGAATCTGCCGTGCAGCACCATTCTGCCGACGGTGATCGCCCCGGCGGTGTGGCTTTGCGGCAAATACGAAACCTGCTGCGCAAACTCCCGGTTTCCGATTTCCTCCCTTTTTTCCCCTTTCAGGTACACGGTCCCCTCCTGCACCTCGCAGAGATGGACCGCCGCCTTCAGCAGGGTGCTTTTCCCGCTTCCGTTCGGCCCCACGATCGTGGTGATCCGGCCTTTTTCAAACTCCGCGTTAATCCCCCGGATCACCGGCACCTTTCCGTAGCCCGCGGAGACGTTCTCCAGTCTAAGCATTGCGGTTCCCCCTTTTCCGGCGGAACAGCAGCCAGACAAAGAACGGCGCTCCCACAAAGGACAGGATGATCCCCACCGGCAGCTCGAACGGGGCAAAGCAGGTCCTGGCGATATCATCGCAGATCAGCAGGAACAGCGCGCCCAGAACGGCGGAGGACAGAATCAAGTATTTCGATTCCTCCCCTACCAGGAACCTTGCGATGTGGGGAACAATCAGCCCCACAAACCCCAGGAGCCCGGCGAAGCTGACCGCCGCGCCGGACAGAACGGCCGCCAGCATCAGGAACAGAAAGCGGTAAAAGGAAACCGGCAGTCCCAGCGTCTTTGCCGTTTCTTCGCCCAGCGACAGCACTTCCAGCTCGTTGTGGAACAGCAGCACCGCCAGAACGGCGGCGACAACAAGGACGGACGCGTATTTCAGAACCTGAGCGTTGACCCCGTTTAATCCCCCGATTTTAAACAGGTTGGCCGAAATCAGCGATTCCTCACTGAACGTGTTGACCGCGTCCGTCGCCCCGTTCAGAAAGCTGTTGATCGCGACGCCCGCAAGGACCAGCGTTATTTTGGAGGAACCGGTCTTTTTCCCAAGGTAAAAGACAAACAGAACGGTGACGAAAGCCCCCGCGAACGCGGCTGCCGGAAGAGCGGCATACGATTTGGGCAGCAGGATGCCGCACAGGACCACCGCGAACCCCGCCCCGGCGTTCACGCCGATAATATTCGGCCCGGCGAGCGGATTGTTCAGCACGGTCTGGATCACGGCCCCCGCCACAGCCAGAGCCATTCCCGCAACGACAGCCCCCGCCACCCGGGGCAGACGGACGTAAAGGATAATCCGTCCGGCGGACGTCAGCTCCCGCCCGGAAAACAGCTCCCGGAAATCCGCGGGGGATATTTTTGCCGACCCGCCCAGAATGCCGATTCCCATCGTCAGCAGGAGCAGAAGCAGCATGATCGCTATTCTTTTTTGCGCCCTGACCGATTGTCTACTTTTTTCCATATAAATCGTCCGCCAATATCTGATAGCTTTCTCCCCAGCGCTTATTCGGCTTCAAATGAAACAGCTCCTTCGGCAGAACATAATAACGCTTTTCCTTTACCGCCGTCAGCCCGCTCCACGCGGGATTGGAAGTCAGGAGCTGATCGACCCTGCCGAGCGCGGCTTTCTGGGATTCCCCCATGGTCGTCACAAAAATAAAATCCGGGTCCGCGGCGACAATCGCTTCCATGCTCAGGTTATCCGGCAGGCTGCCCTTTTGATCGGCGATATTCACACAGCCGAGGTCCTTCAGCATTTTCCCCGTCATGCTGTCGCTGCCTTTGGCCTTTACCCCGGTGGAATACGCCCGCAGGAACAGCACCGTGGGGTGGCTTCCGTCCGCTCTGGCAATCTGTTTCCGAATCTCCGCCTGCAGATCCGACACATTTTTTTGGTACAGGTCCGCCCGGCCGGTGATGTCGGTCAGCGTTTTCATCATTTTCGCGTAATCCTCAAAGGTTTCCACCTTGAAATAAGCGGTTTTGATCCCCGCGCTTTCCAGCGTATCCTTTAGCTTTACATGCTCCGAAATCGTTCCGGACAAAATCGCGAAATCGATTTTATCCGCGATCATGCTCTCCACATTCGGGGTATTGAGCTTCCCGAGGTTGAGCATGTCCTCTTTGATCGGAATCGTATCCTTCGCGTCGTCCGTATAGGCCGCGACGCTTCCGCCCGCCAGCTGCCAGGCGTCCGCGTAGCTCGCGGACAGCACCGCCGTCTTTTTCGGGCGGTCCACCGTCACCCGGACCCCCAGATCGTCGGTGAACGTAACGGCGCCCGAAGACGGGGGCCGGGAGGAATTTGCCGTATTGAGCCCTGTTGTTCCGCATCCGCAAAGAAGGCATAAGCCCAGCACGAACGCCATGATTTTTCCCGCTGCTTTCATGCTCTTTACCCGATTACCTCTCTTAAATGGTTGATATAAAGCTCGCGGACACCCTCGTATTCGCCGATTCCCTTCAGGACGCATTCCGGCTCGCAGCCCGCCGCTCTCAGCTTTGACGCAAAGGAATCCTTTTCCCCCGCCATGTCGTTTTCCGCGTGGTCGCCCGCCACCAGCATCAGCGGCAGCACCAGCACGCGCTTCCTTTTCCGGGCGGAGGCGTTCAGCTTCTGAATCACATCCGCAATGGCAGCGGAGCCCTCCACCGTGGCAATGTAGATTTCTTTTCCGGAACAGGCCCGCAGCTCTTTTTCCAGTTTTGCATAGCTGCCGTCCGCCTCATGCGGGGAACCGTGCCCCATCAGGATCACGGGGTCGTTTCCCGCCGCTTCCCCGATTTCCCGCCACAGCGCTTTGGCGGCGGCCGCGTAATCGGCTTCGCTTCCCAGAAGCACGCGGGCCGTTTTTATTTTCGAAAACAGCTCCCGGCACTCTTCTATTGTACACTTCATTTTGCCGTTTTCAATACCGTCTATCAAATGAGTCGGCAAAACGGCGGCGCGGGTAATTCCGTCCCGCTCCATCCGCAGCAGCGTCTCTTTTACACCGCGGATGATGATATGGTCCCTTTTTTCCAGGATACTTCTCACAATATTGCTGGAATACGCCTGATAAACGCTCCAATCCGGGAAAGCTTCCCGGACTGTCTGAGCGATTTTTTCAATGTTTTTTTCTCTGGTTTCCCGATAAGTGGTCCCAAAGCTGACGATCAGAATTCCCTGCTTCATTCGTTCTCCTTACCGTTCGTCAACTTTTTACGTTCGACCAGGCGTCCCATCAGGAAAGCGATGATTCCGACGCCGATGCCCGTCTGCAGGCAAAACAGAAGGCTTTCCACTTCGCCCGGCAGCTCCCCGTGAATCGCGGTTTCCAGTACCGGCGTGAACCAGGGCTCATAGTTCCCCGCAATCTGCTCCACCATGCCGCTGCCCGCGTCGTCGGAGCCGCCGAATTCCGCGCCCTTTAAAGCGAACAGCGGAACAAAAGCGATCAAAACCGCCGCAATGATCAACGCGATAACCGTTTTTTTCGTCTTACTCATCTTATTTCTCCTCCATGTTCAGCTTCAGCATTTTCAGTTCCGGGGTAGCGTATGTTTTCAGCGCGATCATAATCAGGACGGTAAGGATGCCCTCCAGAACGGCAAGGGGCAGCTGTGTCGGCGCAAAAACGCCGAGGAACTTCCCGACCGACGCCATAACGCCTCCCTCCGCGGAAGGATAGGCGATCGCGAGCTGAAAGCTCGTGACGCAGTAAGTAAAGAGGTCGCCCAGAAACGCCGCCAGAAAAATGCCGATATAACGGTTCACTTTCAGCTTTCTGCACAGCAGGAAAATTCCGTAGCTGAGCAGCGGGCCGGCAATGGCCATGGAAAAAGTGTTGGCCCCCAGCGTGGTCAGTCCGCCGTGCGCAAGCAGAATCGCCTGAAAAATCAGGACGATGATGC
Source organism: Caproiciproducens sp. (assembly GCF_053840905.1). NCBI lineage: Bacteria > Bacillati > Bacillota > Clostridia > Eubacteriales > Acutalibacteraceae > Caproiciproducens > Caproiciproducens sp. The sequence goes on from NZ_JBNLXQ010000003.1 coordinate 175,536, forward strand.
CCAAAATGCCGACGGCCGTGGGCCCGAACAGAATCGCGCCCAGCCCGGTGCCCGTCATGTGGGAACAGCTGCCCGTTACGGACGGAATTTTCAGGGAGGAAATCACGAAGATGAACGCCCCCGCCATGGCGAGCAGCGTGATGTTTTTCCTGTTTTCCTTCAGCTTTTTGCTGATGGACAGGTATCCGGTCACTAAGAAGGGGATACACAGCACTCCCCACGCAATACAATACTGAGGCGCAAGGTAGCCCTCCATAATGTGCATCGCGCAGACATTCGGGGTGATTCCCACAATACCCGACAGGACCGCCAGCGAGGCGATCCATTTTTTCTGTTTTGTTGTCATTGTTATTACCCTCTCTTTTCATTATTATCTGGAACAAATATGAATTTGTTTACCATTCTTTACAGCAGCGCGGCAAAATCGGAAATCCTTTTGGGGCAAGCTCCCGCTTTCCCGATTTTCCCCTTTTCTTTCAGCAGATCGTAAAGCTGCATCAGGACCGGCTTTTTCAGGTTTGCTTTTCCGAGCAGGGACTCGTCGCGGAAGATTTCTTCCGCGGTTCCGTCGCCGATCAGCTCCCCGCCGCAAAAAACCAGGACCCGCTGCGCAAAGCGATAGGCAAAATCCACGTCGTGCGTGGAAAGCAGGACGGTTTTTCCCTTTTGTCCGATCTGATCCAGAACCTCTTCCAGCACCTGCGCGTTGACCGGGTCCAGGGAAGCGGTCGGCTCGTCAAAAATCATGACTTCGGAATCCATGGCCAGAATGTCCGCGATGCTGACCCTTTTCTTTTCCCCGCCGCTCAGGGAATGGGGCGGCCGCATGAGGTGATCCTCCAGCTTCATTTCCCGGATGGCGCGAAGGGTTCTTTCCTCTACTTCCGTCCGGGGAAGCTTCATATTCAACGGCCCGAAGGCCACCTCCGCTTTTACCGTGGAAGCGATGATCTGGCTGTCCGCGTCCTGAAAGACGATTCCCACATTCCGCCGCAGCCGGTTGATGTTTTTCCTGCCGATCGTTTCGCCGCGGTAGCGGATTTCCCCGCCCGTGGGCTCCCTCACTCCGTTCAGATTCAGAAAAAAAGTAGTTTTCCCCGCCCCGTTTGCCCCAAGGACGGCGATTTTTTCCCGCTGATAGACCGAAAGGCAGATGTCCTTCAGCGTATCGCGGTCCCTGTCATAGGCAAACGAAAGATGGTCCGCCTCCAGAATTTTTTCCCTCATTCAGCCCTTCCTCCCTATCAAATAAAAGGTTCCCAAAAGCAAAGCGAGATACAGGCCGGCGTACAGCAGCTGTCCCGCCGTCAGCGGCCTTTTTTCCTCCCAGAACAGGGCGTTCCCCTCATAGCCCCGCGCTTCCATCGCGTCGTAATACGTTTCCGCCTTCTTCATGGACAGGATCAAAAGATTCGCCAGCTCCCCGCTGAAGGTGCGCAGGGAGGTTTTCAGGTCGCAGTACCCCAACCTTGACCCTGCGGCGTCCTTCTGCCGCTGGTTGGTTTCCGACAAAATGAAGATATACCGGTAAATCAGGTGCATCAGTTCCAGAATCAGAACCGGCACACGGATTTTTCTGAAAACGGAAATGATTTCCCCCATCGGGGTGGAGAGCGTCATCAAATAGAGCGCGCTGACCGCCGAGAACGCTTTGAGGGTCACATGTATCCCCAGCGTCAGGCTGCTTTGGGTCACGTACAGATTCGTCAGAAAAAACCGGGTGCGAAAAAGGCTGTCCGCGCCGCTGCCGAACTGGGCCGTAATCGCCGCGCCCCCCAGCAGAATAAAGGCCAAAGGGATTTTCATCAGGCAAAAATAGTCCCTTGCGGGGATTTTCCCCACCCCCACGCTGAGGAACAGCATGAAAAGGAAGGTCACGGCGGAAACCCCAATGGAATCGGCGGCGATGACCGTCACCAGCGCCCCTACCGAGAACACGACCTTATAGGTCGTGTTCCACTCCCTTAAAGCGGAAAGATAGGAATAGGTATCGGCGGATATCTCATGACCCCTGTGCATAGCTTTCAGCCCTCCCTAAAAAACGGTCCGCGTAGGCCGGATTCGCGTAATAATACAGATGCGGAAAGCCCCACCAGTGATTTTTTCCGGCGTGGACACAGCGCCACTGCCGCCCCGACACCGGTTTTCGCGCCAGACAGGCGCTTCCGTTGTCCGTACTGTCAAAATAGTGGAACTCATGCCCCCGGATTTCCGTCCCCTTCGACAGGAAGGTTTCCGTTTCCGCGCGGACGCCGATATACCCGAAGCGCACCAGCTTTTCCATATAACGACAGTTGCCTTTTACCGCGCCAGCCATCGGGAAGGCCCGCCCCTCCTGATTCTCCATCGTCTCATGCAGGTACAGAAAGCCTCCGCATTCCGCGATGGAGGGCATCCCGCTTTCGATTGCCTCTTTCACGCTTTGCCTCATTCCTTTGTTTTGGGACAGCCCCTCCGCGTACAGCTCCGGGTACCCGCCGCCCAGAATCAGCCCGTGCAGGCACGCCGGGAGCTTTTCCTCGCGCAGCGGTGAAAAGGGGATTAGCTCCGCACCGGCTTTTTGCAGCAGCCGCAGATTGTCCTCATAGTAAAAGCAGAACGCTTCGTCCATGGCGACACCGATCCGTACGCCGTCCGCTTTCGCGGGAACCGTTACCGGGGCTGCTTTGAGCTCCCCCGCCCGCGACGCGATCATCATGAGCTTTTCCAGATCAACGGCAGTCCTGAAGACCTCCGCGGATTTTTTCAGCTGCTCCCGGAGCCCCTGAATTTCCTCCGGCAGCCGCAGGCCGAGGTGGCGGCTTTCCAGTCTGATTTCCGTCTGGACGGGAAAATACCCCAGCACCGGAACTCCCGTCTCCGCTTCTATTTCCGGCTTGATCACGTCGTAAAACATCTTTCCGGTTCTGTTCAGGATCACGCCCTGAATCAGGCGCGCGGTATCATATTGTAGGAAACCGGCAATCAGGGGGATGACCGACCGGCCCATCCCGCGGGCGTCCACCACCAGAATCACCGGCGTTTTCGTGACCTTTGCCAGATGGTAGGAGGACGCTTCCTCCCGGATGCCGCCCAGGCCGTCGTAAAGCCCCATGACGCCCTCGATCACGGAAATGTCCTTCCCTTCGGCATCCTCCAGAAACAGAAATTTCGTCGTGTTTTCATCCGTGAAATAGGAATCCAGATTCTTGGAGGGGACCCCGAGCACCTTGCGGTGAAACATGGGGTCGATAAAGTCCGGCCCGCATTTAAACGCGGCCGCCGTTTTTCCGCTGTCCAGCAGAGCCTGTAAAAGCGAGCAGGTCAGCAACGTCTTTCCGCTGCCGCTGCCCGCAGCCGCGATCATGATTCTGGGTGTTTTCATTCGTCTTTCTCCCCATTTTCCCGAAAAGTAAAGGAAACGATAAAAACTGGATTCTCCGCGCGCATCAGGCGGTACCCGCCCACCGGCTCGGCCCTGCTGACCTGTACCTGAACGGCTTCTTCCTCCTCCGCCGGCAAGGTTTTCAGCAAGCCGCTGATTTCACCAAGGGTTTCCAGCGTGACGGCGTTCACGACCACACGGAGCCGCGGGTTTTTCCGGTAAAGCGCCGCGAGGATTTCCTTCAGATTGCCGCCGCTCCCGCCAAGAAACGCATGGGTCGGAGCGGGAAGTCCCTCAAACGCCTGCGGCGCTTCGCCCTCGACCACGCTCAGGTTGGCAAGGCCGAATTTCTCCCGGTTTTTTTCCGTCAAAAGCACGGCTTCCCGCTTCTTTTCAACGGCATACACCCGTATGCGGTCGGACAGCGCCGCGCACTCGACCGCGACGGAGCCCGTGCCGCTGCCGACATCGTAAAGGACGGCGTCCCGGCAGAGCCGGAGCTTGCAGACGGACACCGCGCGGATCTCTTCCTTGGTCATCGGCACCCGTCCCCGAAGAAAAGCGCTGTCCGGCAGCCCGTGCGTCAGCCGCTTCTTTTCGGCTTCCGGGTTTTCGATCAGGCAGACATAAAGCCCTTCCTGTTCGAGCGCGGCGCAGCCCGCCGGTTTCAGGCGCAGAATCCGTTCCTCCGGATAGGAAAGCTGATAGCCCGCCGTGATTCTGATATTCTCCGTTCCGTGCTCCAAAAACAGCGCGCCGAGCGCTTTCATATCCGCGAGGCCGGACACGAGCAGGAACGTCTTTTCATTCGTACGCACCGTATCGAGGACATTGGCGCTTTTCCCGTGGATGCTGACGATCGCCGCGTCGTGCCAGCTTTTGCCGAGCTTTGCCGCAAGGCAGGAAACGCTGGAAATCCCCGGCAGGATTTCCACCCGCGCTTGCAGGGTACCCGCTTCTGTTTCTTTTTGCAGGGCGGCGTACAGCTTTTGCGCCCCGCTGTAAAATCCGGTGTCCCCCGAAAAAAGGACGGCTGCGTTTTGAACCGTTTTCCTCTTCAGATACGGGAGGATGTCCTCCGCCAGATAGCAGGGGACTTTTTCGGCCGGGCCCGGGATCCCCGCCAGGAGTCGCCGGGCCCCAAAGAGGAGTTCCGCTTCCTGTATCCGGCACTCTGCCTCCCTTGTCAGTAACGTTTTGCCGCCCATTCCCATCCCGATCAGGGAAATCCGCGTCCGGCTGTCCCGCCGCAGCTTTTTCCCGGTCAGGTCTTCCAGTTTTTCGCATACTTCCTCAAAGGAATCCCCTTCCGCCCGTTCCGGGTTCCCAATCACCAGCACTTTCGTTCCGGTGCTGCGGGCGGCCTGTATTTTTTCCGGAAAGCCGCCGTTTTTACCGCTTTCCTTCGTCACCAAAATGCGGATATCGTACTGCCGGAGCATCGCCTCGTTCATTTCCACCGAAAAGGGGCCCTGCATGGCGAGAATATGTTTTCCTTCGATCCCGTTTTCATAGCAGAGGGAGAGGCTTTCCAGCGCGGGCAGGACCCTTGCGTACAGGCGGGGAAGAAGCTCCGTCCGCCCGCTGTAAAGGGACAGTTCCTTACTTCCCGTCGTCAGAAGGATGTTGCCCGGCATTTCTTTCAGCGCTTCGGCGCAGGCCTCGTGAGTGGGATAGCGGAAGCCGTCCTTTTGCCCCGGCGGCAGAACGTCCGTATCCCGCTGCAGTCGCAGGCAAGGGAACCCGCTTTCCGCCGTGCTGTTTCTGATATTCTCCGAAACGGCGGTCGCAAAGGGATGGGTGGCGTCCACCACCGCGAGGAAATTCCCCGAACGGAGAAAGCGCTTCATTTCCTCCGGGGTCATCCTGCCCTGATGGACGGTCAGCCCCGGCCTTTTTTCCATGACCAGCTCCCCGTATTCCGTCGCCACGCAGACCGTGCATTCCAGCCCGTTTGCGCACAGCAGCTCCGCCAGCCGGCGGCCCTCGGTTGTCCCTGAAAAAATCAGTATCTGTTTCATAAACGGTATCCTCTTTCAGTGATCAGCTTCCCGTCCCGAAGCTGCGTTTGGGAATTCCCGATAAAGACGGTGGTAAACATATTGACCTGCCGCTCCCTTAGTTCCTTTAAGGTGCAGGTAAAGGTCCGGGTGCCTTCTCTGCCGATATTCTCCACATAGCCGCAGGCCCTGCTTTCCTCCAGCTGTTCCAGCAGGATGTCGCACGCCTTTTGCAGGTAATCCGCGCGCCTGCGGCTGGAAGGGTTATAGAGCGCAATACAGAAGTCGCCCTGTGCCGCAAACCGCAGCCTTTTTTCAATCAGCTCCCACGGCGTCAGAAGGTCGCTCAGGCTGATAACGCAGTAATCGTGGTTGAGCGGGGCCCCAAGGCAGGCGGCGCCGCTGTTGGCGGCGGTGACGCCCGGAACCACAGAAAGCTCGCAGTCCGGGTAATCCTCCCCGATCTCGTACATCAGCGACGCCAGCCCGTACACTCCGGCGTCCCCGCTGCAGACCAGCGCCACCGTTTTCCCCTTCAGGGCTTCCTGAAAGCACATTTCGCACCGTTTTGCTTCCTGCGTCATCGGCGTGGACAGCAGCTCTTTTTTCAGAAAGCGCTTTTCCAGCAGATTCAGATAGACCGGGTACCCGACGATCACGTCGCTTTCCTCCAGCGCCCGCACCGCCTGAAAGGTCATCATTTCTTCCGCTCCCGGTCCCATTCCCACAATATAAATCTTATGTTTCATCAAAGCTTACACTCCATTTTTTCCGCGCGATCGCCACGGTGATTCCGTTTTCGGCGTATTTTTCGACAAGAAGCTTTCCGCCTTCCCCGCAGGCCGCCATCGCCGCGCGTTCACAGACATTGTCCACGCCCACCTGCTCCTCCACAAACGCGGAGGAGGCAAAATCGCCGCCGATTGTTTTCAGTGTGTCCGCGGAAAAAGTCAGGAAAGGAAGGCCATGCTTCTCCGCAAATTCCAGCAGCCCCGGCTCGTCCTTTTTCCGGTCGACCGAAGCAACAGCCGCCAGCGACTCCCATCGCAGCCCGGCCTTCTTCATCTGCTTTCCCGCCGCTTCCTCTATTTCCGGAAAGGATTTCCCGCGCCTGCACCCGATTCCGAGCACAAAGGCCCTTGGGCAAAGCTGTAAATCCGCCTTTTCCGCATCCGCCGCAAAAGGGGAAACGATCACCGACGCCCTGCCGTCCACAGGGTAGGGTACCGGGGTCAGTTCCTTCGGCCAGCTCCCCGTACAGGTACCCGCGACAGCCATTGTGACAGGCTTCCCGGCAAGAACCGCGGACGAAACGGTTTCTATCCCGCTCCGGTTACAGACGGCCAGCCGGTTCCTGCGGGCAAAGACGTCCGCCGCAAACAATCCGTTTACGTCGGTGGCGGTCGTGACGACCGGAACCGCGCCGGTCTTTTCCGCAATCCGTTCGGCCAGTTCGTTTGCCCCCCCGAAATGCCCGGACAGCAGCGGAATCACAAAGCGTCCCGCTTCATCCATGACCAGCACCGGGGAATCCTTCAGCTTGTCCCTTACGGAAGGCGCGATCGCGCGCACGGCAATGCCGCAGGCTCCGATAAAGAGCACCGCGCTGTGCTCCCGGAACTGCTCCCCCGCCCACCGGGAAAGGCTTTCTTCCACATATACGGCTTTTAGATCGTCCGGCAGGTTCCTGTGTTTGGTAAAAAGAACCGTTTCCATCTCCCGCGCAAGGCTGTTTCGGACCGTTCGCGCAAGAACCGCTCCTTTTTCGGTAAAGCTGATGATACTGATTTTCATTCCCGTTTCCCTCGAAATTCCGTCTCAAAATCCGGCGCGTACAATCGGGAGCGCCGGTAATTCCGATGCGCGACGGCGTCCCCGACCAGAATCAGCGCCGTTTTGGTGATTTGGTTCGCTTTCGCCGTTTCCTCCAGAGTTTCTACGGTACAGACACAGGCTTTTTCCTCCGGCCAGGTGGCCTTATAGACGATGGCCGCGGGCGTTTCAGGCCGGTAACCGCCCTTTTGCAGTTTTTCGCTTAATTCGCGCAGCATCCCGGCGCTCAGATAGATCGCCATGGAAGCCCCGTGCGCCGCTAAGCTTTCGATGCTTTCCCTTTCCGGCACCGGGGTTCTGCCCTCCATGCGGGTAATGATCAGGCTTTGGGAAACACCCGGCAGGGTGTATTCCAGATTTAACGACGCGGCGGCGCCGAAGCACGCGCTGACCCCCGGACAGCTTTCATAGGGGATGCCGAGCGAATCCAGAACATCCATCTGTTCCCGCACGGCCCCGTATACGCTGGGGTCCCCCGTGTGGAGGCGCACCGTGGTTTTTCCGCTTTGCTCCGCCCGGCGCATGACCGCAGCGACCTCCTCCAGTGTCATTTCCGCGCTGTTATAGACGGCGCAGCCGTCCTTCGTATCCTGTAAAAGCGCCGGATTGACCAGCGAACCCGCGTAGATGACGACGTCCGCCGTTTGAAGCAGCCGTTTGCCCCTCACGGTGATCAAATCGACCGCCCCGGTTCCGGCCCCCACAAAGTAAATCATAGTTTCCCTCCCGTTTGCATGATTGTCTGAAGCAGCTCCTGTGCCCCTTCGCTTTTCGCCAGCTCTCCGAATTCGTTTGCGTAGAGAATGCATTCCATCCGGATTCTTCCCGCCGCGCGTTTATTCAGGTAAAAACAGATTTTTCCCAGAAGGATTTCCATCGTCTTTTCCCGTTTCCCGGCGGTTTCCAGTATCCGCAGCGCTTCCTCCGTGGTGACGCAGTCAAGGATTTCCCCGGCGGTCTTTGCGGAAATGCCCGCCCGGATCCCGGCCGCCGCCGTCAGCTCCATCCGGCAGTCCCCTTCCTTGGAGTGGGTGTTCATCATTCCGCCGGAAAGCTTCACCAGCTTCCCGATATGCCCGGTCAGGAGCATCGCGGTAAATCCCGCTTCCGCCGCCATATCGATGGTATTCCCGATAAAATTACTGCACTTGACGCTTTGGTCAAGATCATACCCGTAAGCGGTTTTCATAAAAGTCTGGCCGTAATTCCCCGGCGTCACCGCCACCGCACGGCAGCCCTCTTCCTTTTTTACATTCAGCTCCACCCGGATGGTGTCGAGCAGCGCCTGGCTGCTCATCGGCTCCACAATCCCGGTGGTGCCGAGGATGGAAATCCCCCCGGTGATTCCCAGTCGGGGATTAAACGTCTTTTCCGCCAGCTTTTCCCCGCCGGGGACGGAAATTTCCACCCGGAGCACGCCCCGGTAATCGGTCAGGCGGCAGATTTCCGCCACTTCCTTCGCGATCATTTCCCTCGGCACATGGTTGATGGCCGCGCTGCCGACCGGCTGGTCCAGTCCGCGTTTGGTGACCCTGCCGACCCCTTCGCCTCCGTCGATTACGATTTGGCCTTCTTCCGGCGGCCGTTCCCGCCCGTTTAAGGCGACACAAGCGAAAACCAGCGCCCCTGTCGTAACGTCCGGGTCGTCCCCGCCGTCCTTTCTGACCGCGCAGGCGACCGCGGATTCCCCCCGGGTGATCTCCTCCACCGCCACCTTATAGGGAATCCCCTTGGGCGTGTCGATGGTGATGGTCCTTTTTTCTTTCCCGGTCAACAGCATGTAAGCCGCCGCCTTCGCCGCGGCAGCCGCGCAGCTTCCGGTCGTAAATCCGTACCGCATTCCTATCTCCCCAGCTCGTAAAGGATCGCGTTGCAGACAGCCGCCGCCACATTGCTGCCGCCCTTCCTGCCGCGGTTTACGATAAAAGGCACATCCGTCCCTAAAATCAGCTCCTTTGCCGCCTCCACATTGACAAAGCCGACGGGAACCCCGATGATAAACGCCGGGCAGAAGGAACCGTCCGTAATCATCTCATAGAGCCGGATCAGCGCCGTCGGCGCGTTGCCGATGGCAAAGATCACCGGCTTTTTAATTTTTGCCGCCATTTCCATGCTGACCGCGGCCCGGGTGATTCGCCGCCGCTTCGCCAGCTCGGCGACCTCTTTTTCCGCCATAAAGCAATGGGCGCTGCCGCCGTAACGGGCCAGTACGGTTTTGTTGATTCCGGCCAGCCCCATATTGGTATCCGTCACAATATCGGCGCCGTTTTGAATCAACTCCTTCGCTTTTTCCACCGCCCCCGGCGAAAAAGCGAGCGTGTTCGCGTACTCGAAGTCCGCACTGGTGTGGATGACGCGTTTGATCACCATTTCCTGCTCCGGCTTTAATTCGATCTTTCGCTCGCGCAGTTCCTCTGAAAGGATTGCGAAGCTGCGTTTTTCAATTTCCTCCGGCAATACAAATTCGATTTCATCCATTCTGTTTCACCAGCCTTTCGATCTCCCGGATCAGCGTTTCATTTTCCCCGTGCCGTTTTACCGCAATACGGTAGTAACCCTTTTTCAGGCCCCTGTAACTGCCGCAGTCGCGGATCAGGATTTCCTTTTCCAAAAGCAGTTCATAGAGCGGCATAGGGGTATAAAACAATAAATAATCCGCCGCCGACGGATACACCCGGAACCCCAGCCGCCTGAGCTCCCCGCTGAGAGATTCCCTTTCCGTTTTTACAAACCGGACGGTCTTTTCCAGATATTCCTTTTCCCGGCACGCCGCCGCGCCCGCGGCCTGCGCAAAAACGGACAGGTTCCATTCCGGCAGGTGATTTTTGATTCTTTCCGTTAAATTCCCGTCTCCGCAAAAGAGGTAGCCCAGCCGGACGCCCGGAATGGCAAAAATTTTGGTGAACGCGCGGACCACCAGTACATTCGGGTACTCTTGCAGGCGGTTCTTGAACGAAAGCCGCTCTTCCCCGCCGGTAAATTCCAGAAAACATTCGTCCAGCACGACGGTAATCCGCTTCTCCCGGCAGACATCCGCGATTTTTTCCAGCAGCGCGCCGTCAAGCAGGTTTCCCACCGGATTGTTGGGATTGGCGAGGAACAGCAGATCCGTTTCCCCGGTCAGCTCCGTCAGAAGCCCTTCGTCCAGCGTAAATCCCGCGCTTTCCTTCATTTCGTAATAACCGATTTCCGCGTCCGACGCCAGAGCCGCTTTTTCGTACCCGAAAAAGGAAGGAACCGGGATGACGATCCGTTTTGGCCTGACGGCATGGATGACGGCAAGGAACAATTCCGACGCGCCGTTTCCGAAAAGGATGCGCTCCGTTTCGACCCCCGTCATTTTGGAAACGCTTTCCGCCAGCTTTTCCGCCCGGATGTCCGGATACTGCTCGCAGTACCCGACCGCTTCGTGCAGCGCGTTTTTTACAGAATCGGGAATTCCAAGGGGATTGCTGTTGACCGAAAAATCGATACGGACCTGATTCCGATAAATATCACCGCCGTGAATCATAAAATCCTCCTAATTAAAAAACAAAATCGGCAAGGAACAGAAGCGCCAGACAGACGCCTTCGCAAAGGCCCGCCGTAAGATAGAGCAGACGGTTAGCCCGGACGATGTCCTCGTACTCCACCGCCCTGAGCGCGTCCCCGAGAAACGGTTTTTTGACCAGTTTCCCGAAATAACTGGCGTCCCCCGCAAGGCGGATGCCCAGCGCCCCGGCGCAGACAGCTTCTGTATGGGCGGCGTTGGGGCTTTTGTGTTTCCTTCTGTCCCGTTTGTAAATTCTCCACGCGTCTTTCCCGTGATATTCCTTTCCGGCAAGGGTACAGGCGGCTGTCATCAGCAGCGCGCTGATTCTTGCGGGCAGGAAATTCACCGCGTCGTCCAGCTTGGCGGCGGCCCTGCCGAAAAACAAATACCGGTCGTTCTGATATCCCACCATGGAATCCATGGTATTGACCGCCTTATAAAAAAAGCCGAGGACCGGCCCGCCGAGGGCAAGAAAAAGCATCGGCGCGATCACGCCGTCGGAGGTGTTCTCCGCAACTGTTTCGATCGCGGCTTTGGCCACTCCGGTTTCGTCCAGCGCCGCCGTGTCACGCCCCACGATCATGGACACCGTGCGCCGCGCGCCCGGCAGATCGTTTTCCTTCAGCCTTTCATAAACCTTCATGCTCTCCTGCTTCAGGCATTTGGCCGCAAGCGCCTGACAGGTCATGACGCTTTCCACCGCCACCCCCAAAACGGTGGAAAACCGGTAGGCAAGATACAGAATCAGAGCCGCCGCCGCAACGGTCGCGGTCAGGACCAGAAACACCAGCAGGATTCCCCGGCGAAATTCCCTTTTCCCGTCCCTTTCCCGCCCGTCAGGCTTTCCCAGCAGCGCGCCGTCCAGTTTGGCGATCAGCTTTCCGATCAGCCGGACGGGGTGGGGAAGCCAGTGCGGGTCCCCCAGCAGCAGGTCCAACAAAAACCCCGCAAAAAAAGCAGTGATATGATTGATCATGGTTCCATCCTCTACAATTTCCTTATCCATTCCAATGAAAAACGACCGGTATCGGAAAAATACAGGCGGCAAAGATAGCCCTCTCCGTTTTTGCATTGATAATCAAAATAATTCCCGCCGCAAAAGGCGCTTAGCAGCGCCATGATGGTTCCGCCGTGCACCACGGCGGCAGCGGAGGCCGGAAAGCTTTCTGCCTTTCCAAGTTCCCTTACCGCTTGTTCCAGCCCCCGGCGGCACCGTGCAAGAAAGTCCCGCCTGCTCTCTCCGCCGGGAAAAGGCAGTTCCCCGCCGCTGTCTATCCACGCCTGATACTCCGCGTTTCCGCTCAGCTCCCGGTAATTTTTGCCTTCAAAGCGCCCGAAATCCATTTCCCGCCATTCTTCCACTACCATCGGGTTCGTACAGCCGTAGAGAAGCTTTGCGGTCTGGACGCACCGTTTCATCGGGCTGGAAAAAACGACGCCGGCCCGTGGGTATTTTCCGGATTGTCTGTTTTGCAGCAGCTTTTCCTTTCCCGTGTCGGATAAGTCCTCTTCGGTTCGGCCAAGGTACCGGCCCAGTGCGTTGGACGGGGTTTCCCCGTGGCGGATCAGCGCCAGGGTTATTTGATTTTCTGCCCGATTCCGCATACGATCCGTTCCACCTTATCCGCTTTTTCCGCCAGCCCGCAGAGGATTCTTCCCAGACGCTCCCGGTATTCCCTTTCCCCGGCGTCCGTGGGGACGATCCCGTTCCCGACTTCGTCGCTGATCACAATCACTCCGGGGTTGTGCGCCAGGATCTCCCAAACCCGGTCTTCGGGGGATTTGCCTTCCTTTAAAAGGGCTTTGACCAAAATATGAAAATGGTTGATAACCGCGGCCCCCGTTTCGGCGCAGTCCGGCACAGCCGCCGCGGGATCGTATACTCTTTCGGGCGAGATGCCCGTCTTTTTCAGCACGTAAGTCAGTTTTCCCTGTGCGTATCCTCCAATGTAAAGCTCCATGCCCTTCCCTCTTTTCGGTATTGATTCATAAATTCTAAACCAGTCCCGCGATACAGCAGATCGCCGCGGCCGCCGCGTTGACCCCCTCGCAGACCGTCACAAAATAGCCGCAGGTGTCCCCGGTGATGCCCCCGAGTTCCCGAAAGCAGCGGCGGCGCCAGCAGAAAAAGGTCAGCAGCGCTCCCGCCGCAACGGCGATCCCCGTCCACAGGGACAGCCACAGCATTGCCGCCAAACAGAGCAGAAGCTGGAGGTACAGGGAAACCTTCACCGCTTTTTCATGAGCCTTGCTGGAAAACAGGTATAAAAGCCCTTCGTTTTTCGCGTTCGGAAAGGTCACCACTCCGATTCCGCTCAGGGTTCGGGAAAGAAAAAATCCAGCGCCCGCCACCGCCAGAGCCCTTGGCTGATCGATTTCGGAATACGCCCCGAAATAAAGCAGGGTATAAATAACCAGCTGTATTACGGAAAACGCGCCGATGTGGGAATCCTTCAGGATTTCCAGCTTTTTTTCCCGGCTCTGATAGGAATGAAACGCGTCCATCGTATCCATGAAGCCGTCCACATGAAACCCGCCGGATACCAGGATCGGGATCGCCGTCCCGACAGCCGCATACAGCACCGTACCCAGCCCCAAAGAGCGGCAGAACGTCCCCCACAGGACCGTGAGGACGCCGATCACGGCCCCGACCCACGGAAAAAAGCAGAGGACATATTTCATATCCCGGTCCTCCCACTTTCGCTGCGGGACCGGGATTTTGGAATAAATGGAAAAGGAAATCATCAGTGATCTGAAAACAGGCATCTTTTTTCTCCCATCTTAAAGCAGTTCTCCTTTTATCGGCACCGGAATCCCGACCACCACTTCCGTCACCGCGTCCGCCCGGGCGGCAAGAAACGCGTTGACCCTGCCGAGCGCTTCTATATAAGCCCGCGTTGTTTCTTCATAGGGAATGCCGTCCTCAAAGACGTTGTTGGTGACGATCACCAGGTGCTCCGTATGCTTCGCAAGGGAACAAAGCTCCTTGCAGAGCTGGTCCGCAACCTCTTTCTCCCGCCGGATTTCTTTTGAAGCAAACATTTCATTGGCCGCAAGATTGGACAGGCATTCGAGCAGCGCCGTTCCTTTTCCCCGGTTCATCCGGGGTACGGACCGAAGGATACCGGTCGGCTGTTCAATGGTCAGGAATCCCTTTCCTGCCCGCAGGCTGCGGTGCCTGTCCACCTTTTTTCTGCCCTCTCCGTCGGAAACCTTCATAGTCGCCAGATAATACAGCGGCCCTTTTCCGGCGAGCGAAACCGCCGCTTTTTCCGCGTACGCGGATTTGCCGCTGCCGCTGCCGCCCGTAATCAGTACAACCATTTTCTCCCCCCTGCCGTCACGCCGCAGATTCTTCAGTCTGAAAACGATTCATACCGGACATACTGCTCCGTGCTGATGTCGTCAAAAGTGGTCTGGTCCTCATATACGGCAAGCGCGACGTCCAAAAGGGCAAACATCATCACCGCGCCCGTTCCTTCCCCCAGAGCCAGCCCGGCGTCTATGACCGGATGAACCCCGAGCTCCTCAAAAATCCTTTTTGCCGCGGGTTCCCTGCTGATGTGGGACGGAATAATGTATTCCCTTACCCCGGGAACAAGGCGTTCCGCCGTCAGCGCCGCCACCGCGCTGATGACTCCGTCGACAACAACGGGAATATGATAAAGAGCCCCCCCGATAAAGACGCCGGCGAGCCCCGCGATGTCGTATCCCCCGACGCTTGCCAGAATCCGCAGCGCTTCGTCTTTTTGGAAGCGATATCTTTCCAGCGACCGCCTGACCACTTCCTGTTTATGCTTTAGCTTTTCCCTGCTCAGGCCCGCGCCCTTTCCCGTGACCTCTTCGGCGCGGCACTGCAGCAGCGCCGCGGCCATCGCGCTGCTGGTCGTGGTATTGCCGATCCCCATTTCGCCGGTCGCCAGAATCCGGTACCCTTTCCCGCCGCATTTTGCCGCGATCTCCATTCCCGCCGCGACCGCCCGGAGGGCCTCCTCTTCCGACATGGCCGGTCCCTTCAGAAAATTTTTCGTTCCGCGGGCAACTTTGCACTGGATCAGCCCCGGGATTTCTTTTTCGCAGTTGATTCCCATGTCCACCGGGAGCACGTCCGCCCCTACCCTTTTCGCCATCTTACAAACGGAGGTGGTTCCTAAAACCATGCTGGAAGCGACGGCGGCCGTCACCTCCTGCCCGCACTGGCTCACCTGCTCTTCTATGATGCCGTTGTCCGCGCACAGGACGACCACGGCTTTTTTGGAAAGGTCAATCTGTACGGTTCCGGTGATCGCTCCGATCTGCGCAATGATCGCTTCAAACTGCCCCAGCCCGTCCAAAGGCTTTGCGATCCCGTCCCAGATATTCTTTATCTTCCGCCGGATACTTTCGTCCGGCCTGTCGATTTTTAATTCAGCCAACGCTTCTTTTGTCATAGGTCCCTCCGTTTAAAATCCGGTAAATCCCGTCCAGACCGAGATGTTTTCTCAGGGTATCCGCAAGCTTGTCGTACTGGGATTCCTTAAAGGCCCCGTAGTCCATGGTCAGGCCGCTTTCCACGGAAAGGCCCTTCCTGCGGGCAAGCGCCCTTACGATAACGGACGCGATTTCCCCTTCGTCAAAGATTCCGTGCACATAGGTTCCGTAAATATCCTCGCCGGAGCTTCCGTCCTTCTTTTCCCCGCCGTCCAGCACATTCGTCAGGGAACACAGCGGCAAACAGCCCGGTTCCGCGCTGCTGACGCCCATATGGATTTCATACCCCTTTATTTTACTGCCGGACAACCCGGAGAAAATTCCCGGTACCTGTTCAAAGGTCCCCTCCACACGGGTCCGAATCTTTCGGGTCTCCAGCCCGGTGTCCACGGGAAGCAGCTCCATCCCCCGGATCGCGCCGCCCTCTTCCACTTCGTAAGGGTCCGAAACGGTGCGGCCAAGCATCTGATATCCGCCGCAGACGCCAAAGATCACGCTTTCGCCCCTTCTTTTTTTGACCGCCGCTTCCAGCCCGTTCTGCCGCATCCATTTCAAGTCGCCCATCGTATTCTTACTGCCCGGCAGAATAATCATATCCGGACGGTGCAGCTGCGCGGCGGAATCCACATAGCGGACGGAAACGCCCTCGATCTGCTCAAAGACGGAAAAATCGGTAAAATTGGAAATCCGGGGAAAACGGATGACGGCGATATCGATCTGCGCCTCTGCTTTTTGATCAAACCGGCCCGTCAGGCTGTCCTCATCCTCCACGGAAATGTCCATATAGGGAATTACCCCGACGACCGGCACGCCGCTTTTTTCCTCCAGCATCCGGATTCCCGGGTCGAGGATCGAAAGGTCGCCCCGGAATTTATTGATGATCAGGCCCTTTACCCTGGCCTTTTCGTGATCTTCCAGCAGCATCAGGGTGCCGAGCAGCTGGGCGAAGACGCCGCCCCGGTCGATATCCCCGACCAGAAGCACCGGGGCGTCCAGCATTTCCGCCAGCCCCATGTTGACGATATCGTTTTCTTTCAGGTTGATTTCCGCCGGACTGCCCGCGCCCTCTACAAGAATGACGTCCGCCCGCTTTTCCAGTTCGTGAAACGCCCTTCTGATATCCGGAATCAGCTTCTTTTTGTAGGCGAAGTACTCTTTCGCGCTCATATTGCCGACAACTTCCCCGTTGACGATCACCTGGGAACCGGTGTCGTTGGTGGGCTTTAACAGAATGGGGTTCATCAGGACGGACGGCCTGATTCCCGCCGCTTCCGCCTGCATGACCTGCGCCCTTCCCATTTCCAGCCCTTCCTCCGTAATATAGGAGTTCAGCGCCATATTCTGGGATTTAAAGGGAGCGACACGGTATCCGTCCTGCTTCAGGATTCTGCACAGGCCGGCTGTAAGCAGACTTTTCCCCGCGTTGGACATGGTCCCCTGAATCATCAATACCTTCGCCACAATAAAAATACCTCCATTGCCACAAAGGCATGGAGGTATCAAAAGGCATGGTCAGACCTGCCTTATCCATTCCAAACCAGTTACTCGTGGCTGTAGTTTCTCCATTTAAGGCAGGTCTCCTGGCTGAAAGATCATCGTTTACGGCCGCCTTCCCAATTCCTAATCAGTGGCTTTTTGCCGCAGCTCCCTTATCACAGTGACGAGTTCGTACAGGATTTGCACCTGTTTCCCTTTTCATCAGAACCAAGCTTTCGCTTTTCTGACACCTTAAACCTATTTTGTTTTTGATAGATTTATTATAATATAATTCCGATTGTTTTACCAGTGCTTTATGGATTTGACTTTTTCACGGAATTTCAACCGATTGCCAGACCCTTATTTACAGCCGGCGTTGCGGTATTCGTTGGGTGACATTTGCCTGAGCTTTTTAAAGACCCGCGAAAAATGATTGACATCGTTGAAGCCCAGTACGTCCGAAATTTCGTAAATCTTCAGGGAAGGGTCCCGCAGCAGCTCCTCCGCCTTCTTAATTCGGGTTTCGTTCAGCAGGTCGCAGAAGCTCTTATTCGTATATTTGTTCAGCAGCTTGCTGAGATACCACTGGCTCACGTACGCCTTTTCCGCGAGTTCCGTAAGCGTCAGCTTCTCCGCATAATGAAGTCCTATGTAATTTAAAGCTCCCCGTACGATAAAGTTGTTCGCCGCTGTTGTCTCCTGTAATTCTTCCGCCGGCTTCTCTTTTGATTCCGGCATCCCCTTCCGCTGCCTTTTTAAATTCTCCGTCATGACCCGGAGCGCTTCCTCCAGCTCGTTCATTTTAGAAGGCTTCAGCAAAAACCGGGTTACGCCGATCTGGATCGCACGCGTCGCATATTCAAAGTCCCGGTATCCCGTAAGCACGGTGATCTGCATGTCGGGGAACTCCCCTTTCAGCCCGGCCAGCATGGTGAGCCCGTCCATATTGGGCATTTTGATATCCGTAAACAGAATATCCGGAGCGTTTTCCCGGATCGCTTTTGCGCCGGACTTTGCGTCCGACGCGTCGGCGACTACCTCGCAGTCATATTTGGCCCAATCGACCACCTTTTTAAGACCTTCCACAATAATATCTTCATCATCAATAATAATTACTTTATACATATTGAATGCCTCCGAATCATCATACTGAAATTATAGCACAGAACACAGAAAAACGGATATATTTTCTGGTGTTGGCAAAAAATATACCCGTTCTGTACAAAGCGCAGGATTCTACAGCATTTTCAGTTGATTCTGCAGCAAGGCCGCGTTCCTCCCCCGCCGAAGGCGGGGGAGGAACGCGTTTTGTCTCGCAAACTGAAATGGAATTGCCGTAATATAAAAATTTTATCCTTTGATCGCTCCGGCGGTCATCCCTTTGATGATATTTTTTTGCAGGAATATATAAACGATCAGTACGGGTACAACGACCAGAACAACCGCGGCCGCCATCAAACCGTAATTCACGCCGGCGATCGAAGTGATTTCGTTGAGCAGCCGTGTGATCGTAAAGGCGTCCTTGTACCGTAAAAAGAACATCTGGGTGAACAGGTCGTTATACGACCAGAGGAACGTGAAAATGGACACGGTGGCAAAAGACGGCTTCGCGATCGGAACGATCACTTTAAAAAAGATCTGATAAATATTATATCCTTCCAGATAGGCCGCTTCCTCCAGATCGATCGGCAGCCCCCGGATAAAGCCCATGAGAACGACGATCGCAAACGAAAGATTCCCCGCGATCTGCGGCAAAATCACGCTCAGCTGGGAAAGCGCCACGCTGTTCGTGTTGACGATGTGCCAGCCGAACATCATACGGAAAACCGGGATAATGGTGGAGAAAACCGGGAACATCATGCTCGCGATGATCAGGGAATGCAGGACGTTTCTTCCCCGGAATTGATAGCGCGCCATGCCGTACGCCGCAAAGCCGGCCAGCAGCACGACAACAACGGTAACCGCAGCCGAAATGACAAGGCTGTTTTTATATGCCCCAAAAATATCCACACGGTTGAAGGCCGTCTTATAATTATCCAGTGTAAAGCTGTCCCCCGTCGGAACAGAAAAAGAATCGGACCGGATCAGCCCTTTTACCTTAAACGAGTTCATAATGACCCAAAGAAACGGGTAAACGGTGGTAACCGCCCAAAAGGAAAGGACAAGGTAAATGAGGATTTTCCCCGGCTGTACCCTGCGCCGGACGCCGTGTGGCCGTGCGGGCTCCCGTGTATCTGCTGTTCGCATCTTTTCCCCTCCCCCTAATAATCCTTCTCTTTGAAGATTCGGTTCGCAGCCTGAGAAACGACCACGCCGATCACAACAATCACAATCGCGATGGTGGAGCCGTAGTCCACATCGCCCATGGTAAAGGTCTGGTTATACATATAAGTTCCGGTCAGCCACGATTGATCCATCGGCATCCCCGCGCCCATCATCACCCAGGGCAGGTCAAACACCTTCAGCGCGCCGGTGACCGCCAAGATCAGACAGGTGATCAGAACATTGTGCAAAAGCGGCAGCGAAATGTAGCGGACACGGTTGAACCCGCTTGCGCCGTCAATCTCTGCAGCCTCGTAAATGTCGGGTGAAATATTATTCAGGCCGGTCACGATGATGACAAAATAAAATCCGACATACTGCCACATCACCGGAGTCATCATCGTAAACAGGAAATGCGCTTCGTCCTTCCAATCGATCATATCGGTCACGCCGAACTTCATCAGCAGCTGGTTGACCATGCCGCCGTCATATAAAAAAATCAGGTTGAATAAAAGTCCCAGAGCCGTTGCGGAGATGACAATCGGAAAAAAGTACACGGTTCTGAAAAACTGAGCGCCTTTTTTAATGTTGTCGATCAACAAAGCAAGCAGCAAAGCGATCCCAACCTGAAAAATGATTGTCAAAAGCATGAGCAGCATGGTATTGACCAGCGCCGTATTCATAATCGGATCCTGAAACAGTTTTACATAATTCAGATACCAGGGGGAATTAAACCCCTCCGCCGCCGTGCCGAGCCCGGTGATGTTGCAGAAGCTGTTGTAAATATTCATGGCAAAAGGATAATACAGGAATAAAGCCATAAATAGGAACGCGGGGATCAGGAATACCGCCAACGGTGATTTTTTTTTGTAGATCGTAGAATTCATTGATCATCGCCCTCTTTAAAAAAACCGGAGAGCTGATACGCCACTCTCCGGTTTTTGACATTGAACAGGAAAATATGTGAGATAAGGAATCAGCTCTTAATCGCCAGACAGGCGTCGATTGCCTTTTCGGCCGTTGTTTTTCCGGTCGCGATATTCTTAATATCCGCAAACAGCGCGGTACGTGCCGTTTGTATCAAACCGTCCTGCGTGGCGGGAGTAATTCCCGTCGCGCCCTTGGTCATCGCCATAGCCGCCTGCTCCAGGGAATCCGTATCGCTTTTCGCGATTGTGCCGTTCTTCAGCGCGGTGACTGCCGTCGCGCCGAAGGTGGAAACCACCTCGTCCGTCGTCATTGCTTTTACAAAGTCGACGCAGGCCTTTTGCTTGGCGGGGTCGTTCCAGGCTTTTGTGGTAATATAATAGCCCATGGACAGGCCGCCGATGATATCCGTGGATTTTCTCCCGTTTTCACCCGGTACATAGGTAACGGTAAAGTCGTCGATGTTCTTTGCGTTTTCCTGGAACCAACCGATTTTCCAGGAGCCGTCGATCGCGAAAGCTGCTTTGTCGTCGGCCATCAGCTGGAAGGTTTCCGCGTCGGTTGCCGTTGTGGTGTTCTTCGGGAAATAGCCCTTTGTATACAGCGTTTTAATATCATTAAGACCCGCTGTCCAGGCTTTCCCAACGTCATCCGTAGAAGAAGCGGGAAGCTTCGGATGGGTCGCCGGCGTGCCGTGGTTGAAGATGCAGTACTCAAACCAGTAATGAGGGACCTCCTGCAAAGAACAGGCGATCGGGGCGATCCCCTTCGATTTGATCGTCTCGCAGTCCTTCAGGAACTGGTCCCAGGTGTAATCCGCGCCGGGAACTTCAACGCCGCAGTCCTTGAGAACCTTCTTGTTGATGAACAGTCCTTCCCAGTAGCCGTTTACCGGGACGGAATAGTTTTTGCCGTCCGCGGGGGACGCTCCAAGACGGTCGTCCGTCATATTGCTTGCGTAGTCGGGATACGTCTTGCGGATCTCGTCGATGCCGACTACCTTGCCGCCCTGAACAAGCTTGTTCGCGTCGACGCCGTTAAAGTAAAAAAGTACGTCCGGCTCGGCGCCCGTTTCAAAGTCGGCCATGATTTTGGCTTTCCACTCTTCGTTGGAAGTGCCGGAGGCATCCTTTACCGTATTGCCGGTAGCGGTTTCATAGGCCTTGTAAGCGGCTTCATAATTCGCCCTGTTGCCGTCGTCGCCGCCGTACGAGGTTACGACTGTAATTTCCACCGGCTTTGCCGCCTCGGAAGACGGCGCCTGGGAAGCGGCCTGCGACGCCGCGGGCGCGCTTTGACAGCCGGCAAGCATTGAGCCGGCGAGCGCCATGGTAAGGATGAACGCAATTACCCTTTTCATAAAACAACCTCCATATTATTTGAAATATGCCGTACACTTTCTGGTAAATACTATATTACACTTCCGCCATTAAAAACATAATAGACAATCTTGCCATTTGTTGCATATTATTGTTTGGATTGGTCAATAGCAATAACGATTCTGGAAATTGTATGGCCATAACTGTTCATTTTAATTGAAAGGCCGCTGCTTTCTCCGTAAATAATCTTCAGGCGCTGATTGACATTGCGGATTCCCAGGTTGTTCGCGCTTTCCTTCGCGGCGTCGTATTCATCCGACAGCAGGCGCTCAACGCGCCTTTCGTCCTCCGGCGTCATCGCGCCGTCGTTCTCCACCTCAAGGATCAGGTTGTCTGCCTCGCGGAAAATACGGATGACGATCACCCCTCTCTGCTGCGGCTGGATTCCATGCTCGACAGCGTTTTCGATGATCGGCTGCATAATCAGGCGCGGCGCGTACAGGTCCAAAAGAGAAGGATCGATTTCTTTTCTTACGGTCAGCCGTTTCCCGAGCCGTTCCGAAATGATGTACAGATACGCGTCCACATACATCATTTCTTCGGAAACATGGACAACCGGCCTGCCCTTGCGGTCCGTCGCGGCGTCGAGCATGGTGGAGAGCGCTTCGATCATACGGGAGACCTTCACATTGTCGGAGAGCCTTGCCTCCCAATTGATGATTTCCAGCGTGTTGTTCAGGAAATGCGGATTGATCTGGGATTGAAGCGCCATGATGCGGGCGTCGCGCAGAGCCAGCTCTTCCCTGTAAATCCGGTCGAACTGATACTTCAGCTTGGACGACATGCTGTTGAACGCATCCGTCAGGTACTGAAATTCGATACTGCGGGAGCCGCCCGAAACCTGAACGCCGAAATTGCCCTCTTCGATATTTCCCGCTTCCACGATCAGACGGTCGATCGGACGCGACACGTTCCGGGTAAAAAACCAGATGACAAGAGCAAGCAGCGGAACCATCAGGATCCCCATCCACACGAGGACGATCTTAAATCGGTTCAGCTCCGCCGCAAGGGGAGAAATGTCCACCGAGATCACATAGGAAATCCGGTACACTCCGGTCCGATCCATTCCGTAAAGGTAGGTGCGGTCCCCAATGCTCCGGAACGTCTGGCTGTTTTCCTGAAACGCGATCCCCAGCCGCCGGGGAGCGAGCTGTTCTCCGTTCAGTACGACCGGCGTGTCGTTGAGCCAGATGGTCGTGTCCTTTCCCCAGACAATATTTTTGAGGCCGGCAAACATACCCGCGGTATCCAGCTGCATCGTCAGCACCGCGTAGGGCTTATAATCCCTGTCGAGAATATTTCTGACCATATAAATCCGTCCGTCCGCGTTGACAAAACCAATATCGCTTCCCAGCGTTTCCGACAATTCGCGCACTTTCTGATGCGCGTGATTTCTGTATTCCTGCACGGCGGAGGTCGCGTTGTAGGTCGCGTTAAACGTGTAATAAACGTTGTCGGGCTCCCCGCAGAAATACAGCGCCGTAATGAGAAATTTATCGTCGTATTTGTACTGCTGCGACAAAAACGCCGTGACCCGGTCGTACAGCTCATTGGCGTCCCCCGTCCGGCTGAAGCTGCCGTACGCATTTTTAATCGCCGGATTGTAGGAAGCGTACCTTGAGGAAGAAATAGCGGAATCGAGCTGATTGACCGCGATTTTCAGGGAATTATTGGCGGAAGTCGTAATGGTTTCCGTGATCTGGTCGTTGATATTGTGCGTAATATAGTACCCGGTCGCGCCGCTGATCAGAGCGATCGGTAAAATCCAGCACGCGATAATGATACAGACCAGTCCCCACTTGAGAGAGAATTGTTGGGGATTCCTCCCCGTCTTCCTTTTCATAGCCGTTCTCCGCTTTCATAAATTCAGAATAGATCCGCATGAGAAATAATTCTATATGTCCAATTATAGCATAGTCCCTTTCAAAAAGGCAGGCGCAATTTCATCCCTCCGGTGCACCGGGCGCGCCGCCTCTCCCCCATGGAGGCAAAGGATGTGGAAAGCAACCCGCTTTGCAATTTTGCGGCTTCGCGCTTTGCTGTCAGTTTTGAAGAAGGCAGCCGAAAATTCCGGCTGCCTTCTTCAGGAGTAGTTATGAAAGAGAAAGGAACTGTTTGAAAACATCGCTGGTTTCCCGCGCGGCCTGGAGGGTGGGCATTTCGCAAAAAATCCGCAGCAGCGGCTCCGTACCGGAAAAGCGCGCGATGATCCAGCCTTTATTTTTAAAGTAGACCTTACAGCCGTCCATGTAGGACACCTTTTCGATCTCGTACGGAAACTCCGGCAGCAGCTTATCCCGAAGCAGGATTTCCGTTATTTTTTCTTTTTCTTCCTGTGAAAACCGAAAGTCGCATTCCTCCATTTCGCAGCTTCCGTATTGATCGGTAATCTCATTATATATTTCCGACAGCCTGCGGCCTGTGGCCGCGATCATTTCCACCAGCAGCGCAGCCGCGTAAATGCCGTCCTTGCCCTGAATATGTCCGCGCACGGTGAGCCCGCCGGAGGATTCCCCCCCGATGATCGCGTTTGTTTCCGCCATTTTTGAGGAAACATATTTAAATCCCACCGGAACCTCATAACAGGTTTCCCCAAAATCCTCGGCAATGCGGTCCAGCAGATGGGTCGTGGCAATGTTCCGCACCGCCGCCCCGTGCCACCCTTTATACTTCATCAGGTAATAATAGAGCATGGCCAGTATTTTGTTCGGATGCAGGAACTCGGCCCTGTCGTTGATCACGCCGAGTCTGTCCGCGTCGCCGTCCGTTGCGATCCCGATGTCGCAGTGATTCTCCTCGACATAATTCATCAGCCCGGCAAGCGTTTTGCTGTTCGGCGCGGGCAGCCTGCCCCCAAACAGGGCATCGTGCCGCTCATGGATGACGTCTACATTGCACCGCGCCGTGAGCAGGATGGTTTGCAGTGCCGTTTTACTGACCCCGTACATTGGGTCCAGTACGATTTTGAGGCCGCGGCTCCGGATCGCGTCCATGTTAATGGAACGGATAATGCTGTCGATATATTGGTTCATCGGATCGATCAGCTCGATTCTGCCGCTTCTTACCCCGTCCTCAAACGGCATCCGCCTGATCTGGGCGGGATCAATGTCCTTCATATACTGTTCCAGTTCCCCTGTGAGAACCTCGTCGGCGTCGCGCCCGCCCTTCATGAAAACCTTGATCCCGTTGTAAATGGCAGGATTATGGCTGGCGGTTACCGCCATGCCGTAAGGCAGCCCATAATACTGCACCGCAAACATAATCAGCGGAGTAGGCGATTCCCTGTCGATCAGCCGGCAGGGGATTTCCTCCCCCGCCATCACCTCCGCGGCCCATTTGGCCGCCTGTTCCGACAGGAACCTCCGGTCATACCCGATTATAAATCCATTTGCTGTTTTCTCCTGAGCCTTCAGCTTTCCGGCGATCGCGGCCGTTAACAGCTGGACGTTCGCTTTGGTAAATTCCTCGCCGATGACTGCCCGCCATCCGCCTGTTCCAAATTTTATCATATCTTCACCGCACTTTTCTCCGTACACAAAACCGCTCTGCACGGCGAGCGCCGACTCCCTTTATCCCATCACGACATGTACCCGGTGCCGCGTTCCCGCTTTCTGTACCGGAATCCCGCCGGAAACGGTTTTTCCGTCCAGCTCCGTTGTTTTCACTCCCTTGCTGACGCCGCGCGGATTCTCAACATGAATTTCATAGACGGCTCCGCGCCAAACGCGGGTAACGCCGAAGCCGCCCCAGTCCTTTGGAATGCACGGGTCGACAATCAGTCGGTCAAAATCCGGTCTGATGCCAAGAAGGTACCGGGTTGCGGCAAAATACGCCCAGCCGCCCGAGCCCGTCATGAACGGGTGCCTTGCCCGTCCGAAAGCGGTATGGTCTTTTCCCATTACAAACTGGCAGTAAACATAGGGCTCCGACTGCCGGATCTCTATTTCATCATTCTGGTTATAGGGCAGCAGGGCATTGTAAAATTTCATGGCCCGGTCGCCCCGCCCAAGAGCCGCCTCGGCACACCATGCCCACGGATTCGGATGGCTGAAAATCGAACCGTTTTCCTTAACGCCGGGATACACCCGCGTGACAAACCCGATTTCGTCGTCGCTCTTTGTATAGGACGGCGCATTGAGCATCAACCCGTATTGCGTATAGAGGTATTTGTCAACGGAATCCATCGCCCTGACCGCGCGGTCGCGGTCGGCCGCGCCGGAGAAAACCGCCCAGGCGTTGGACTCGATATGTACCTTGCCTTCCTGATCGTTATGGGTGCCGATTTTCCTGCCGTTGGCGGTAATCCCTCGGATATACCACTCCCCGTCCCACAGGTGATCGTTACACGCTTTTTTAACCTTCGCGGCCATTTTTTCATATTTTTGGACTTCCTCCATTTTCCCGATGAACCGGGACAAATCAATAAAATGCCGGATGGCCCAGTAGTGCAGGAACGAGACCATCGCGCTTTCCCCGCCGCCTAAATTCAGGCAGTCGTTCCAGTCGGCGCGAAGCCCCTTGCAGATGCCGGTGGCGCCGACCTGCTGATCGGAAAAATCGAGAATCCGCATCATGTGCTGATAGACCGTATCTTCCCCGCCGTCGGCGTAGGTAACCGTTTCCTCCAGAAGGGAAACTTCCCCTGTTTCCTTAACGTATTCGCTGATCGCGGCGACCAGCCACAGCGCATCGTCCGAACAGGCGTCCCTGATTCCGTGAATCATTTCCTCCCTGCCGGGGGTGGGAACCACAGTCGGGGATTGGAAGCTTTGCTGTTTTCCCCGGAGTTCGGGGTCGAACCACTCCGGCTGAAACAGGTGCAGCCCGTAGCCCTGCCGTGTGAGGCCGCGGCAAAGCTCGATGATGCGCTTCCTGCACTTTTCCGGGTCGGAGGAGGCGATGGTCATCGCATCCTGGGAGGTATCGCGAAAGCCCAGGCCGGTTCTGCCGCCCACTTCAATAAACGAGGCGAACCGCGAAAACAGAATATTGATTTCGGACTGGTACAGATTCCAGATGTTCAACGAGGTGTTCATTCCCGGATTGGGGGTGCTGACCTGCAGCCTGCCGAGCTTTTCCTCCCAGAAAGCCGCAAGATCGGAAAACGCTTTGTCCACATTGGCCGGATCGGAATATTTTTTCCTCACGGGGACGGCCGCCTCCCGTTTTCCGTCCCCCAGCAGAAAAGCGAGCCGAACCTGCTGCCCCGGCTGCAAAACGAGTTTCTTCTGCAGAGCGGCGCAGTGGTTGCCTGTTTTTTCAAAGCTGCCGGAGCATTCCCCTTTTTCGACCGCGATCGGATTCCTTTCGTCGCGGTAAGCGCCCAAAAAGCGGTCGCGCAGGCAGTCGAACCCATCGGGCTCAAAGCTGGAGGTGAACCACTGGTACCCCGATTCTTCGTAATAGAGGTCGTATTCAATGATGCCGTCGGCATAGCTGGAACCCGAGGCATACAGGCTCATCTGAAAATTCTGATTGTCCATATCGATCTGGTGGAACGAAAACTCAAGGTAGGAATAAACGCTGAGACGGCGCGGCCGGGCTCCGTCGTTTTTCAGTGTTACGTCCCACAGTTCGACCGGCTCGTTCAGAGGGATAAACACCGTCTGGCAGGCGGAAATATCCTGATAATCACAGCGGTATTTCGAGTAGGAAAGCCCGTGCCTGCATTCATATTTCGCTTTGGCCAGGTCTTTGGCGACAGGCTGCCACGAAATGCTCCAATACTCGCCGGTGTCGTCGTCGCGGAGATACACATAATGGCCGGGACGGCTGATCGGCGCATTCGGACGGAACCGCGTAATGCGGTGGTACTGCGGAGACCGGTAAAAAACATAACCGTCCGCGGTTTGGCTGAGAACAGCGCACATATCGTTTACACCGATATAATTCGTCCAGGGAACCGGCGTGTTTACGCGGTCAATGACATATTCTTTCTTTTTATCGTCGAAATAGCCGTATCTCATTCTCCCCATGCTCCTCCGGTTTTTATTCTGCATCCATTATAGAGCAGATCCGGAACTGAATAAATAACAGATATTGTACTTAATTGCATATTCTTGTGTAGCTTCCGCAGCTTGGTAAAGGGCGGAACGGCGCTTTCCGCGGGCCGCGGATAAAACTGCGGGGCCGCCGCAAAACTTTCGTTTTGCGGCGGCCCCGTAACGTGCGTTCATCCTGATTATTCTTTCAAATTTTTAATATATTCCGCGATCTCAGCCATGGCCCGGTCCTCGTCGGCGCCTTCGATGCGCAGAGTGATCGTACTGCCTGTAACGATCACCCCGCCCAGCACGCTGAAAATACGCTTGGCGTTGATGATTTTGTCACCGAACAGAATGGTCACGCTGCTGTCGTATTTCTGGGCCAGCTTCACTAACCCGCCGGCCGGGCGGGCATGCAAGCCCGTCTTGTTGGTCACTGTTACTGTTCTTTCAAGCATATCACTGCTCTCCTTTACACGGCGTATACGCTCCGCCGCGGCCGGCGGAATCATAGCAGTCCTGCACCAGTTTCTGAGCCCTGGCCGCCACGGACAAATCCGGGGTCTCGGCGTAGCTTTTGCGTCCCTCAGCCACATCGCCGTAAAAATTAGCCAGACAGGCGAATTGCGAGTCGATGAGCCATCCCATGCTGAGCGCGCCGGAGGGATACAGCGCGGCGGCATGCCGGCCAAAGCCGCTTTCCGGCTTGCAGCGGTAGCGCCGCGTTACCCCTGTTTCCCAGCTGTGGTGCTGCAAGATCCACGGGTCGTGGATATCGTAGAAGAAGCTGCCCTTCGTGCCGCTGATTTCAAAAGTGGTGACTTCCTCCAGCAGCGAAGCAACGCGGGTCACTTCCACCGTGCCGCTGGCTCCGTTTTCCAGCCAGAGGACGGCGCGTCCCCAGTCCTCCACGTCAACAGGCTCGGAGGCGCCGGCGGAACCGGGACGCTCTTTGATTTCGGTACCCATCTGGGCCTGTACGCCTTTCACCTCGCCCAGTATGTAGCGCACAGTATCCATAAGATGGATCCCGAGATCCAGCAGAGGGCCTCCCCCGCTGGTCTCTTGTTTCAGGTTCCAGCCGATGGGCCGCGATGGATTGAGGTACCCGGAGTGAAGCGCGCGCACGGTAAACCCGGTGATTCGCCCCAGCGTTCCCTTCGAAATTTCTTCCCGGAGAGCATTGACTCCCGGTAAGAAACGGTAGTTTAGGCCGGTCTGACTCAACACGCTCTTCTCCCGGGCCAATCGCGCCAGTTCCGCAGCCTGTGCGGCGTTCAGGGCCGGCGGTTTCTCAATATAGACCGCCTTACCGGCAGCGATGGCCTCTTTTCCCAACGGATAATGGCTGTCATTCGGTGTACAGATGTCTACAATATGGATGTCGCCGTCCTGGATAATGGCCTGCGGCGTAGAAGCGTGACGGGCAGCCGCATAGCTGGGCAGACTGGACTCCGCCGTATAGACAAGGCGCGTGTCCACCGCGAACGGAAATTCCGCCACAAGAGGGAGCGCTTCACCCACAAGGGCATGCACCCGGCCAATGCGGCCAAAACCAATCAATCCCGTGTGAATCGTTTTCATCCGTCTGCCCTCCCGTATTCGTCCTGCAGGCGGACGATGTCCTCAATCTCAGGGGTGGATACTTCAATGAAGCACAAATCCTCCAGCGCACGCATCCGGTGTACCTGCATGGGTTTATGGTTGATGACGTCTCCGGGACCCACGATTTCCACCGCCAGCTCTCCCTCCGACGGACCAATCGTATGTTCCGCCCTGCCGCTGAGAATATACAGCGTTTCCGTTTTCACCTTATGGTACTGCAGACTGACCGCGGCGCCCTTGTTCATATGCAGCTCCCGGACAGTATAGTGCTCGTTGTGGGCAATCCAGATCTCAGCGCCCCATGGCTGCCCGACTGTTCTCTTATGCATCGGTTCACCTCCCGCGGAGATACTATATCCGCCCATAGTCGTCCTCCACCCGTACGATATCTTCCATTTGCGGGGTAGAAACTTCGATGAACACAAAATCCTCGATCGCCCTCTCACGATGCAGCTCATAAGGATGGTTTTCAATAATGTCACCGGGACCCACAACGGTTTCCGTCATTTCCTCCCCGGGCCGCTGGCGGTAATACGTGGCCGTGCCGGACAAAACATACAGGGTCTCTATTTTCTCCTTATGGTATTGCAGACTGACCGCCTGGCCGGTGCGAATGGTAAGCTTACGAATGATATAATGGTCGTTCTGGGCGATGAGTTCTTCTGTGCCCCAGGGCTTCTCCATAATGGAATTTGGCATGGCTCGATTCCTTTCCAATTTTCAAAATAATCCCTCCGGCAGGTCCGTGCGTTTGGGCGTACCCATGCGCGAGCCGCCGGAGGGGCAGGTGTATATACAGAGGTCTATTTCGGGTCCGCCAGCAGGCAGTTGAACACTTCCAGCATGGAAGCGGCGCCCGCCACAAGATCCATTCCGTGCAGAAGCAGCATATCGAAGGGGATCTCCTCCCCCTCGCTCTGGGGACCCATCAGCTGGCGAAACTGCACCTCGTGCGCTTTGATGACAAATTCCTCCGCCTCGGCCAGCTTGGCCCTTGCTCCGTCCTTATCGTCTCTTTTATAGCACTCCAGCGCCTCGAAAACCTTGACCTTGCCTTCACCGGCGTAAGCGATCATCTCCATACAGATGGGCTCCAACGCGTCTCTCGTCATACTGTTCCACTCCTTTGTTTATGTTGTCAGGCTGTTTTGGATGGGCTCCAATTCAGAATGCGGGCGATATTGTCACCCATCAGGAGCTGCCGTACCGTTTCGTCGTCGGTGGCTTTACAAATCAGATCCATGGACAGTTCGAACCTGCCCCAGGATGCGTCCGTACCCATCAGGATCTTGTGCGGGTCCACTTGGGCCAACGCCTTTTGCAGGGTATGCAGCATCACGCCCGCGGTGTCCATATACAGGTTGTCCCGCCGGTTCACCACACGGACGGCGGTGTCCACCCCGTCGGGTTCGCCCATGTGCGCCATAATCAGCTTTACTTTTGGAAAGCTGCGGGCCATTTCGTCGAATTTGCCCGGCATGTTAAACAGATCGGACTGGCCGTGGCACAGAATGGGCACGTCATATTCCTCGCAGATCTGGAACAGCGGGTCAACGATTTCATGACGGTCCAGAGCGTACCCGTGGCGGATGGGATTGAGCTTGAGTCCGTGCAGACCGAGCCCCCCAAGGCACCGGCGCAGTTCGTCCTCCGCGCCAAAGTCCCAGGGGTTGACCACGGCGTAGCCGATGATGCGGTCGGGATACTGACGCTGGGCTTCGGCCACATAGTCGTTATTGATGGCCTCAGGGTGAGTGGTGACCACACAGGCGTCAACCCCGGCCTTATCCAGCCAGGAAATCAACGTTTCCGTAGGAAAGTTTTCGCCTTTGCGCACCCCCAAATGATTGTGGGAATCGATAATCATACGGCGTGCCCTCCTTTCGCCAGCAGCTTTTGCAGATTTCTGGAAAAGACCTTTTCCCGATCCGCCTCATTTTCCACAACGATCCGCACCTTATCCATCTCCAGTTCAAAATCTCCGTAAGGGCTGTCGGTTCCAAAAATCAGCTTGTCCAACAGGTTTTCCTTCACCAGGGATTCGACACGATTGGCAAACATGCGGGAGCACTCAATATACAGATTCGGCTGGCGCTTGACCACCCCGATGGCGCTTTTGGTCTCGTACATCTGGCCGCCGTGGGCCAGCAGGATATCCACATTGGGAAAAGTAAGAGCCATTTCCTCGTACATGTTGGGGGCGCTCAGGGTGTCCGCCCCGCCGTAGGCCAGTACCGGCAGCTTGTACTCTTCGCACAGAGCCAGCACCGGATCCAGCACGGTATGGTTGTCGGCGGCGTAACCGTGGCGAACCGGGTGCAGCTTCAGACCAACCATACCGTAATCCTCCACCGCGCGTTTCAGCTCCGTCTCGGTATCCAACGACCAGGGGTTGACGGTCGCGAAGCCCACCAATCGGTCAGGATAGCGGCGCACGCTCTCAGCCACGTACGCGTTGTCAATCTGCTCGGGAAAGCTGAACACCACCGCCTTGTCGACACCGGCTTTGTCCATCCGGGAAATCAGCTCTTCCACAGGGAAAGACATTCCTTTTTTTTGACCGATATGATTATGCGCATCAAAGATCATTTGCCTGTCACCTCCAGTAACCAGCCCATCATCATGTCACAGGGTAAAATTTGCATCATGGGGCACAGTTCCTCCGGCAGGACGGGATGGCGCACCACCTTTAAGCGCTCTGTCTCCTGTACCTCGGCCGGAGTGACGAGCACCACCATGCCGCCCTTTTCCAGGGTATGTTCCAGCATCTGCTGCTTTTGGGAGCCGGCCTTGGGCTCGGGGTCAAAGATGACCACTGTGCTGCCCGGCCCGGTAAGCAGGTTGTAGCCGTGGGTGTAGTCGGCGCACAGGGAAGGGCCGGTAGGGTACTGGGGCCCCTCGCGGAAAATGAGTCCCGACTGGAACACCGTCGCCCCGGCAGGGCCGTCGCCGATAAAATCGATTACCCGGCTGGGCTGTAAAAAGGACAGGAATTCCTCACGCCGGGTTTGGGCACTCACCAGATAATCCGTCACCCAATCGGCAATTTTGTAACAGTTGGTCTTGAAGTCCTCGTCCAGCGTACCGGTCAGCCCGGCGGCAAAGATCAGCAGCACCGCCAAAGTGTTCAAATAGCTTTTGCTGGAAATGAATTTTTCGGATCCGGCGTGGATGTATAACGGTACGTCGGAATTTTTGGCAAGAGGGCTTTC
This sequence comes from Caproiciproducens sp., assembly GCF_053840905.1. Lineage (NCBI taxonomy): Bacteria > Bacillati > Bacillota > Clostridia > Eubacteriales > Acutalibacteraceae > Caproiciproducens > Caproiciproducens sp. The sequence goes on from NZ_JBNLXQ010000003.1 coordinate 207,580, forward strand.
GGGATCGTTCACCACCGCAACCACCGGGCTGCGACCCTCGTTGCGGTTCAGCAGCTCCAGCACCTCGGCGGACTTGCCCGACTGGCTCACCGCCACAAGCAGCGTCTCCCCGTCCAGCAGCTCCAGCTGATACCGAGCCGCCTCGTTGGCGTTGACGCAGACGGCGGGAATGCCGTGCCGGGTGAGATAGCCGGTCACGCACAGCGGAGCGGCATAGCTGCTGCCCATACCTGAAAACAGAATGCGTTTATAAGGTTTTTGGCGAAACAGCGCCACCGCCTTTTCCAGTGCGCCGTCGTTTTTCTGCGCAAACCATTTGTCCAGACAGGCGCGTAAAATCTCGCCCTGCGTATTTGCTTCTTCAATAAAGGGATGCATGATCTATTCTCTCCTATTCTTCCAAGATTTTTAGGGCCTTTGCAAAAATAGCGTCGCCCTGCTGCATGCCATACTCCATCATGTCGATCTGCATGACCTTCGTCCCCATCGGTTTGACATATTCCGCCACGACCGAAAGCTGGTTGCGAACCTGAGGCGCCATCAGCACAATATCTATGGCTCCATAATCCAAGTCGCGGAAATTATAGCAATAATAGCAGGAGACATCCGCATCGTAGCCCTGTTGCGTGGCGGCGTCCTTTATTTTTCCCGTGATCATGCCGGAGGACATCCCCATCGCGCACAGCACCACTATTTTTAATCGTTTCATCTATCCCACACCTCAATTCTGTTTCTACAAAGTTTTTTCATCGGCCGGGGACGCCATTTCCTGCTCCACACAGCGGCGTTCCCAAACCTTGGCAAACGGGTACCAGATGAGTCCCACCACAACCAGCAGGATCAGCTGCGCGACAACCGCCCGCCAGTCGCCGCCAGTGGCAAGATAGGGCTGGATCAAAATCGGCGTGGTCCAGGGCACCTGTATGTAGGGGGCCGTCACCCAGCCGAGTTTAGTGATAATGTAGCCGTACATACCGCCCAGGAACGTGCTGCCGAATACGAAAGGAAGAAACATCAGGGGATTCATGATGAGCGGCGCGCCAAACAAAATCGGCTCGTTGATACCGAAGATGTCCGGAATCAGGCACAGGCGGGAAAGCTTTTTCAGCCGGACCGACTTTGAACTCAGCCAGATGATGATAAGAGGCAGCGTGATGGCCGTACCGGTCACGTTACAATAGGTAAAAATAAACGGTTCGGTCAAAATATGGGGCAGAGCCTGTCCCGCAGCGGCAGCGGCGGCGTTCTCCGAAATGTTGGAGATCAGGAAAGGATACAAAACGCCCCAGAAAGTCAGGGAGCCGCCGTGGATGCCCACGAACCACAAAAGCTGCAGGATCAGCAGCGTGAGAGCCAACGCCCACCAGGTGTCGGTTGCGACCATCAGGGGGCTGACGATCATCATCAGCAGCTTGTTTAACTCAAAGCCCAGAATAACACGCAAAAACCAGAAGAAAACAAACAGAACCGCCATGGGGATTAAGGACGCAAAGCTCGCGGTGATATTTTCCGGCACACCGCCCGGCAGCTTAATACCCCAATTATGATCGCGGAACAGGCGCATCACCTCAGCCACCACAATGCCCACAACAAAGGCAAGGAACATCGTGTTGCTGCCCCAGGCGCTCACCGTGACGGTACCGTCTTTCAAATTGATGGGAGAGGCGCTGATCATGTAGCAGGCCACCGAGACAATGCTGATCATGGTTTCATCCAACTTGTAAATGCGGGCCATCTCGGCTCCGATACTAAGGGCCAGCCACAGGCTCATGAACCCAAAGGTCATGTTGAACAGGGTATTCAATGAGTCGTAAAAGGGCTTCATTGCGTTGGCCCAGCTCTCTACCGGCAGGTTGGTGAGGATCAGTGGGATGGAGCCGATGATGAACAGTGGGATAACCCGGATCAGACCGCCGCGAATAGCCATCATATAACGATTGTTGCCCAACTTTACCATGGGCGGGGCAATCTTGCGCTCCACGAAATCGCTTACGCGATTCATAGTTGCTTCAAACTTGCTGACTTTTGTACCTTCCATAATAATATCCCTTCCCCTTTTTATAAAATCCGAATCCTACGAGAATCTCTGTTTGCTGCCCGATCAGCCTCCTTTCTCAACTTTCCGGAATCGCCGGACGGAAAAGTCCGGACGCGGCTTCAAACGCAAACCACCTTCACGCCCAAGCGGACAAAGCTGTCTTGGTGGGCTGGTTCTATACTCTTACCCGTCACCAGGGTGTGGACGTCCGACGCCGGCCAAATGGTGGACAGGGTCCTCTTAGCCACCTTTGTGTGGTCGGCCAGAACCACCACGCGGTTGGCCGACCTGGCTACCGCCTGCTTGGTCATGGCATCCGCCACGTCCGGGGTAGAGGCGCCAAACTCGGCGTCAATGCCCTCCACACCAATGAAAGCAACATCCAAGTGGTAATGCTCTATAAAATCCATCGTCTGCGGGCCAATAAAACCCATAGATTTTGGGCGGAATACTCCGGGCATGGACACCATTTTAATGTGCGAGGAGGCCGCCTGGGCCAACACGTTCATGGCGGGCACCGAATTGGTAAAGACAGTGGCCTCCCGTTTCATACGCAAAAGGGCCAGCGCCACCTCGCGGGCGGTATTGCCGCAGTCGATAAAAACGGCCTCGCCCTCGTTTACCAGCTGAGCTGCCGCCACACCGATACGCCTTTTTTCCTCGATCATGTGGTTTTGCTTCATGGTATAGCCCGGCTCCATGGCCATGCTGTTGTTTAAGATTGCGCCGCCGTGAGAGACCGTCAAAATACCCTGCTCCTGCAGCAGGCTCAAATCGCGGCGTATGGTCATAACCGACACATTCAACTTTTGGGCAAGCTGGGTGTTGTCCATCGACACATCCTGTTGTAGCGATTGCATAATTTCCAGCCGCCTTGCCGCTGCATTCATAATAATTTTCACTCCAAATGTTATTTTTTGTTGCTTTTCTCTGTCTACGGTCTTATAATATCAACATTATAGAACATTGTCAATGTTCTATTTTGCTAATGATTATCTTCAAATGTTAGGCACTTCGACAAAAGCCAATTCAAGGGAGGACATTATGAAAAGACCGAACGCTGTTGTTTTTGATGTAGACGGAACGCTGCTGGACACTATGCCCGTCGTCTGGGCAATGGAACGCGTGTACCGCGAACGCTATCCAGGGAAGCAGGTGCCCTCCGAGCTGTTTGTAAAGACCCACTCCCTGCCCAGGCTGGAGGGCTACAGGAGGTTGGGGATTCCCAAAAAGGACTGGGATATCTATTATCGGGCGGTATACCGGGAACTGGGTTCGCAGAAAGCCGCGCAGGTGCTGTTCCCCGGCATAGAGGAAGCGGTAGATACCCTCGCAAAGCAGGGGTACCGCCTGGGCATTAACACCTCCCGTTCCCGGGGAGAGCTGGAGGTGGCACGCAGGGCACAGCCGGACTTGTTTCGCTTGTTTCCGCAGGAATTCTGTGTAACGATCGACGACGTGGAAAATCCCAAGCCCGCTGCGGATCCCCTTCTCCTGTTTTGCCAAAGAAGCAGCGCAAAGCCCAGTGACGTTCTTTTTGTAGGGGACTCCCGGGCAGACCGGCTTTGTGCAAAAGCAGCCGGAACTCTTTTTGCCTGGGCCGGCTGGAACCGGAGTGGTTTTTCCCCGCCTTTGGAGGAAAACGTCCTCTGTTTGGCATGTCCCCATGCACTCCTTTCCTGTTTGCGATCAGATAGCCGGCCGTGAAAAGAACCTGAATGTAAAGGAACAAGGGAAAATGAAGCGCCCCCAAAATGTCAGACAAGAGCGGCAGCCGCGGCAGGGCAAAACGAAAAGGCCTGCCGCCCGCTTTGCGCAGACAGCAAGCCCTCCCGGCTGCTTAACTTCCTTCCTTTTAAGGCATCACCCGGCTGTTTCCCGATTTTGGTGCGGACGTCTTTGCGAATTCCATAATACAGTCCTGAAAAGCGTTGGGCGGGACAAACGGAATTCGCCGTGGAATGAGAGGTTCCGATTGGATCTTACGGCCTTATCGGATCGCAAGAATCCACTCCTCATAGTTGTCTTTCTTGGCAACGCCATAGTTAAAAGGATGAACAACCTTTGACTCCGGGCAAACCCGTTTTATCGTATTCAGGGTCGTACTGATATTTGCCAAACCGCAGGTGGCGAAGGGAATCACGGTTTTTCCCTCCAAATTGCACCGGCCGATAAAATCCGCCACAAAAGCCGGAACATCCAGATACCAGATAGGGTATCCGATAAAGACCGTGTCATAGCCCGAAAGGTCGGGAATTTCCGTGACAGAGCGGACAGGCACGTTGTTTTTCCGTTCCTTATTCACACGCACCAGCGACGAGAAATAATTCCCGTAGGGGTCTTCCGGCTCAATCTTCAGAATATCGCATTGAATATCCTCTTGGATTCTCCGGGCAAGCTCTCTGTCGTCCCCGATTTTGAATAATATAAGATGATTGCTTTCATGCTCCCGCCTCCATCATTTTACTGAATCAACGATATGCCGCGCGAACGCCCTGATATTCTGCAAATCCGTCTCATCCGGGTGCCCTTGGTTCTTCGTGCCGACCGACGCCCCCCTACAGGTGAAAGGGTCGCCCACAACGCTGATTCCCTTGTCCCGCAAGAGTGTTTTCAGGTCGTCCCCGATCTTGAATTGGTTGCCGTAAGTGGCAAAAACAGCGGCGTTTTTGATTGGCGCGGGATTGAGCTTTTTAAAGAACTTTCTTGTTATCCGATGCGGTTTGGCCCAGTAAATGCCGTCGCCCACAAACAGGAGGTCAACGGGCTGGGGAAACGATATGCCCTCTTTGCCAATGCGCTCTGCCTTGACGTTCAATTCCTCCGCGATGGCTTTGGCGAGTTTTTCGGTATTGCCGCTTTGGGACGAATGGTAAATAACTCGAATATTCATGTTTCATTGCCTCCCTGTGTTAAAATACCATTGTTTTCGGCGTAACGCCCTTGGGATATTCCTGTTCGCCGTCCAGTTTTTCCGAATATACCTGATACCACATCTTCGCAATCACGTCGGGGTCGTTTACAGCGCCTGTCCCCGCTTTTATCGCCAGCCCTAAGGAGCGGTGCGCCACCAGAATCCCTTTGGGAGCTAATTCCGTGTGAAGATTGGCGATATAACTGCGCAATCCCGCCATGGCGATACCAATGTTGCCCAGCACCGGCATCGGGTACAGGGCGGACAACCCGGTGGTAAAAAGCAAAGCCCCTTCACCCCGCTCCAGCATATCCGGAAGCAGGCTGCTCACCACATTGATGGCGCTGATCACAAACCCCTCAAAGGGAGCCGTGGCGTTTTCCGCCGTCGTGTTCACCGCCGTGGCAGGGAGACCTGTCGTTGGTACCGGGCTGAGCTCCATGACGTCTATCGCACCATATTTTGCCTTGATGTCAGCTATGGCCTTCTCAACCGCGTCTTTTTTTGTTAGATCCGCGGGATAATAAGAAGCCTCGATTCCCTGCACCTGCAATTCAGCAGCCATGGATTGAAGCTTTTCCGCGTTTCGCGCAATCAAGGCGATTTGAAAACCCTCTTTCCCAAAAACCTTCGCCAGAGAGAGGCCCAGCCCTTTTCCGGCGCCCGCGATCACCATTGTTTTCATTGTACTACCATCCTTTCGCACATTGATTGACTGTTGACAATTTCATTATATCGGAGTAATGTAAAATGTAAAGTACGCAAAATAGTTTAACTAAGTTACCTTTATTATACTTGATATATTAAGATAACAACTTGTGAGGTGTAATATGCTAAACGCCAATCATCCTTGTGCGCGGTCCATCCGGCAGGTCATGGATATTTTCGGCGGCAAATGGTCCTTTGCCATTATCTGTGCGTTACACGCAGGCCCCAGGCGGTTTAATGAAATCCGCAATGACTTGGGAATCAGCACCAAATCGCTGTCCGACGTCTTAAAGAACCTGGAGGCGAACGGAATTGTGACGCGAACGGTTCATTCGGCTGCGCCAATCACCGTGGAGTATGCTTTAACGGAAAAAGGCAGCGACTTCGAACAGGTATTTATAAAAATGAGTGAATGGGGAATGAAGTGGCTGAATCATAGCTCTTCTGAGGAAACGTGCTGAAGCGCCAAATCGGAAATAAAATTTACCGGTTTACGGCGAATCCCTTGTCCGCCGGCTGGTTGAAAAGGTAACCATATATGAGGACAAATTCACCGTGGAATTTAAGGCCGGCGTGACGGTGAATGTAAATGAATAAGAGAAAACGAGCAAGGTACCCTGCGCTATTTATGACGCAGGGTACCCTTTTTAATATAGCATCGGGAGAATAGTTTCTTATTCATTATCGGAAGGTTTCTCTGAGCCAGAATTCCAAAACGCTTCTCCCTGTGAAGATCTGCGTTGCGTAGTATCGATGATGTGGTTAATAAGTCTGTTTCGATCTTTCCATTTCATCGCCAACTTTGCAGTATCCATACCATTTTCTGCAATAACGTCCTTTAGCTCCTCTATATCCAAAGCCTCAAGTGCTGTCTTTAAAACTTCGGCTCCTTGCTCAAGCAAAGCAAACGGATTGACTTTAGCGGGTTCGCGCCGATTACCCCTTTTAGGTTTAGTATTGACAGCTTCATATTTGGAGCAGTTCGCCTTAATTATGTTTTCTTCAAATAACAGACCCATGCGCTTTGCAAACTCATCATTATTTGTAATCTCTTCTGCTATGCAGGCACTGATTTTTTCCCAAAGTTCAAGAACTGTCTTTTTGTCCATAGGTTATGCCCCTTCCGTTAGCCTCATGAATTCTTCCGTAAACTCTATGAGGGAGTTATATTGACCTTGGTATCCCCATTTCTGTCTAAGAGTGCTGTATTGCTGATATTCCGCTGCTTCTGCTATTTGAGCGCTCTCTGAAAAGTACGCATCAAAGACCAGAGGGCAGAGCAGCTTCGATCCTCCCATTGGTTTCCCTGCGTCGTTACGCATTTTATTCATGGTTCTTGTATGAATAGCAGCCTGCCCGCGTACTTTTGTAGCAACTATACCTATCGGGATGATCTCATCCTCGATTTCTTCTGAGAATTCCGCTACACGAGTAACGATCTGCGGAATGCCATATGTCGACATAACATCCGGTATCGTTGGAATGATGTAGCCGTCTGAAATACGAAGGCCATTCAGTGTGATGTATCCGAGATTTGGCGGGCAGTCTATCAAAACATAGTCATAATCGTCAACAATATCCTTTATGCCTCTACGAAGAATATTAACCGGATTACGCGTCTGATATTTCCCAGCGGGCATCGTTATCAAGCGATCCTGTAAGTCAATGAGTTTCAAACTTGACGGTAACAAATCGACTGATTTTACTTCGCTGACATTTCCCACAGATTTTTGAAGGGTTTTTGAGAGATTAAAATTGCTGCTATCTTCAATTGCATCCTCAAACAATGTAGCGAGCGTATAACCTTCTTGGTTAATAGCAAACCACTTTTCCTCTCCGATCAGCATTGTCGTGGCATTGGTCTGTGGATCTAAGTCAATGACTAAGACATGCTTATTGAAGGCCCCTGAAAGCGCCTGTGCGAGACCAACCGTGGTCGTAGTCTTTGCTACACCACCTTTAAGATTAATTGAAGAAATTACTGTTGTTGCCATTTTGTTTCTCCTCCTATACCATTTTTTTACTTGTTCGGCTTGAAATACCGGGCCTGATTTCAGTATTGCGACGGGTTTAGGGAAATCTTCTGATCGGCTTCTCCAATTTGTAACGGCAGCCGAACTAACATCAAACATCTTTGCAATTTCGGCTATGCCAACTAAATCAGCCATAATCCTCCTCCTTCTTATTGTTTACGTTATACACAGTATATCACAGTATTGTGTACGGTGTAAACAGTTTAATCAAAAATAATTGGAAATATTTTTTGCCCTCATCCGATCCATATCATAAGTATGCCAGTCCGGCGTGACGGCGGATGTAAAGGAATAAGGAGAAAACGGGCAAGGCACTGCGCTATTTATGACGCAGGGTGCCTTGCTCGTGGTATTGATGACATCTGAATATTTTTCGCTTTCTATTGACCGAATCGGTTATTCGTGATATAATAACCAAAACGGTTATTGGGGCGATTTTATTTGAATATTGATCTTACCAACTTCAACAAAATTCCAGCCGAAAAGCAAAAAGCTATCATTAACGCCGGATTTCTCTGCTTCGGGCAAAACGGATACAAGAAAACCTCCATACAGGATATTGCGGACGCGGCGGGGATTTCAAAGGCATCTCTTTTTCAGTATTTTGGCAACAAGAAGGATATGTACCTGTTCTTCTATGATTTTGCCGGAAAAGAAATCACAAACCGCATATCCGAAGGAACAGAGGATTATTTCGAATGTGCCGAATTGTACGTGCGCAGCCTTTCGGATACGAGCAAGGAGTATCCGAATCTGTTTGACTTTCTGATCCTTCAGTCGCAGCGCAGGGATTTTTCGGAAGTTGAGGAACTGCTGGATGTCGCGGATGCCGTATGTCAGTATAGCCTGGACACGCTCTATGCCCGTGTTGACTGGAGCAGGTTCTGCGACGGTTTTGACAAAGATACGGTCCAGAACCTTTTCAACTGGATGACAAGCGGCTGTATTGCTCAGCTTTCGGCAGAGATGCCACAGGAAAAAGTCTATGGGGAAATGCTGAGATATCTTGGATTGTTCAAATCAGTCATGTATAAACCGGAACATTTAGGAGGCGCAAAATGAAGACATTATATTTTACCGCTACCGGCAACAGCCTTGCCGTGGCAAAAAAAATCGGAGGAGAGACGATTTCTATTGCGCAGGCGATCAGGAACAATCAATATGAATTTGAAGATAACGTCATCGGTCTGGTTTTCCCGACCTACTGTTGTTATCCTCCGAAAATCATCCGGGACTTTATCGAGAGAGCAAAGTTGAAAGCAGACTATCTCTTCGCCGTTGCCACCTACGGCAACGCGATGGGCAAAGGCGGCGACGGCAGCGAAATGCTTGCGTTTGACAAAATCACAAAAGCCGCCGGTTACCATTTCAATTATCTGAATGCAATTCTTATGGTCGATAATTTCATAGACAATTTTGATATCAATAAAGAAGTCGAGAAAATTTCGTCCAAGAAAATTGATGAAAGTCTCGCCGCCGTGATTGGCGATATCAACCAAAGGAAAGACTATGTCAAAGATCCCGGCACCTTCGGCAAGATAATTACGCGTATGTGCAAGGGGCTTGTCAAGTCGCAGGACACGGGACTTTCCGCGCAGAAATTTATCATCAGCGACGCTTGTAACGGCTGCGGCACCTGCGCTAAAGTCTGTCCATATAAAAATATAACCATGAAAGACGGCGGACCGCAGTTCGGCACAAACTGCCTGAGTTGCTACGGCTGCATCCACAACTGTCCTCAGACCGCCATTCACAAAAAAGGCGAAAAAAGCGGCAAGCGCTGGAGAAATCACAATGTCAGCCTGAAAGAAATCATCGACGCGAACAATCAGTGCTAATATTGCGAGCGAATTCACCGTGGAATTCAAATCCGGCGTCAGCGTCAATATCAGCAAATAAGAGCAAGCTGCCTTGATAGAAAATTTACCTATCGGGCAGCTTGCTCTTTTTATTGCTTGAAGCTATGTCTTTCTTACCTACATTCAACGCAGAAGCCATGCCCGGCCGCAATCAGGTTCGGGGAAATCGCTCCGAGATCCTCCTTCAACTTCGCACACGCTTTTTCATTTGGAACCCGTTCCGCGCCTATCGCGCTCACTTCATCCTTCCAGTTTCCCCTGATCGTTTTTCCGACGCCATTGCCAAATCGCAGAGCGATGTCGGCAGAATAAAAGACGCCGCTGTTCTCCTCAAGACACAGGATGCCATTCTGCAGGTGAACTTCCGAAGGATAATCCACGAACTTCAATTTCAGATCACCGTCCGTAAAAGTCTCTCCTCCCTTTTCCATCCGGATGCTGCCTGTATATCCGTATCCCGGAAGTTCCCTCGCCGCAAGCGCACCGCAGATCGCGATTACGTCGGGGTATGCTTTTTTAAGAACCGAAATCCCGCCGCACTCGTCGGATTCGACATGAGAAACGAAGATATACTTCAAAGGCTTATCTCCGAGAATCTTCTTAATGTCGGGCAAAATCGCTTCCGCCTGCTGCGCCGTTCCGGCTGCAAAAAGGATCGCCGGATCGGTATCCAGCAGATACTGGTGAATCGTAAAATCTATCGGCGGGATGTAAATAGAGAACTGATATAGCTTGTCTGTGATCTTCTTCATCGGTATTTCCTCCTCTTGACAACATCTTGATATTTAGATAATATAAAAGCAACATCTGTTGTTATAATAGCAGAGGAAAACCTGTTTTTCAACAGGAAAGACCTTATTTGCAACATACAAGGGGGATTTGTTGCTTTATGAGAAAGAAGAATTTGACTGGAGAACGCATCGCGTCTTATATCACACGGGCGCTTTTGATACTGATGAAGAGCGAACCATACGCCAGAATTACGATAGCAGATATCACGAAAAAAGCCGGTGTAGACCGAACGACCTACTACCGACACTTTTCTTCAAAAGAAGAGATCCTTTCAAAATATCTGGATGCCGTCATGCAGGAGTTTCTGGATGCTTATCAAAAAGCCGGCAGCACTGATTTCACACAGTATACCCTGACGATCTTCCGCACCATGCACCTGCACAGGGACGATCTGTTGCTGATCCACCGAACAGGGCAGTCGTATCTTCTCCTCGGCGTGCTGTCTAAACGGTTTCTTTTGGATGAATGCACGAAGAACGCGACAGTTGAAAAACAGTACGAAGTTTCCTATACCATCGGCGGCATTTATAACAACTGCATCCTATGGTTTTCCCGCGGCATGAAAGAGACCCCGGAACAGATGTCAAGAATCGCACTGTCGTTTAAGACGGAAGAATCCCTAACCATGCTGAACGTTTCAATCGATTAACGGCTTTTGCCATCCAACCCGTCCACACAACCCCTCCAAATCCAAAAAACATCTGTCCTATACACTCGCGAACCGCCGATATCAAAAACGTCTACAGACGTCAACCGCGACGAACTGAACAATCGAATTGCCGACATGAGTGCTTTCCTGCGGGAGTAGTCCGCCGCCATTGCCGAATATGACGAATCGCTTGTCCGACGGCTGATCGAAAAGGTCACCATATATGAGGACAAATTCACCGCGGAATTCAAGTCCGGTTTGACGGTGGATGTAACTGAATAATAAATGAGAAAGGCACTCTACGAAATTTTAACGTAGGATGCCTTGCTTTATTTTGTGTTTAGGTGCAAAGATAAATTGAAGGTTGCAATGTATTTTATTAGTCTCATTTTATTCAGTTGTTTTTCTAACTTTGACAAGTAAAAAATCAGGCTTATGAATGTATTTTTTATATGAAGGATATTGTTCCATAATGTCTTTACTTGGGATGGGCTCAAGCATTTTTTCAACAATAAAACCTGCAGTTGAAAGAGAATTAACAATGCTTGAAATTGTGCGATGATATTTTATAACCCCATCAACAAACCATGTTACTTTTCTTTCGCCTTCGAGAGCATATGTAGTTAAGTTATAATGAATGCGTTCGTTCTCAGAATTTAGGGTCCAATAATCCTGTGTTAACAAAGCAGTTGTTAGCGGATGCTCTTGCGAAAATATAAAATAACCGCCGTAATTTAAATGGTTGTAAATATCCTTTACCAATTTATCGAAATCTTCAATGTAATGAACAGCAAGGGAACTGAATACAACATCAAACTTTTCTGAGAGTCCATTCAAATCAGTCATGCTTTTATTTATATATTTAATATTAAGAGATGAATTTTCAGTTCTTGCAATTTCAAGCATTTTTGCAGAAATATCGAGACCCATAACTTTTGTTGCACCTAATTCAAGAAACCGGATACAATTTTCACCATAACCGCAACCGATATCAAGCACAGATTTATTGTGCAAATCGGGGGCAAGGCTAAGTAATGCAGGTTTTTCAACAATGTCATTTGCTGCCGAAGGATTACCTCTTAATCTTTTATAACCATCAAAAAACTCTTGGTTGTCGTAAATATTTTGATTACTCATTCCCTTTGTTCCTTCCATGGCTTGACTCCACATAGTTTTCCCTTTTTGAATTATATGGCTCAACATTTATTGCCGACATGAGTGCTTTTCTGCGGGAGCAGTCCGCCGTCCTGATTGAATACGACGAATCCCTTGTCCGGTGATTGGTTGAAAAGATCACTGTTTATGAGAGTGGAATTCAAGTCCGGCGTGACGGTGGATGTGGAGGAATAATCCCCTGTATAGCACGAGACCCTGCTGCCGTAAGGTTAACAGAATTTCGTGCTTATTGATCTATATTAGCATTAGCGTCTGTAACATCATTGTCAAAGCCACATTTTGAACATGTCCAATGGCCATGTTCGGTATTAAACCCTTTCTGAGTATTCATAAAGGCTTCACATTTGTCACAAAACCAGAACACTGCACCATTCTTCAGGGCTTTTTCAAAAATAGAATAACTGCACTTGTCGCATTTCCAAACAGCTGTTTTATCATCTAATTTCATTATATCCCCGCAGGAGGGACAAATCATTTTCTTCACCATCTTTTTGCCGGTAAGTTTAGGTGCAGCACTACCTTTCCACCATCTAACAACATGCGGAACAGCCTTATATACACCATATCCTAATACTATTAGCCCTCCGATTATTAATCCTGCTCCTGATAGATTCGAGTCATCATCAGAAGAGTCATCTAATGTATTGTCGTTCTCACCATTTTGTTTGTATCGTTCCAAAAAAGCGGCATCAGCTTCAGATCTTGCCTCTTTTATATCATCCCAATGTTGTCTTCTTGTTTCAGCCACAGCATTTTTTGCAGCTTTTTTCATATCAGCAGTGATATTAAGTTCATCTTTGAGGCTTTCATCCCATGTTCTTGTGGTCCAATAACGGTTATAGTGCGCATAACCGCCTGTCCCACGATGGAAATCCTCTTCTTCGGCAAAAGGTGCGCCTTTATCGGTTACAGAGTATTCCCCCGCCTCACCGCTCAGATATCCTTCTTCCTTTAAAATATAATTCATTTCTTGTGATGTTAGACCATATTCTGATCCTAACATTCTTACAGATTTTCTCATGATTAACCTCCTATCGTTAAAAAATATTTCTTACATAATAGTCCTTGTAAATTTCGCAAATTTTCCTACCTACATCCAACCCGTCCACACAGCCCCGCCAAATCCAAAAAACATCCATCCCGTTCATCCCCGGTAAACCCGTAAAAAGCCAAATCGACCTATTGGCATTCCTCAATAATAAAATCCGCCGCTTGCTCCGGACTTCTATTTGATACGTCGACTTGAATGGTATTCAACGCTTGATAAAGCGGGATGCGCTCTATACTTCTGCGTATCACATCCTCCGTCCGAATTCCGGCCTTTACATCCTTTTCCAGACGATCTCGCAGCGCCTGTTCGCCGCATACCAAAGATATCAAGTGAACCTTACAGTTTGAGGTTTCGATTCGGGACAGAATATCGTCAATAATAGCCTGGTCATGCATGACCCAGCAAAACACAATGTTTTCAAAGCCTGAACACCGTATAAAGTTATTCAGGAGGAAGCAAATGTTTTCCAGCACCATTTGCTTCGTCTCAGCGGTTACTCGAAACGGATGCATATCCCAGCACCAATCCCCATCAAGAAAAACACTATTGTTCAATTTTTTCTTCATCATCTGGCAAGTAGCCGTTTTTCCTACGCCCATGGTGCCGCCGATTAGATAAATATTTTTCATGGAGCCTCTGTACACCAACGTTCCTTTGTCAAATAGTTGGTATGCCCTATTCTGGTTTCACCCAGAAGCGGAACCGGGACCTCAGTGCACGTATGATGGTAAAGAAACCCCAGCTTTTCCTGCACTCGTTTTGATTTTACATTGCCGTCATAATAACCGCACCAGATTATGTTCATACCCAAATCTTCGAATCCGTGACGAATCAGCTCTTTGGCCGCTTCAGGAATAAGCCCTTGCCCCCAAAACTCTTTTCCGATCCAGTAACCAAGTTCACACTCATCGTCTTTGTCCGTCATATCCGTGCTGCCGTTTAGCTTCAACTCAATGCAGCCAATCGCCAGAAGATTCGTTTTCAAGCAGACGGCATAACACTCTTGACCGCAAAAAACATTTTTTATAACAACCCGGCTTTCCTCAATGCTTTTATGGGGCGGCCATCCGGCTATAGGTCCAATATCCGGGTCTTTTGCATATTCGTATAAACTCTCGGCATCCGTATCTTTCCACGGCCGTAGTGTCAATCGCTTTGTTTGCAGTTCCATAATCACGAAACCTTTCTATAAGCCATCAAATACACTGGCTGAACAGAATATTTGAATGATTGATTGTCTCTCAACATCCATCCCGTCCACACAACCCCGCCAGATTCAAAAAACATCTATCCCGTACACTCGTGAAGTGCCGACATCAATACCACCGTCTCCACGTGCAACGAGGTCATGGGTTTAATGTCTTATATGTATTTTACCAAATATTAGGGATAGAAAATAAGTCATCGATGTATTTCTCGTTTTGTGTATACACGGGAATAAGTCCATGGTCAGAAGTTGAGTGAACGAGATTGATGTTTTTCCGTGTATAAAATGCAACGAGGTCATGAGTTTAATGTCTTATATGTATTTTACCAAATTTTAGGAAAATAAAATAAGTCATCGCTGTATTTTTTCTTTTGTATATACACGGGAATAAGTCCATGGTCAGAGGTCGAGTGAACGAGATTGATGTCATTTCCAGTATAAAATGCAACGAGCCAATCAGATTAATGTCTGGTCTGTGTTTGGCAATTTTTCTGTGCAGGGGAAATTATTTGTCATCTTCACTCGGTACTGGAATATATACCATCTTCAGCGGAATCATTTTTTTGTACTTATCATTAAGTTGAGCATAATATTTCAATATCAAATCCACGAGTTCCGTGCCATTGATACCACGTATAATCGGAACGCTGCTCAGATACTTCTGCGCGTTCTTGGTATAATTTGAAAGTGTAACGAATAGGCCGTAGTCACCCTCACGCATAGCGCCTTTCAGAGACTGAATAGTCGTTTCCTTTATATCGCCGTCCTGACTCTTGACTTGAACCAAAATGCGAGGCGGTAGCTCATCTTTGTATGCAGTAATATCAATTCCACTGTCGCCGCCGTGATTTGATATGGATGTCCTGTATCCCATTGCCCGTAGCAAATCTGCTACGAATTCCTCAAGCTCATATCCTTTGAGGTGCTTGCTCAGTTCTTTCAATATAAAGTCTTTTGTAGTCTCGACGATTTCATCTGCTGTGGCTGCAATACTCTCATCTTCAGTGCCTTCTGTGGAAAGTGCTGTCTGTCTAAAATTCTTATCCAGTGCGCTTAAATACTCGTCAGCATAATTTTTTACCATGAAAAAAGACATTGCTGAGCCGACTTCATAAAGTGCTCCTTGTGAAAATGCTGTCCTTGGGAAGTGCCTCAACCATTTTACTTTTCGCTGTTGAACATATTCGGATGCATTCGGATTAAATGTATAATCGCCTTCTACGGTACCAATGTTAATTTGGCGGTCAATCTTGGAAGGAAATACGATATAGTCTCCAACTTGGACTTCATAGACAAATCGATAAAGCATCCCGGCACCATTCGCGATAGCACCTTTTTTCGCATCAGGATATACTTCCTCATAATGCTTTTTAAATGCGTCCCGGTTGCTTCCGATTTGTTTCAAATCGCCCATGTCTTTCCAACCGATAGCGATAACATCTTCATGCAAAAATAGGGAATCGTCCATCGTGTGGATACCCCATACCCGCTTTTCATCGCTATTTTCCATATCTACCGCCTCCTACTTTCATCAAGTATGGCTAATAAATCTTCAGTCATTCTATTTTCTCCTCACCGAATCATTCCACACCCAGTGCCTTGAACACAGCGTCCTCCGCACTCTGATACGGAATCAGCTGGAATGCGCTCAACAAATCCGGTGGAACCGTTGCAAAATCAACGAAGGATGTGCTGGGAATCAACACCCGTTTCGCCCCGCTGTCGAGACAAACCTGCAGCGCATTGGCAAGCTCATCCGCTTTGATCAGAGTACCGCCGATGCTGATTTCCCCGAGGACGACCAGCGAACTTTGCGTCGGTTTTCTCAAAGCAATGGAGCACAGAGCAATTAACGTCGGCAGGGCCAGTTTTCCGGTCATACCGATGCCCTGAAGATCCTGGTAGTTTATGATGTAATCCTTAGTCGTCGTACTGATGGTGCCGCTGATCCGGTTTCCGTTTGCTTTTAGAAAATTGAAGGCTGTGTTGGTGGCTTCCCGCGCATCGCGGTCAGAGCCTATGCTCGTGCGTTCAAATTTCCCATTGCCTGGCAGCATTTGAGACTCCAGACGAAAGACGCCAATCATGCCAGATTTGCCTTGTGAAACGGTATAAACCTGGCCCGGATTGCACATGCCCTCCGGAATCAGCTTGCCTCCACCTTGTTCCGGCACAGAGACATAATGTTCCTCGAAGGTTTCGTTATCGATATAGGAGAAATTCACGTCATAGAACTCCATGCCGCCCAGCTTTTTGAGTTGCTCTTTTACGCGGCGGCGCATCTCCAGGGACAGCTTCAGGATTTCTTCCAGTTCTTCTTTTGTGAACTCCCCGTCTGGATAAATCAGTTTCAGGAATCCGCCTACCATTTTCCTCACGGCGATGGTATCACGCTGATTGAGATTTTTTCCAAGATGAAAGTATTTATCCAGCGCGTCGCCGTACTGCTCTTTACGAAGTTCTCTGATAAACTCTGCCAGATAATCGGTGATAAAGCCATAATCATCTGTGAAGTGCTCCGGCCGGAATTTCGGGATTTCCCATCCGGGTATATAGCAGTGGATACGGTCAAGAAACGCGGTATCGGTCCCCATCTCTGGTGGGAACGGGTCAAACAGGCTGGATGTCTTCAGAAGCACATCCACGCTCTGGTTGATGTTTCCAATAAAGACCATAGAGGCAGAAGCGGCTTTTTCCTCTTTGCCTCGCGCAAAGGAACCGGATGCCATGTAATCTTTCATGATCTGGACTCCGTCATTATCCTTAAAATGGATACCGGCGACCTCGTCGAAAGCAACGCAGTCCCACAGGCCCACCAGCCCGACCGTCTTTCGGCCCATGTTATAAAACAGATTTGCAACGGTTGTCTGCCCGCCGGATATGAGGATGCTATTCGGTGAAATTTCCTTATACAGATGTGATTTGCCTGTACTTCTCGGTCCAAGCTCGCACAGATTGAAGTTATTTTCCACCAGCGGTAGCATTCGGGCAAGCAGCAGCCATTTTTCACGATAGGAAAGCGTATCCGGCTCCATCCCGATGGAACGCAGCATAACGTCCATCCATTCTTCTTTGGAGAATGCTTTCCTGCCGCGTTTCAGCTCATCGATATCCACATGCGGCATTTGAATGGGGGTTAGTTTCCTGATACGGATCGGGGTGCCGTTTTTCTTGTCTTCTTCTACGTACTCATAATCCAGCTGGACAATGCACCAGATGCCGCCGCAGAGCAAGCGGTCGTATTTCGTTGGATACTCCTCGGAAATCGGGATGGCTTTCAGGCCCAGATTGGAAAACTCGGCCTCATAGCTGTCCTTTTTGATATTCAGGCTGACAGTGATCCTATCGATGACGGTGTGGCTGCCACGCTGCCGAAGCATCGATAGTATTTTCTGGGATTCATCCGGGCGCACAAAATTATCGGCTAAAATCCGCTTTACTTTCTGGATGCCAGCCTCGATCACTTCCTCATCGTCCGAGCTGCAATACTGCCCCAAAAGGAACTCAAGGACATAGATGGGCACATTGGCCCCTTCCTTGATTTTCTTGGTCAGATCTTTGCGGACAATTTTACCGTCGAAATTCTGGCGCAGCTTGTCCTTGATGATTTCACGGAAGCTTGTCCCTTCAGGTATCTGCTCCATTGCTGTTCCTCCCCGTGCGGCACTCATTCAAAGAAGTTGTAATCGTCCACCGCAAAGGCGATATCAATCTGGAATTCTTCGCGCTGCGGCATCTGCAGGCCGGTTTTGTCGGCGATGACCAGATAATAGCTGTCCCGATTATTGTATTTCAGCGGCTTGAGGTTGAAGCTGCAGCGGAAGGTTCGCTCTTGTGTATTATCGCTGGCCTTATCTGCAATAATTTTTGTCGTGTCGCTGACCGGCTTCCCGCTTACATCCGTAAAGTAAAGCAAATAGGTGGCCGCTACCCTGTTATCTCTGACCGCTTCCTTCTGATAGAAATTCAGCGAGAAAATCATATTGCTGATCTTCCGGCTGGCGGACAGTAGGCTCACGGTAACGGGTCTCGTATCGTACTTTTCCCGATTGCGCTGGTAGGCTTTGTTGTCGTTACGCAGAAAATGATAATCGATTACCGGCACGACCATCTCCTGAAGGCTAATTCCGCCGTGGACAAAGTTCAACCCGCCTCCATTCATCTTAATGCGGACGCTCTCTCTTGGGGCAAAGGCTTCAAAACCCGTATTGCCGTCAAGGAACTTCACCGGCAGCAGATAGTCCGGTTTCGTGCCCTTTTGCATAATCGCGTAGCGCCGGCCATACTCAACGTCCTGCTGGTTGAAACTGGTCTTATCGACTTTTCCATCCTCGGCCAGCGGACTATAAGTATACAGAAAACCGTGGTCGGCAGTGATCAGGATGCGGGTGCCACCGAACTCGTTGACGATGATACGCACCATGTTTTTGATTTCCCCGATGGCATCATCGCAGGCCGGGAACACCATGCTGTCGGAAGTGTGGGCCGCTTCGTCAATCTTGTCGTGATAGATGTAGACGATATCCATTCCCTTGACAAGTTCGCTGCGCTCCGCGCGCTTCATGCCAATGATGTTCTTGTACTGCAGGGCAATACTCGATGGGTTGGCTGATTTCAGCAACTTATCGCGGTTAATGCTCTCGGTCGACTGTCCGTCGGCCAGAACGGAAAGGCGCTCGTTTTTGTAATCCACCGTCAGATCTCGGTGCGGCAGAAGCGCCGCCATACCGAATTTTGTGATGGTCGGGAAGATGGCCTCGCAGCTTGAAAGTTCCACTTTGCTCTGGGTTTCACGGCGAAGCTGCTTCGCCAGAGACGCCGCCACTTCATAGCGCATGGCGTCCGAGATGATCACGAACACACGGGTGCCGGTATTCTTTACCTTGTTTGTGTAAAAATTGGTCTGCTGCGGTACTTCTAAAATGCGGCCGTATTTTGCCAGCTCATCGGCGCAGGCATCCGACCAGTTGCTGCCAAGCTGCCCAAGGAACCATGTGGTATACAACCCCTCAACCTTTTCCACAACATGCTTGAACAGGTCATCCAGAATCGGGTTGGAGACTTTGAGAGAACGTGAGAAGCATTGATGGAAAAGGCGGTAATCCGTATCCATCTGATAATAGTCGGACGTATATTCAGTCCATATCTTCTGAGGTTCCACCGTGTGGAAACCGGCGGAGTGGTCATGGAAGAAAGCCTGCATATTGGCGACCTGAAGGATGCCGTCGTAATAGCAGGAAACCGTGTCGTACCATACCATCGCCCGGCGCTTCTCGACCGTGGCCGTAATGGCATTCACATCGATGATATGGTCGCCGATCTCGGTCATCATCTGAGTGAGGATGCATTCGTTGATGCACGGGAAGCACTCGGTATCTGCA
The DNA here is from genome assembly GCF_053840905.1 of Caproiciproducens sp. Lineage (NCBI taxonomy): Bacteria > Bacillati > Bacillota > Clostridia > Eubacteriales > Acutalibacteraceae > Caproiciproducens > Caproiciproducens sp. The sequence continues at coordinate 227,388 of NZ_JBNLXQ010000003.1, forward strand.
AGTTCCTCCACAGAGAGTTTGCCGAATCGCTGGTACAGCCGCGCCTCGTTTTCCGCATATCGGGCGATCTCGTACAGTTGGCCGTTGTCGTCGCTGTGCAGCCAGTCGGAAATAAAATCATAGCAATACGCCTGATGCGGTAAAGAGATCAGACTGTCCAGCCCGGCCAGGTTCTCCATCCTCATCGTTCTGGTCGCGGCAGTGAGCAGCATATGGATCGCCAATCTGCCGAGGTTGGATTTGTCGCCCTCGCGGTAACCGGTGGCCTGTGCCACCAGCACCCAGAACGGATTTTGGGCGCCGTAGTTTACAAAACTTTGATAGACACTGTTGGTTTCTATATCCAGCCCGGCGCGAATGACTGCGCGGATGATACTGTTCGGATGGACGTCTTTGAGGCCGCAGAGCGCCGCCATCACTGCGAGATGAAGTTGGGCCGCCGTAGTGATGTTTTTGTTCAGCACCGAAATTTTAGCGCGGCGTTCCTTGGAGTTAAAAAATTTCCGGTAGGCTTTGACCTGCTTCCTTAGAACAGGTAAAGCAGGCAGGCCCATTTCGTTCATCCAGATGGAAGTAAGGTCAGCGCGGAACTCCTCGCTATATAGCTCGATGTTGATGAGCCAGTTGTCTTCCGGTCTGGCATAAGAAAAGGGGCTGTAAACAAGGTAATTGCTGCTTCTGTCGTCAACGGTGAGAAGCTTCTTTGCCTCGAAGTTGTTGTTGCCGGTGAGAATAAGCAGTTTTGCGTTGCCCAGCCGAATATCATCCAGCTTGTCCTCAAATTCCCGATCCTCATCACGCCAGAAGATGATGCGGCGGCTATAGAACTCCGGCAAAGGGGCGGCAAACCGCCGGTTCAGGTCTTGTATAACGGTATCCAAATCCATGCTGACCATACAGCCACCTCCTTATTTGATGGGAGCCAGAACGTCCTTGAAAATTGCGTAATTGTGTTTCACGCCGTCGTCCAGATCGATGGAAATCATCTGGTCGGCCAAGTGGTGGATCTTTTCCTCGTACTCCCGGATTTCCGTTGCCTGCCCTTGCAGCTTGGCAAGCTGTTTATTCAGCTTGACTCGTTCGCTTCCGGAGGCGCCGTTCATGCGCTGCTCGACATCGGCGATGGCGGTACGGTAACGGGCCTGCTGCTCATGCACATAGTCGGTGCGCATCCGGGCGAGGGTATCCGGCTGATAGCGGTGCATATAAATGAGCGCTTTGAAGCCGTTTTTTTTGCCGGAATCGAAGAGCCAGTAGATCGGGCGCTTCTGATAAATCTTGCAGTGGTCGGCGTAGAAGTCATTGAGGAAATAATTCCGGATGACCTCGCGCGGTGAGCCTTTGCCGCCGAGCGCATCGGCGATAAACTTTAGGTTTTCTTCCAGTGCTTCTTTACCGTAGACCACTTCAATGAATTTTACGAAACGCCCTAAAATATCGTCCTCAAAATAATCGTCGTCACAGATTGGAATGCAATTATCAACATCCGGTGAGTAGGTAAGTTTTGTTGCTGTAGATATGTCATTACTATCTCTAAAATAAGGATAATGATATTTTGCTAAGCTTATGCCTGCATACCCGGAACCATAAGGTAAACTCCCGTCTTTATCGCATGGAGCTTGACCAAGGAATTTCCAGTAAACCTCGTCAAAATTGCCCCCGGCAAAAATGAGGCCTTCTTTGTCAAGACTATATCGCCCGAACATACAGCCCACGGCATAGGGAATCAAGCTTTTGATCACATCCTGCTTTGTCAATAGATAGGGGCTGTTTCGCATTCCCTCCGGTGCGTCCTCTTTCGTGTCCGCAATATAATGCACGGTCACGTCTTTGTCGTCTTCTTCCGGCGTGAGTTCATCCTGCAAGCCGTAGATGTCAATGAAGATACGGTTGAGTTCCTCTTCGTTGCGCTTGAGGGTTTCAAAATTTGCGGAGAAAAATGCTTTGACTCCGATATATGCTGCTTGGATGGTAAACTTCGGCTTTTCATCTCCCCAAGCTGCTGCGGGTACTCTGAATTGAATGAGCGGATGCCGCTTGAAGTCCCACGAGGTTTCAAAGCTGTCCCAGTCTAACACACATAGTTCGATACAACTTTTTACAAGATGCTCTATTAGTGTTGTATCCTTTATCTTGGCAACGGGGATTCTCTTGATGTAGCCACAATTAAAATCAAGAGTGGGTGATAAAACAGAAAGAACTTTTGCTGTATACTTTGAATTAAGCAATCCACATAAGTAGTAATAGTCTTTGTCTTTTGTGAAAACGGCTTGACCCTTATCTGCAAATATAAAGCCATCAGGATAAACACGAACGGCAAAGTCCTTGGCAATGGCCGACCAAGTTAGTCCGTGCCGAAAATAGAAAGCAATACTCTTTGCGTGGCGTGTGTAATTAACATATTTTTTTGCTATGAATGCTTTTAGTTCTCTTCCGTCATCTCTCCAATTCACAACAAACTCATTATTACCATACCACTTGCGTGGCTCGCCGCCTTTACAGAAGGGATACCAAGTTTTGTGGTTTTCGCTGACATCCGTATTGAGGTTATAGTGAGTACATACATCGTCTATAACCACTTCATGCCAAAGTCGCAAAAATCTGTTGTTGTCACAGGTCGTCAGTCCTTGCCGTGCATCCGCAATAGAATCAAGTGTGGGAAAGGTATTAAACCCAGAATAAATCTTCTGACTTACCCAGTATGATATTGGTGTCCCGTCAATCTGTGTGAAATCTTCTTGATGCGCATGGAAGGTATTCTTTTGGGGATTAGTCAAAAGCTCGTTTTTTTTGTCGTTGCTTTCAGCAAACTGAGTCAGTTGTACATAAGCACCTAAGTATGTCTTAACATACATTTTACCTGCTACAAATGCCGCAGTACCAAACCCAGAATCGAAAGCACCTGCCCCAAGATGGAGCAGATTTGTTATCCTGTTTGTCTGAATCAAACCAGACCTTAATGATTCAAAGCTGGATAGGGAAAGCCAACTTTCTGGAATAATTAGCGAGAAGTAGGCTGTCGAATTTGACATATCTGCAACTCGTTTGACAAACGCTGCGAAAGTGTCTCCTTTGTGTTCTGGATAGTGAAGTTGTAAAAACGACCTCATAGTGTCGCTCATTCCAGTCTTTGCACCTATATACGGCGGATTAGTCACAACCACGTCGTACTTCTGAGCTAATAACCGTTTGAAGTTCCATACACGCAAGTCACGCTCATAGTTATCATCGAATTCAATTTGTTCTCCGATACCTTTTTCCTGCGGTTTATCTTCAAGCGTATCCACCTTCACCAGCGAACCGTATTCCTCGCCATCGGGGAAGCCCGCCGGGTGGTAGACCTGCGGCTTTACGCCAGCGTCGAAAATGCGGCGGTTGTACTGCCGCGCTTTCATCATCAGCGAGAAATAGGCAAGCTGATAAGCTCGGCGGTCGATGTCCAGCCCATAGAGATTCTTTTCCAGTATCAATTTCGCCGCATCGCGAGGATTGTAGCCCTCACTCTCATAGATCTGCATCAGCACGTCAAAAGCGTACACCAAAATATGGCCGCTGCCCATGCAGGGGTCGATGAACTTGATCTGCTCCGGCGTCAGCGCTTTGTATTCTTCCCGAATTTTCTCAAGCTGCGCCTGCACTTCCGGCTCCTGTTTCGCCTCATCCAGATAGTATTTCCACGTGGATTTCAGCTCGTCATTCGGATGCCCCTCAATCCACAAGCGGCCGAGGCTGTTTTCCACCATGTAGCGGACGATCCAGTCCGGCGTAAAAAGCTGCGTCGCGGCGGGGATTTTCTCTTTCGTGATCTTGATGTTCTTTTTCAATCCGTCGAACACGGCCTGCTTCGGCTCAGTGTTGTAATACTGGTACAGCCAGCCGATAATCTGGACTTCGTCTTTCCAGTCTTCCTCCGGGATCATCGCAATCATCTGCTCAATGACGCTGCCTTCGCGCAGCAGGTTATCCGGGAACAGAAGCTCGGTGTAGTCCTCAATTTTCTGGAACATTCCCGGCAGGATGGCGCTCAACGCATTGCACTGGGTGATGATAAGGTATTTGAAAAGTTCGTCGGTTTGGTTGGCGGTTTTGAGAGCATAGACTTTATCCATGTCAAGGCCGTCCATTTCCAGATGAATGGCCTCGGTGAGAATCTGAGGCTTGAAAGCGTTGTTCGCATCCGTAAAAACGCGGACGTGGGTGGGGAGATAGCCGTTGACCTCCATAAAGCGCAGCGCGATAAAGCGGTTGAACCATGTGTAGGCCACTTCTTCCATGACCTGCCCATAGTTTTCCTTCTTGATCTTTGCAATGAGTGCTTGACGCTGCTTTTTCTCCACAGACGTCAGCAGATGGCCGTTCACGCTGTCCGCGCCGGCATCCACCATGTTCTTTTCGGTAATGCCGTATTGCAGCGCTTTCTGGCTCACGCGGGAGATCAGTTCGCGCCTCGCCCAGACCGCATATTTTTTGATGGCGTTTTTATCCATAACCGGCTCCTTACTTCAGCTCGATGCCGTCGCAGCTTTTCATGAGTGTTTTCAGCTGTTCGCGCATTTTTTCCACATAGGCGTCGATATCGGCGTCGCTTTCCAGCCGCTTTGCCGGGAAGACTACCTGGCGGTTTAACGCCTTGATAATCTTCTTCGGGGCAGGCTTGCCAGGGATAACAGGCGGCTTCGGCTCCGGCGGCCTGTTCATAGCTTCGATCTTGCCGCAGGTTTCGTCCTTCTGGTTCAGCAGCAGCGGGACGAGGCCGTCCAGAAGCGCGAGGCTTTTGAGTTCCGCTATGCGTTGCTTTTTCTGTGTATAGAAATTGTCTGCTGCGGTGATCAGGTTCTTGACGTCCAGATCGCCGCTTCCCGCCGTGTGGATCGCCTCCATGCATTGACGGACGATCTCCAGCAGTTCGTCTCGTTTTGCAGCCAGCAGGCGGTCATGACCCTCATGCACCGTAGCCATGAGGGTGTTCAGCTCCGGGATGCGCTTATAATCAAACTTGCCGGTGCTCATAAGAATGAGCCGGATCTGATTCAGCGCCGTATTGGCTTCCGGCTCTTTCGAGAGATAATCCAGTTCATTCGCGAGGTCGGCTTCCAGCTGCACAGCGGCGTCAAAAACCGTCACCTGGTTCTTAAAGAAGCTTTCCACATTCTGCATGGCTTCCTTATTGTCATCCAGCTCGTCCTGCCGTTTGATGACGCGGTCGATCAGGGCGATATTGTCCTTCTGCTGCGAGAGAACGTCGTCGATCAGTTGGATGCCTGTTGTTACAAGAACATGATCGGGATATTGATGCCCCTCGTAGCGTTTGCCCAGATCTGCGTAGTGCGCTTTCAGGTCTGAAAACTTCAGGATGATGAACGCAATCAAGCCATCCTCATCGTCCGGCACGTCCATGATATCGAAATAGTCGCGCAGAAACTCCTTTGCCTCTTTCATTTTGGCAACAGAAACGATCTGGCGTGTGGAAATGATTGTTTTGCCCGTCTCACTTTTTTTACGCAGCATATCCGGCAGTTTCGGATTGTTCGGCTGAATGGTCGTCCCCGCGTATTTGATCGTGACCTTCTGCTCATAAATCAGCTGGGCGGCAACCGCGGCGATATCGATTTCCCTCCAGCCATACGGAATCGCCTGATAGCGGCTCTGAATGTCCGCCATCGAGGTAGGCAGGTTCTTGCGAAACTGCATCTCCAGAAATTCTTCCATCTTAGCCGCTGCATCCTGATTTGGGGCGAAGCCCGGCAACATGCCGCTGTCGGCAGAGCCGTCAAGAATTGCAATGATATCCGCATCGGAATCGGCGTTTTTTGTGATCAGATCAAGGTCGCTGTAAACGTGGGCTACCAGATATTCAAGGGCCTGGTCAATCTTTGCTTTAGCATCTCCGCTCTTGATTTCAATGTGCTCGCCGTCCACATAGAAGGCGGCGTTTTCAATGGCCTTCCGCAGATCGTCCATCGCAGATTGCTCGTAGTCGGCGGCCTCGTCCTGCTGGTCACGGATGATGTCCTGCACGGACTTCGGTAGCTGCGCCACATTGCGCTGCTTCACATATTTGCGGATCTTCATCGCGTTTTCCAGCGATTCGTAATACGGGGAATCAGGCAGTACGACGATTGCCTGCCCGGAGGATTCTGCCATAAGCCGCAATTCGGATTTTTCAACGGCGTCTGTGGCTACTGTCAGAAATTTGAGACGCATTCCACCGCTTGCCGCGCCGACCGTGACACCGTCGACCATCTGTTCAAAGGCAAAGTCATAAATACCGTAGCGGTATTTTTTCGTCGTATAGATATCGCCGTAGATCATGTGGGCGATCCGCTCCACCATCGCGGCGGTATCCACTGGCGTGTTCTTGATTTCGCGCTGAATGTCCTGTTCTTCATCGGTGAGGAAGTTGTAGGTATCGCCGCTTCTGCCGATGTAATTCTGGCTCAGCAGCCTGTCCAGAGAGGCACGGACAGCCTCGCGCAGCAAGACCTTATCGGTGCGGATGTCGTCGGCCATCAGGATTACGAGATTGTCCAGCGTAGCTTTGATATCATCGATATAACGAACCAGATACAGCAGCTTCAACAGGTTGACATCTTGGGGTTCAATCCCGTTGCCGTTATTGGCCGCACGCTCACAGCGCTCGATCACGCGGCGGATCGACCCGTCGAGGAAAGTATGCACGGTATCATAAAAACGGAAGAACGGAACCAGAGCGTACTTGTCCTTCTCCTGAATTGCCTGTGCCGCCTCCTGGAATCCGGACAGCATGGAACGTTCGCCGCCGGAGAGATGTTTGCCTGAATTGCCGTGCTTGCGGATCTCAGCAAAAACCTTCTGTATGATGATGAACTGATATGGCACGAATGGAAAGTCTACCGCAAATTCACCGGCCCCGTTGTAACCCTTGATATCCAGCACAGAATCTGTAAAGCTGAAGAGGTTGCGCAGCACAGAATCGTTCTCGTTATACAGCGCTTCGAGTTGGGCGGCTGCCTCCGGCTTTTTATTTAGAATACGCTTTTGGATGACTTCATCCACAGAGGAGGACGACAGGGATAAGCGGGTCTTGAAACGGGCCTGAATACGGGAGAACTCGTCGGCGCGGACCTTGATAATTTCGTCAATGGCCTCTTGCCCTGTGCAGACAACCCATACTTTTCCGCCGCACTTACTGCCGATTTCCTCAATCAGCGACTGCAAGTTTAAAAGCATATCGGTGTCGGTACCGACATACTGACCGACCTCGTCGATCATAAATAGCAGCCGAAAATCCTTCGGTTTGCTGTTCACATATTCTTTGATCTCGGCTACCAGCTGCGCGATGCTCATTTCAGTAGCGGATTTATCGTTGAACCAGTTTTTCGCATCTTCCTCGCTCATATCGAGGACTTCCATGAGTGTGGGAACGATGTATTTTCCGTGGAAAGAAAATGCCTGTCTGGCCTTCAGCCATGGCATGCCCTTTTTATCTTCAAAAACGCGTCGGAATTCTTCGGTCTTGCCGCACTGATCGATATAATGCTCCAGCTTGGCGACTTTCAAATTCTCTCCATAATAGCCCAGATGCGTGTAAAACATTTTTGCAAAAACGCGAAGCACGGCAGTCTTGTCTTTATTGATAGGGCCTTCAATATCGATATTAAAAAGGATGGTTTCCGTTTTACCCCTCGTTGCCTTATCAATCAGCATGAAGGTAGCCGGATCATCCTCAAATTTTCTTCGGAACAGTTCGACCGTCTTCACACCGCCCACGTCGCGGTTCGCTAATATGTAGGAAAGCATTTTCAGAAAGTGAGATTTACCACTACCAAAGAAGCCAGAGATCCAAACGCCGATATCAGCGGTCGGAGTTTCAAAGGCGTCGCTGTAATAGTTGAAAAAAGTGATAAAGTGCCTCTTCAGCTCCTTGGTGATCACATATTCGCGGACTTCCTGATCAATCACATCGGTCGCATCCTGATCAACTTTAATGACACCGTTGATCGGACGGTTAATGTCATCGGAGAACATATCCCGGATTATCATGCCACGTTCCTCCTTATACCACATTGAACGCCCGGTAATATGGGTTGGGCGTAAGTTTATCAAACAGTTTGAGATAATTGCCATTAAATTTTCCGGGGTACATCACCAGAATGGGAATATCCGAAAAATGCGGCTGCAGCGCTTCCAAAAGGGAGTGCACACGCATAAACGGGAACACATCTCCAACACCGGTTAGCATCAATACGTCGCCATTTTCATGCGGCGCATATTGAATTTTCTCAACGAAGGCGCCTTCTGTCGCTATAGATTGCAGCTGCTTTAAGAGGAAATCTTTGCCGGAATCCCTTTCCATAGGCGGAATTTCTTCCGTAATACCCATGTCGTTGCATATCTTCAAAAATGTTTCATACAGATTGCATTCAATGATATGACAACCGAGAGACGGATCGGCGATGAGCTGGCCTATGAAATGCCGCACAATCATCTCATCTGACGCGTCATAGCAAAAGATTCGGATATTCACTTCATTGCTCAGGCCCTTTCCTTCAAGGAAGTCCCCATCCTGAACAAGCGTCCTCAATCGGTCTAAACGTTCTTTTATCTCGCTCATGCAGCCGATACCTCCTTATGAAAAGCAGTTAAACGCCGGCAGAGCCGCGTTGTCGTGATTACTTCTGATCGCATTTTCCAATATTGGGCTGAGCCAAATCGGATTCAGATGATCGGATTTGAAATTGTCAAGATACTCGTTCTCAACCAGTATTTTGGTGAGCACCTGTTTCAGTTTTGTAATGGTGGTATCACTCCATGTAGCCACAGAATCATCCTGCTCCTGTAACCGCAAAAAATAAATATTCAAGTCTATTTTACCAAACGATGTGTCCCTTAAACGGTACTTCTCACCGATCACCGTTAGCATGAAATCCCAGACCAAACGGCTGTGCTTCATCATAGCGTATAAACATATCTGCTTTGCCACTGCTGTAGGCTGTACGGCGATCGCTTGAATTAAGTTGTCATCATTCATAGCCCTCAGTCTCCTGATACAAGCATTTGCAATCCGTTTGACTGATTTTTCTGTAGGGTATTGAAATAGATTATCTGCTGCAATTTGCCCCACGATTTTTTCGTCTGGCAAACCCTCCTGCATCAATTTTGCAGTGGTCCGCATCTCATAAAACAGGAATTGTTCTCTGGTGATGGACGCCTTATAAGGGCTTTCACGGTTTAAGAGCATGACCATCGCCCTCTTCCTTTACCATATACAGCTAATCGTTCTGCCAAAACTGGACTGCAGGATTCGCTATCTATTTGAATCATCGTTTACAATCTCCATAATATCGCTAATATCGCATTCCAGCGCCAAGCAAATTTTCTCTAATATCTCCGTATTCACATTCTCATTTTTTCCGAGCTTCGTAACTGATGCGGAACTGATTCCAGCAGCTTTCTGCAGGTCCTTTTTCTTCATATCTTTGTCAATTAGAAGTTTCCATAGTTTCTTATAGCTAATGGCCACTCTCATCACCCCTGAAAGCATAAAGTCGTTTCGCATAACAGTATACCATGATTATATGCCAAAATTCAACCTTTTTCTTCACGTACACATGATTTTTTGACGAGAAATCTTGAACTTGTCACACGGTCTATGATATAATTTCGTTGGGTATATTTTCCGAGCGTGCAAAGTCATTTCAGAAGGGAACATCATATGCATCAATCATAAGAGAATACGGAGGGATCGGGCATGGCGCAGGATCGTTCGTTTAAAGAGTACGTTGCAGACCGTTTCTATAACGAGCTGTACGGCTCTGTGTCCAATTGGTTGGAACAGAACTGCCAAAGCCTCGATGTCTCCTCCAGACTGGTGCGTACGATCGACCGTGCGGAGCTGTCGGATATCAACGTCAAATGCGTTTATGTGGAAAATCTGCCCGGCATGAAGATTGCCTTCGATGTTATTCTGGAAGCGGAGTTTGAAATATCCGAAACGGACAGGCACACCGACCGATACGACGACAAAACGCAGTGGTTCAAAATTTCCTGCTTCGGCGATCTGGCGGGCAGCCTCGATGATTTCACCATCTCTTCCGTCGAGCCATACGACAGCCGCAGAAAATACTGCAATCCGATGTCCGATTCTCTGGTTCCCCTTATCAGAAGCGACCAGCTTGAAGATGTCGCCCGGGACTTCCTGGAAAGGAATTATAAAGAAGCCTTGTCCCGGCCTATGTTTGTGGATCCCGGCATATTGGCGGAGCGCATGGGCCTTTCCATCCAGATGAAAAGCGCTTCCGCGGACTGCTCCACCTTCGGTCAGATCTTTTTTGCGGACTGCGATGCCGAGTATTACGATAAATCCGACTCGTCGTTTAAAAGGACTCATGTGAACAAAGGTACGATCTTCGTCGATCCCGAGTCCTTCTTCCTGCGGAATGTCGGCTCGGTCAACAATACCATCGTGCACGAGTGCGTCCATTGGGATAAACACCGGAAAGCCTTCGAACTGGAGCGGCTTTACAACGAGAATGCGACCCAGATAAAATGCCAGGTGGTCGGCGGAATCAAGGACGGCAAAACCAGGACGGCCACCGACTGGATGGAGTGGCAGGCGAACGCCCTCGCCCCGCGAATCCAGATGCCGTACAGGCAGGCCAAAATCAAAGCGGCTGAGCTGATCCGCAAATATAAGAATATTCTCCGGACGGACGAGCTTGTCGATATTATTCAGCCGGTTATCGACGAAATGGCGACGTTTTTCTGCGTTTCGCGTCTGGCCGCCAAAATCAGGATGGCAGACCTCGGTTATGAAGAGGCTCTTGGAGCTTTCACTTACATTGACGGGCACTATGTGAAACCACACGCTTTCAAGCGGGGCGCTTTGAAACGCAACCAGACCTTTTCCATCGGCGAGCGTGATGCCATTGTCGAAAGCACGGTCAATCAGGACCTGCGCGAAAAGATACAAAGCGGCCGCTATATTTTTGCCGATTCCCACTTCTGCATCAACCATCCCAAATACATAGAATACGATGAGGACGGCACGGCAGACCTTACCGACTACGCCAGACACCACGCCGACGAGTGCTGCCTTGTCTTTGACCTAACCATCCAGAAATCCTCCAACAGCTACGGAAAGCAGTATTTTACCGAGTGTGTCCTGTACCGGGACTCCACGTCTGATATCGTCTTCGAAGCCCATTATAACACTTCGCCGGAAAATGACACGGTAGACGGCCGCGCAAAAATGCTTCAGGCTTACGCAAAAGAACTTTCGGATGTTTTGCAAAATCTGCCGGGCAGTTTTTCAGGTGCGCTGACAGCTCTTATGAAATGGCGCGGCAAAACAGTCGAAGCGCTTGCCGAAGCTTGTTCTCTGGATCCAAAGACCATAAGCCGAATGCGGAACAACGAGGAATATGAAACCACTATAGAAACCATCGTGGCAATCTGCATCGCCCTGCAGCTTCCTCCTGTCATCAGCCAAGCGTTGATCAGCCGCTCGGCCTATTCGTTGGGCAGTGGTCCCAAATTTATGACCTATCACTTTTTACTGGAAGCCTGCTATACAAAAACGATATTCGAATGCAATGACATCCTACGAGGGGTAAATCTTGCTCCGCTGACAAAAGAAAAATAAAAAATATCAGCCAGCCCGGACATTTTGTGTCCGGGTATTTTTATGCCTGTTTTCAATAACCGGCGTGCCTGTCCGTGCGAACATCTTGTTTCGCGCGGGCTTTTTTTGTACCTGCAGAGTATCTGAACGGACATTCCATGTCCGTGTGCAATGCTGCGTGCCCCGGTAAAATGGAATCATGCCAAACGGGATCACTCCCGCGGCAAAACGGACGAGCCGTCTTAGGCTCCCGGTCAAATAAATTCAAAGCCTGATTTGCAATAAAGGCCGAGGATACAAATATTGTCCTGTTCACCGCTTACGGCGGTGAATGGCAATGTCGGTACCCTTTCCTTGTTGCGCCTTTTTCAGGCAAAGGGTCTGTGTGCCGACAGTGCACAGGCTCTGTTTTTGTCCTCCGCCCACCGCGCATCAGGCGGAAAGGACAACCATGACAAACCATGAAAACCAAAGTCAACCCCGCGTCTTCAAAATCTTCCTGCCCCGTGAAAAGCAGTGGGTCGAGGTCACAGAAGCACAATACTACGCCTACTACCGTGATATCTGGGCAATCAGAAAACGCGCACAAGCACATCATCAGTGCATGTGCCCCAAAAGCAAGAACTGGATGTGCGACGGCGACTGCCTCGACTGCGAGTTTCACGCCCCCGGCGACACCCTTTCCATTGACCGTACCTATCAAAACAGCGACGGCGATGAGCTCTCCATGCTGGACAAACTTGCCGATTCAGCCGCCGGCATCGAAGACGTCGTGACTGACCAAATCATGCTGGACATGCTCTTTCAGCGTCTCGCTGAAATTATGCCGGAGGCCCGCCGCATCGGTAGCCTGCGCATGGCGGGGCTGTCCGACACAGAGATTGCCGATAAAATCGGCATCCCGCGCACCACGTTTCTCTCCCGCCTCAAAAAGGCAAAGGAGCTTCTGCAGCGCGAATACCCTGACTTGTTTTAGCCCTGTATCTTCGGCCGCCCCCAAAGCGGTCGGAGATTTTTCAAATTTTTTCCCCTGCTTCGTCAAAACGCCCTTCCCACCTCCAGTGGGTAGTGGAAAGAGCAAAAATGACAACCGCTCCTTCCGGGGAGGTGAACAAGGTGTACGAAACCGACATCCGAGCCCGCGCTGCGGACAGAGAACTCATTGAAATCCTGACCGCAATCAGCGCCGTGTCCAAACGCATGGCAAGGAAACTCACGATACTTGCCGATCAGAGTCAATCCGAGGAAGGAGGAAAAGCAGATGAGCAAAATGGGCGATATGGCTGCCACCATCGAAGAACTGCGCAGCGCCGCTGCCGCTATTAACGACGCGGCGAACTGGCTGGCCGAGGCGTTCGGCGCAAAAGAGCCAGCCGAAAAAGCGCCCCCGGCAGAACCGGCTCTGACGCTGGAGGAAGTAAGAGCCGTGCTCGCGGACAAATCCCGTGCGGGCCACACCGCCGAGATTCGCTCCCTGCTTTTGAAGCACGGCGCCGCAAAGTTGTCGGAGGTAAGTCCTGCGGAATATCCCGGGCTTTTCAAGGAAGCGGAGGCCCTGACATGAGGGCGCACGCACTTCTCTCCGCATCCAGCGCCGACCGCTGGCTCCACTGCCCGCCGTCTGCCCGACTTTGTGAAAGCTATGCGGACAAAGGCAGCGACTACGCCGCCGAAGGCACCGACGCCCACGCGCTGTGCGAATACAAGCTCCGCAGGGCGCTGGGGCTTCCCGCCGAGAACCCGGCCGACAACCTGACCTGGTACAACGAGGAAATGAACGACTGCGCCGCCGGCTACGCCGCTTATGTGCTCGAACAGGCGGAAACCGCCAAGCAGAGCTGCGCCGATCCGGTGGTGCTCATTGAACAGCGCGTCGATTTCTCCCGCTGGGTGGAAGGCGGATTCGGAACGGCCGACTGCATCATTATCGCGGACGGCACCCTGCGGGTCATCGACTATAAACACGGTCTCGGTGTTCTGGTAACCGCTGAGGAAAATCCGCAGATGCAGTGCTACGCGCTCGGCGCGCTGGAGCTTTTCGACGGCATCTACGACATCGAAACGGTCGGCATGACCATCTACCAGCCGCGCCGGGACAACGTCAGCACCTGGGAAATCTCCAAAGACTCCCTGTATCACTGGGCCGACGAGGTGCTGAAGCCCACCGCCAAGCTTGCCTTTGCCGGCGACGGCAATTTTCTCTGCGGAGAATGGTGCGGCTTTTGTAAGGTAAAGGCCGACTGCCGCGCCCGGGCCGAGGCCAATCTTGCGCTGGCGCAGTACGAGTTCAAGCTGCCGCCTCTCCTCACGGACGAGGACATCGAGGACATTCTTTCCAAAGCGGACGAGCTCGTTTCGTGGGCGTCGGCCATCAGGGAATACGCCCTGCGGCAGGCCGTCAGCGGCAAGAAGTGGACCGGCTGGAAACTGGTCGAAGGCCGATCCAATCGGAAGTACGTGAATGAAACAGTCGTCGCCGATGTGGTCGAGCGCGCGGGCTTCGACCCCTATGAGCGCAGGGTGCTCGGCGTCACCGCCATGCAGAAGCTGCTCGGAAAATCCCGCTTTGACGAGCTTTTGATCCCTTACATCGAAAAACCCCAGGGCAAACCCACGCTCGTGCCGGAGAGCGACAAACGCCCGGCCATGTCAACGGCGGAAGCCGATTTTAACGAAAATGAAGGAGGACAATCCTATGTCTAACAAAGTCAGCAATCCCATGAAAGTGATCACCGGCCCCGATACCCGCTGGAGCTACGCCAACGTCTGGGAGCCCAAGTCCATCAACGGCGGCACGCCGAAATACAGCGTCAGCCTGATCATCCCAAAGTCTGACACCAGAACCGTCGCCAAGATTAAGGCGGCCATCGAAGCGGCCTACCGCGAGGGCGAGTCCAAGCTCAGAGGAAACGGCAAGACCGTGCCGCCGCTGGCCGCCATCAAGAACCCGCTTCGCGACGGCGACGCGGAACGCCCCGACGACCCCGCCTATGCCAACGCCTACTTTATCAACGCCAACTCCACGACGGCTCCCGGCATTGTGGACGCCGACCTGAATCCGGTGCTCACCCGCTCCGAGGTGTACTCCGGTGTGTACGGCCGCGCCAGCATCAACCTGTATGCTTTCTCTGCAAATGGTAATAAGGGTATAGCCTGTGGTTTGAACAATCTACAGAAAATACGTAATGGCGAACCTCTCGGCGGCAAGACCAGCGCCGAAAACGACTTCGCGTCCGACGACGATGAAGATTTTCTGAATTAAGGAGGAGGCGGACATGTCTGATATTCAAAGCATGATGCTTTCCGTGTGCTTCGGCGCCACCGTCGGCTACTTAATCGGAAATCTTGTGGGGATTATCATCTGCGCCGTGAGAGAATTCAAGGAAAAGCGCCGCAAACGCAAGAAAGCCGAGGGAACTTCCACAAAAACGGAGTAAGCACAGGGCGGCGGGGACTCGTTCTCTGCCGCCCTTTCTCCATGAAAGGACAATTCCATGAAAACTCTCTCGATTGATATTGAAACCTACAGCAGCGCGCCGCTTTCCAAATGCGGCGTTTACAAATACGCGGAATCCCCCGACTTTGAGATTCTCCTGTTCGGCTGCAGTGCGGACGGCGGCCCGGTTCGGGTTGTCGACCTCGCCTGCGGGGAGAAGCTCCCGCCTGAAATTGCCGCGGCTCTTACCGACGAGGCCGTTGTCAAATGGGCGTTCAATGCAAATTTCGAGCGCGTCTGCCTCTCCCGGTTCCTCGGGCTGCCCGCCGGAGCCTATCTCGACCCCGCCCAGTGGCGCTGTTCCATGGTTTGGGCGGCGGCCATGGGCCTGCCGCTGTCGCTGGAGGGTGTGGGCACAGTGCTGGGGCTGGAAAAGCAAAAGCTCACCGAGGGCAGGGAACTCATCAAATATTTCTGCCGGCCCTGCGCGCCGACAAAAGCCAATGCCGGCCGCACCCGCAACCGTCCCGCGCACGCACCGGACAAGTGGGCCGCCTTCAAGCGGTACAATGCCCGCGATGTGGAAACGGAGATGTCCGTTCAGGCGCGGCTTTCCAAGTTCCCGGTGTCCGAAAGCGTTTGGGAGGAGTATCAGCTGGATCAGGAAATCAACGACCGGGGCGCCGCGCTGGATCTGACGCTGGTCAGGCAAGCCATCGCGATGGACGCCCGCTCCCGCCGGCAGCTTACCGCTGCCATGAAGAAGCTGACGGAGCTGGACAATCCGAATTCGGTTCAGCAGATGAAGCACTGGCTTGCGGAAAACGGTCTGGAAACGGATACCCTCGGAAAAAAGGCTGTTGCAGAGCTGATGAAAACCGCACCGGAACCCCTCGGCGACGCGCTCTCCCTCCGACAGCAGCTTGCCAAATCCTCGGTGCGGAAATATCAGGCGATGGAGACCGCCGTCTGCGCCGACGGACGCGCCCGCGGCATGTTCCAGTTTTACGGCGCCAGCCGAACCGGGCGCTGGGCCGGCCGGCTCATTCAAATGCAAAACCTGCCGCAGAACCACCTTCCCGACCTGGAGCAGGCCCGCGCGCTGGTGCGCCGCGGAGATTATGACGGTGTCGAAATGCTCTACGAAGATGTCCCGGATACGCTCTCCCAGCTGATCCGCACGGCATTCGTGCCGCGGGCGGGTGCAAAATTCATCGTCGCGGACTTCAGCGCCATCGAAGCCCGCGTGATCGCGTGGCTTGCCGGCGAGCAGTGGCGGCAGGCGGTTTTTGCAAAGGGCGGCGACATCTACTGCGCCTCCGCCTCTCAGATGTTTAAGGTGCCGGTCGAAAAGCACGGAATCAACGGGCATCTGCGGCAAAAAGGGAAAATTGCGGAGCTGGCGCTCGGGTACGGCGGCTCGGTCGGCGCGCTCAAAGCCATGGGCGCTCTCGAAATGGGCCTTGCCGAAGACGAGCTTCCTTTGCTGGTCGACGCGTGGCGGCAGTCCAATCCGAATATCGTAAAGCTCTGGTGGGATGTAGACCGCGCGGCGATTGAGGCCGTCCGCAATAAACATGCCAACAGCACCCACGGCATTGTGTTCTCCTGCCGGAGCGGGATGCTTTTTGTCACACTGCCTTCCGGCCGGCGGCTTGCCTATGTAAAGCCGCGCATCGGTCAAAACCGGTTCGGCGGGCAGTGCGTCACCTATGAAGGCGTCGGCGGCACGAAGAAATGGGAGCGCCTCGATTCCTACGGCCCTAAATTTGTGGAAAACATTGTGCAGGCCACCGCGCGCGACATCCTCTGCTATGCCATGCGGACACTGCGCCGCTGCGCCATCGTCATGCACATTCACGATGAAGTGGTCATCGAAGCCGAACCGGGCATGTCTCTGCAGGCCGTCTGCGAACAGATGGGCAGAACGCCGCCCTGGGCAAAGGGTCTGCTGCTCCGCGCCGACGGATATGAATGTGATTTTTATAAAAAAGACTGAAGCGTGTTCGTCAAAAGCGGGCCGCCGCCTCCAGTGGGTAATAGAGACGGGCGGCAGCAGCCCGCCCGGGAAGGAGGTCTGCCATGAGCATCGGCAAACGCAACAGCGAAGGCTACCCGGACCCCACCGCCTGCGAAGCTCTGTCACTGATTGAAAAAGAGGAGCGCGCGCTCCGGGCTTTTCGTCCCATCGTCTACATCTGCTCTCCCTATGCGGGAGATGTCGAAAGAAACGTCCGGGCCGCGCGGAATTACTGCCGCTTCGCCGTGGACAAGGGGTTTATTCCGATCGCGCCGCACCTGCTGTTTCCGCAGTTTTTGAACGACGCCGACCCGCGGGAGCGGGAGCTTGGGCTGTTCTTCGGAAACGCCCTGATGAGCAAATGCTCCGAGGTGTGGGTGTTCGGCGGCAATATCACAGCCGGCATGCAGGCGGAAATCAAACGCGCCAGGTGGAAGAACTACCGCCTGCGCTGCTTCACGGAAGATATGGAGGAGGTACAGGATGTTTGCAGTCACTGAAGGCACGCGCCGCATCGGCGGCACAGAAATTCCTACTTATACGCGCGAAATTGTCAGCGCCAACGTTCTCGAGGCTGAGGCCGGCACCAACGGCTATCAGGGCGGAGACACCGGGCACGGAAGCCGCACCTATTTCCGCATTTCGGACGAGGGCGGCACGGATATTCGGGTGCGCCCGCTGGGCCGCTGCGGAGACGAGGGCTTCGAAGTCACGCTCGGCGGCGACTGTGAGCTGGAAACCATCATCACGGCGCTGAAGTTCATCACCAAGGTATTGGAGGACGGCGCGAAGAAGGTGCGCGACTGATGTTTACGCTGTACAGCGCCGACATTGTCGGCAACCCCGGCAACTGCTCCTATCCCCACAAAACCGAAGTCACGGACGAGGAAAGCCTGCGGGCGGCGGTCTGCCGCGACTACGTCTGCGCCGAGTACAAAAACAGCTACCGAAGCGGCGACAATTTTCTCGGCGCGGACTGCCTGCCCGTGGACTGCGACAACGACCACTCCGAAAACCCGGCCGATTGGGTTCGCCCGGCCGATGTCGCCGCCGCGTTTCCGGATGTCGGCTTCGCGGTCCATTACAGCCGCTGCCACATGCGCGAGAAAAACGGGAAGCCCGCCCGGCCGAAGTTCCATATTCTTTTCCCGATTACGCGCATCACCGACGCGGCTGCTTACAGCGATATGAAGAAGCTGGTAAGCACCATCTTTCCGTATTTTGATACCAGGGCGCTGGATGCGGCGCGCTTCTTCTTCGGCACATCCCGCGCCGATGTGGAACTCTTCCCCGGCAGGATGAATCTGACCGAATTTCTGGAGGACGACGACTTTGACGCGGATCTTCCCGGCGGCAGCGGAACCGGCCCGGTTATTCCGGAGGGCAGCCGCAACGCCACCCTGTCCCGATTTGCCGGCAGGGTTATCAAGAAATACGGCGACGGCGATGAGGCGTATCAATGCTTTCTGGAGGAAGCCGCAAAATGCGCGCCGCCGCTTCCGGACGCCGAGCTTTCGACCATCTGGCACAGCGCCCAGCGGTTTTACGCCAAAATTCAGCGTCAGGACTGTTATGTGCCGCCCGAGGTGTATAACAGCGATGTCTCATACAAGCCCGGTGATTTCTCCGACGTCGGGCAGGCCGAGGTGCTGGCAAAGCACTTTTCCGGTGAGCTGCGCTATTCGCCGGCGACACACTTTCTCCGATACACGGAGCACTACTGGAAGGAAACCGAGCCGGGCGCGCAGGCAGTGGCCCACGAGCTGACCCGCCGCCAGCTGGAGGAGGCGACCCGGGATCTGCTGGCCGCCGCCAAAAAGATGGCCGACTGCGGAGCGCAGGGCATTCTCGACACGACTTCCAAAGCCAAGGCGGAAGCGCTGTTCAACGACGCGCAGTCCGAGGCCTACGACGAATATCTCGCGGCGAAAGCCTACCAGTCCTATGCGATCCGCCGCCGCGATTCCAAGAACATCACCGCGGCGCTCAAAGAGGCGCGTCCGATGCTGGAGATTTCCCCGCGGGATCTGGATGCGGACTGCTTTCTTCTCTGCACGCCCGAAGCCACCTACGATCTGCGCAAAGGTCTCGAAGGCGCGCGGGAGCACGCGCCGTCGGACTTTATCACCAAAATCACCTCCGTTTCGCCCGGCAGGAAGGGCGGGCAGCTCTGGCAGGACAGCTTAGACCTTATCTTCTGCAAAGACCGCGAACTCATCGACTATGTGCAGATGATCTGCGGCCTTGCCGCCGTCGGCAAGGTCTATGTGGAAGCGCTCATCATCGCCTACGGCTGCGGGCGCAACGGCAAGTCCACCTTCTGGAACGCGGTTTCCCGCGTGCTGGGCCTGTACAGCGGCAACATCTCCGCCGACACGCTGACGGTGGGCTGCCGCCGCAACATCAAGCCGGAGCTGGCCGAGGTCAAGGGCAAGCGCCTGCTCATCGCCGCCGAAATGCAGGAGGGCGCCCGGCTCAACGACTCCACCGTCAAGCAGCTCTGCTCCACCGACGATGTGTTCGCCGAGAAAAAGTACAAGGACCCGTTCAGCTTCACGCCCTGCCATACGCTGGTTCTCTACACCAACCACCTGCCGAAGGTCAGCGCCTCCGACGACGGAATCTGGCGCAGGCTGATCGTGATTCCGTTTGGCGCAAAGATAGAAGGAAAAAACGACATCAAGAACTACGGCGAATATCTTTGCAACAATGCCGGCGAGAGCATTCTGGCGTGGATCATCGAGGGTGCCCGAAAGGTGATCGCGCTGGATTACAAGCTCCCCGTGCCGGCATGCGTGCAAAAAGCCATTGACGAGTACCGGGCGCAGAACGACTGGTTCGGTCATTTTCTGGAGGACCGGTGCGAGCTTGCCGCCGGTTTCCGCGAAAGCTCCGGCGCTTTGTATCAGGCGTACCGCAATTACAGCATCGACACAAACGAATATGTCCGCAGCACCGCGGATTTTTATTTCGCACTGGAAAAGGCCGGCTTTGAGCGGATTGTCCGGGACGGCCGGCGCTTTTTTAACGGGCTCCGTCTCAAAACGGACGACGGAGATTTCGAGCGCTTTTTGCAGTAAACAAGATAATCAAGTGACCTCGACGAAGGTCTCTTCCAAAACTTTTCTTAGGCACATAAAAAATCTCGTAAGAAAGAGTTCGGTAAATGACATGCGCCGAGGTCACTTGAAAGGGGAAAACGGCCGTGAGAGAAAAGGAAATCGAGCAAAAACTTACCCTGATGGCAAAGCAGGCGGGCGGTCTGGCCTTAAAATTCGTCTCTCCCGGCATGAGCGGAATGCCCGACCGCCTTGTGCTGCTGCCGGGCGGACGCATGGCCTTTGTGGAGGTCAAGGCTCCGGGCAGGGCGCCGCGCTCCCTGCAGGAAACCAGACACCGGACGCTGCGGCGGCTGGGCTTTCGGGTTTTCGTGCTGGACCGGCCAGAGCAGATTGGAGGAATTCTGGATGAAATACGAACCCCATAGCTACCAGACCTATGCCGTCCGTTACATCGAGGATCACCCCGTCGCGGCGGTCCTGCTGGATATGGGCCTCGGCAAAACGAGCATCACGCTGACCGCCCTGAATAACCTGCTGTTTGACAGCTTCGAGGCTCACCGTATTCTGGTAATCGCGCCTCTCCGCGTGGCCCGCGACACATGGCCCGCCGAGATTCAGAAATGGGATCACCTGTCGCTTTTGACCTGCTCCGTGGCGGTGGGCACCGAGGCCGAGCGCAGGGCGGCGCTTTTGCGGCGGGCGGATATCTGCATTATCAACCGGGAAAACGTCCAGTGGCTCATTGAGGAGAGCGGCGTCCCCTTTGATTTCGACACCGTGGTGGTCGACGAGCTGTCGTCCTTCAAAAGCCACCGGACAAAACGCTTCCGGGCGCTGATGAAGATCCGCCCGCGCGTCCGCCGCATCATCGGCCTGACCGGCACCCCGTCCGCAAACGGCCTTATGGATCTGTGGGCCGAATACCGGCTGCTGGATATGGGACAGCGCCTCGGCCGCTTCATCGGGCAGTACCGAACGGACTATTTTCTTCCTGACAAGCGCAGCGGGCAGGTGGTGTTCACCTACAAGCCGCTGCCCGGCGCGGAGGAAGCAATCTACCGCAGAATCGCGGACATCACCATCAGCATGAAGTCCGCCGACCATCTGCGGATGCCGAAGCTTATCAGCAGCGAATACGAGGTGCGGCTTTCTGAGGAAGAACAGGCGCGGTACAACGATCTGAAAAAAGATCTGGTGCTTCGGCTCCCGGACGGCGAGATCACCGCCGCCAACGCCGCGGCGCTGTCAAACAAGCTCTCGCAGATGGCAAACGGCGCGGTCTATGACGACGCCGGCGGCACGATTCATATCCACGGCCGCAAGCTGGACGCGCTGGAGGATTTAATCGAAGCGGCGAACGGCAAGCCGGTGCTGGTGGCCTACTGGTTTAAACACGACTTTGCCAGGATCTCCGAGCGCCTGCGAAAGCTTCACATTCCGTTTTCGCCTCTCGACACCCCGGAGAGCATCCGCAGATGGAACGCCGGCGAACTGCCCGTGGCGCTGGTGCACCCCGCGTCCGCCGGCCACGGGCTGAACCTGCAGTCGGGCGGCTCCACCATCATCTGGTTTGGGCTGACATGGAGCTTGGAGCTTTACCAGCAGACCAACGCCCGGCTCTGGCGGCAGGGGCAGACGGCGGACACCGTTGTGGTACAACATATCGTCACCAAGGGCACCATCGACGGCCGCATATGCAGGGCGCTTTCCGCCAAGGACCGCACGCAGTCCGCCCTGATTGAGGCGGTCAAAGCCGATCTGAAAATCTGATGACAATAAGGGACTTCGTCCCTGAGACAATTTGTGCCAATCCGAGGGATTCAGAAACCGGAGGTACGGATTATGAATACGCAGGAAATGACGGCGAAGGAGTACCTTTCCCAAGCTTATCGAATCGACCAGCGCATCAACTCAAAACTGGAGCAGGTCCAGTCGCTCCGGAATTTGGCGGAGAAAGCCTCCGCCGCTCTGGGAGAGACGCCGAACAGCGGCACAAGGAATTTCCACCGCATGGAGGATGTGATCTGCAAAATGATCGACCTGGAGGACGAAATCAACGCCGACCTGAACAGACTTATCGACCTGAAGCATGAAATTGTCACGATCATCCGTTGTGTGGAAGCGCCCGACCTCCAGACGATTCTGGAGCTCCGCTACCTGTGCTTCAACACATGGGCGGAAATTTCCGTGGCGCTGCATCTCGACATCCGCTGGGTGCACCGCCTTCACAACAAGGCGTTAAACGAGGTGGATGCGATTCGCCACCTGAGGCCATAGAAAGCCACGCGGCTCTTATGATATTGTTAGAGTGGCGAAAAAATCAGAAAGCCTTCATGGGAGCAAAACCCGCGGAGGCTTTTTCCATGCGCCGGAACGGAGGAAATCACGGTGCCGTACAAAGCAAAAAAGCCATGCGCCTACCCCGGCTGCCCGAACCTGACAGCCGGCAGATTCTGCGAGGAGCACGCGAAGCTGGAAGCCAAGCGCTACAACCGGTACGGCCGCGACCCGGAGAGCAACAAACGCTACGGCAGGTCGTGGGCGAAGATCCGGGCGGCATACCTTTCGGCGTATCCGCTGTGCGAGGTTTGCAAGGCAGAAGGCAGGCTGACCCCCGCCGAGCTGGTTCACCACAGGCGCAGGCTGACCGACGGCGGCACCAACGACTGGACGAACCTGCAGGCGCTGTGTCAGGAGTGCCACTCAAGGCTTCATGCCGAACGCGGCGATTATTTCTGATTTTATGAAATAAATCAAAGGCTGTGAATTCAACGGGAGGGGCGGTCCGAATCTCTGCGGCTTTCGGGCAGGACAGCGCGCCCGGCCCTTCGTATGAATTTTCGCAGAATCAAAAACTTTTTCAAAAAGCGCGGCAAAGGAGGCGATGCCCGTGCCGAGAGGAGGAGCAAGGCCGGGCGCGGGCCGCCCAAAGAAACCGCTCGCGGACAAGATCATCGAAGGCAACCCCGGAAAACGGGAACTGACCAAGCTGAAATTTCCCGCGGGTGAAAAATCAAACACAGGTTTTGAAAAAAATTCAAACGCGCAGAAATCAAAAACCAAAAGCAGCCGCCGTATGCCGTCCTTCCTTGACATGGCTGCCAAGGAAGGCGGCGACGTGCTGCCGCCGGCAAGCGGGATTTATAAAATGCTCGCAGAGTGGGTCGATGGTTCCGGGTGCGGAGAACTGGTCGCGCCGAACCTGATCGAGGACTTCGCGTTCCTGCGCAGGGCCTATCTGGAATGCGAATACATGAACCGCCGGCTGGGGCGCATCGCGTCCGGCAAGCGGTCGCCTTACGTCAACATGGCGCTGGATTATCAGAAAGCCATGATGGCGGTCTACAACCAAATCTGGCTGATCGTTTCGCAGAACTGCGAAACCAAATACGAGGGCAAGAACGAATTCCTCGAGATGCTCAGGAACAGGGGGTTTTAGCCAATGCAGCCGACGGAAAGACTTCCGGCCGGGACTTCCCGGTTTGAAAAAGTGAATATCGACAAACTGGTGCCATACGCCCGCAACGCACGGACGCACTCCAAGGAGCAGATTCTGCAGCTTCGCGCCTCCCTGCGGGAATTCGGCTTCGTCAATCCCGTCATTGTGGATAAGGACTGCAACATTATCGCGGGGCACGGGCGCGTGCTGGCGGCGAAAGCCGAGGGCATGACCGAAATCCCCTGCGTGTTTGCGGAACATTTGACCGAAGCGCAGAAGCGCGCTTATATCCTTGCGGACAACCGCCTTGCGCTGAATGCCGGATGGGACGAGGAACTGCTGGCTTTGGAATTCGGCGAGCTGAAGGACCTCGGCTTTGATGTGGAACTGACCGGCTTCGGGGCAGATGAGATTGAAAAGCTCTTTGCCGCCGACACCGGCGCGGTGCAGGACGATGACTTTGACCTCACGGCCGCTTTGGAAGAGGCGGCTTTTGTTCTGCCCGGAGATGTGTGGACGCTGGGACGGCACCGGCTGATCTGCGGCGACGCCACCGACGCGGAAACGGTGAAAAAGCTGATGGGCGCCGGGAGCTCCGGTGGAAGCCGCAAGGCGAACCTTGTCCTGACCGACCCGCCGTACAACGTGAACTTTGAGGGTTCCAGCGGACTGAAAATCAGGAATGACAGCCAGAAATCAGACCAGTTCTATGCTTTTCTGCTTTCGGCATTCCGGAATCTGGCGGACAATCTGGAAAGCGGCGGCTCCGCCTACATCTTTCACGCGGACACCGAGGGCGAAAATTTCCGCCGGGCGTTCCGGGAAGCCGGCTTTCACCTCTCCGGAACCTGCATCTGGGTAAAAGACAGCTTTGTCATGGGACGTTCGCCCTACCAGTGGCAGCACGAGCCGATTCTCTACGGCTGGCTCAAAACCGGTACGCACAAGTGGTACGCCGGCCGCTCGGAAGCCACGGTCTGGAATTTCGCCAAGCCGAAAAAGAACAGCGACCACCCGACGTCAAAGCCCCTTGACCTGCTGGCCTACCCCATCCGCAACTCCAGCCAGGCAAATGCCATCGTGCTGGACACTTTCGGCGGTTCCGGTTCCACACTTATCGCCTGCGAGCAGACCGACCGCATCTGCTTCATGATGGAGCTGGACGAAAAGTACGCGAGCGTGATTTTACGCCGGTATGCCGAATTCAAACAGAACGGCGGCGCGGACGTCACCTGCGAGAGGGACGGCAAGACCTATGCCTACGCCGACCTTGTGAAGGAGGTGGCGGGACGTGAATAATAAACTGACGCTTGGTTCGCTCTTCGACGGCTCCGGCGGTTTTCCGCTCGGAGCCGTTTTAACAGGGATCGAACCGCTGTGGGCTTCAGAAATTGAGCCGTTCCCCATACGGGTTACCACAAAACGCCTGCCGGGGATGAAGCACCTTGGCGACATCAACAGGATGGACGGCTCCAAAGTTCCTCCCGCGGATATTGTCACGGGCGGCTTTTGCTGCCAAGACCTCTCGGTCGCGGGCCGGCGCGCCGGACTTCACGGAGAACGGTCGGGACTCTTCTTTCAGGTAATACGGATTATCCGTGAAATGCTCGCTGTCACAGACAACGAATACCCGAAGTTCGCTGTGCTCGAAAACGTCCCCGGGATGTATTCCTCAAACGGCGGGCTCGATTTTCAGGAGGTGCTCAATGAACTCATCCATATCAAAGACGAAACCCTGTCAGTACCTCTGCCTGAAAAGGGCCGATGGTCGACCTCCGGCGAAATCGTGGGAAAAGGTTTCTCCGTCGGCTGGCGCACGCTTGACGCTCAATTTTGGGGAGTCGCCCAGAGACGCCGCCGCTGTTACATTGTCGTCGATTTTACAGGCAAACGTGCCGGAAAAATATTATTTGACGAGTCGCGCCTGCGCGGGCATCCTACGCAGAGCGGCTGTCCGTGGCAAGCAGCTGCCGGAAGTGCTGAGACTGGCGCTGGAAACGCAGTCGGCTTCGAACCCGGCGCCTGCTCGAGATTAGGAGGCCGGGCATGGGCGATTGAGAATCATCCTGTGGATAGCCGCGTGAAGTTCTGTGAAAACGGCATTGTCCAAACTCTTTCCGAACGCATGGGAACAGGCGGCGGCAACATTCCGCTCGTGATGAACGAAAAGAAAGAAACTCCGCCAAACCCCGCCGCGTTTATGGGCGGACAGGGATCGGACGCCGGAAGCATTGCCTACAGCGAAACAGTCACGCCGACCCTGCGGGGGCAGGCGGGCGGCAACTCCGTTCCGATGGTGATGACGGCGTTCGGCATCGGGTCCCATGGAAGCAGCGCCATGCTTTCGCCGAATCCGCACAGCGGGTTTTATGAAGCCGGCACCTCGCGGACGCTCGATCTGAACTGCGCCCGCCCGGACTGTCATCAGGGCGGCGTTGCGGTGGTAAGCTATGGAATCGACCGCGCGGCTTTTAACCAAGGAAAAGGCGCGCAGTACAAGCCCCAGTTCACGAAGGAAAGCGCGGCCACGCTCACATCCCGCGGGCCTTCCGCGGTTTGCTCCCGTTATATCGTCCGGCGGCTCACCCCGACCGAATGCGCCAGACTGCAGGGCTTCCCCGATTGGTGGTGCTCCGGTCTCGGTACGGAGCACCCGACCGAAGAGGAAATCGCCTTCTGGTCGGAAGTGTGGGAAACGCATCGTCGCGTAATGGGCGCGCCCTCCAGAGCAAAAAGCCGGAACCAGACAGTCAAATGGCTCCGGCACCCTCATACGGATTCCGCTGAATATAAAATGTGGGGAAACGGCGTGGCTCTGCCGTGCGTCCGGTTCGTGCTGGAAGGAATCGCGGCGGCTACCTCTTCCGCTTGACCTCGATTTTCCCAAGCTTTTGCTCATACTCCTCGATGCATTTGCGGATGAGATAGATGATCTGGCTGTTGGCGGAACGGCCTTCATAGTCCGCAACGACGTGAAGCTGATCCAGCATATCCTCCTCAATCCGTATCGATAAGCTCTTTATAGCCATATGAAACCTCCGTTTTAGATACGTTATGCGTTTATTTTATAGTCGGTTTATGGTACAATGTTCAAAACAAACGCAAAACATGTCTAATATATATCCAATCGGAGGCCTGCCATGAGAGTTGCGGTCATCGGATCAAGAGACCTTTCCGTCCGGAATCTTGGGGATTATCTGCCGTCGGGCACGGACGAAATCGTCAGCGGCGGGGCGCGGGGCGTCGACGCCTGCGCGCGGGAATACGCCGAGGCAAACGGTATAAAGCTGACGGAGTTTCTGCCCGAATATGAAAAATACGGCCGTTCGGCTCCGCTTCGGCGCAACATTACCATCGTTCAGCACAGCGACCTTGTCCTCGCCTTTTGGGACGGGCACAGCCGCGGAACAAAATTCGTCATCAACAAATGCAAAGAACTCGGCGTTCCGGTCAGGGTGTTCCGGCCGAAAGCAGAGAAATGACTTGCTATCACACCCGTTTGGAGTGATGGATATACCCACCGAAAGAAAGGTGGGTCAGGGAAAGTGGATGAAAAACTGAGAAAAGCCATGGACGAATTTATGACAAGAAGGCTCGGAGATCTCGGGACGGATTCCCCGGAAACGGTCACCGCGGCCATTACCCAAGCCTCCCGGTGCATGGAGCGGCTGGCGGGGGCGCTGGCGGAAGAACAGCGGAAACTGTGGACAGACCTGGAGGACGCTCTCGCCCTGCAGATCGGGGAGGAAACGCGCTATTACTACAAATCGGGGTTTGAGGACGCCGTCCGATTCCTTCTGGAGTGGGGCGGTCTATGAGGGAACCCACGGCATATTTTGTAAGGCTGCCGCGCCGGCTGGAAGATTTGCGGAAGCCTCATTTCGTTTCGGACGAAAAGCCGTATGTGGTCAACAAAACAGTCGCCCTTGCCGCCATCGACTATGAAAACTTCGTTACAGACCTGCGCGCGGACCGGCGGTTCATCGAAGAAAACGCCGGCCTGTGCCGTATCGGCGGCAGCGGCGTATGGCACTGCATCCTTGCGAAACAGCGAAACCGGACGAACGGCGTGCTGGTCATGTCCGGAGGGGAGAACTTTCCCCTGTGGGCGGCGTACATAGGACAAACATAAAAGAGCCTTTCGGGGCTCTTTTTGCTGTCCGGAAACGCAGTATGATACACAAATCCCTGCGCACATCTTTGTCGGCATTACGGCGCCGAAAGGACTTGCTATTCTCACGCTTCGGAGTGATATATGTAGTCACCGGAGGACGGAAGCCCGCCGGAATCAAAGCAAAACGGAGGATTCCATCATGAAGCTCAACTACAACCTTGTCGGAGAGAAACGCAAGTCGCTGGCCAGCGCCGCCGGTGAAATTCTGAATCAGCCGGTCCGTTACCTCGGCGCGCCCTCGTTCGAATACGAGGTCGGCGCCTACCGCGTCGGCAAAACCGGGTTGGTCGCCGGCCCGGACAGCCGGGAGCTTGAGGAGGCCCTGAAAGAACGCGGCTTTTCCGCCGAGGTTCGCGCTTACGATGAACCGGAAGCGGAAAAAGCGAGCGCCGCCCCGGACATTCTGACCATCGAGATGCCGATGGACGGCTTTTCCCCCAGAAAGGTCGACAACCTCTGCAAAATGGTGAACGCCAAGGCCGCGCTTCTGAAAGCGGCGCTGGGAACGGAGGATCTGCCCATCCGGCAGACGAACGAGGACGGCGGCAGGCTGTGCTTCCCCTGGTTCCGGTTTACGGACGATGCCGACACCGTCGCCGCCTACACGGCCCTGATTGCCAAGCTCTGCGAAGCGGCCAAAAAGAAAAAGCGCGTCACCGCCCGGGAACACGAGGCGGATAACCCCAAATACGCCATGCGGTGCTGGCTTCTTTCGCTGGGCTTCATCGGGGAGGAATACAAGCAGGCGCGGAAAATCCTGCTGGCAAACCTCAAAGGCAACGGCTCCTACAAATCCAGAGTACGGTAAGGCGGTGAACACAATGAATTTTCCAAGCAGAGAAACGGTGGAGCGGCTCCGCCGGCAGTATCCCACGGGCTGCCGCGTGGAACTGGTGCGGATGAATGACCCGCAGGCCCCGCTCATAGGAACCCGCGGCACGGTGCGTGGCGTGGACGACGCCGGCAGCATCATGGTCGCGTGGGACAACGGGAGCGGCCTTTCGGTCGCCTACGGCGCGGATATTTGCAGGGTGGTGAGCAAGCATGACTGAAAAAGTGAAGAAGCAGATTCTGGCCGTGCGCGACACCGGGCGGACCAACATGTTTGATACGAACGCCGTTCAGCGCATCGCGCTGGAAATGGACTTTTTTGAGCTGGCGGACTTCCTCGAAACCGAGCGCAAAGCCTATTCCCGGTTCATCCTCACGGGCGAGGGTTAATCACACAATCTCCAAGCGAGAACTTTGTGTAATATATATCCTCAAAATGACTTGCTGTTCCGGGCGCTCAGAGTGATATATATACATGCCGAAAGGCACACAACACTTTTTCAGGGAGGAACCCACGATGGATTACAGGCAGATGATCAGGGAACAGCTCGGCGAAGGCTGGCGCTTTATCAAGGCATACAACGCCTTTGAAAACGGCGAACTGCGCATTATCGCGGCGGACGAAACCGGGCGGGAGCACCGCTGCATTCTGGTCGACGGGAAGCTGACCGAGAAACCGTAAGGAGGAAACCGCCATGTGGAGCGAAGGCATTCTCACCGGCCCGGAACCGGGCGTTCCGTACAAATACTGGGTCAAGCACTACGAGGAAGGCTCCGAATTCGGCATTGACGGCGGCCGCATTTCCAAGCTGACCATCCGCAGGCTGAACGACCACCGAGACCTTTGCAACTACGACCGCGGCTGGGACGTAAAGCCCGCCGGCGAGGTCAGAGCGGTTTACGCCATGGTTCTCGAAAAGTACAATTAACCGCGACAGCAATCGGGAGCGCCCCCGCGAGGGGCTGGCTCTCGTTCCATATATTTTCAAAAAAGTATTGACATTGACGTTGCGTCATGGTTTACACTGATACTCACAGGAGGAAACGTCAATGGAATACACCATCAACCAGCTTGCAAAACTGGCGGGCGTCAGCACCCGGACGCTTCGCTATTATGACCAGTGCGGCCTGCTCCCGCCCAAAACCGTGCGCTCCAACGGGTACCGGATTTACGGGGAAGCGGAGGTAAACCGGCTCCAGCAGATTTTGTTCTACCGGGAATTGGGCGTGGAACTCTCGGAAATCGGGCGTATTTTGGCGGAGAATGACTTTGACGGGCTGTCCGCTCTGCAGAACCATCTCGCCGCTCTGCGGGAGAAACGCGCCCGGCTGGACCGACTGATCGGCAATGTACAGAAAAGCATTTCGTCAATGAAAGGAGAAACGGAAATGACAGATGAGGAAAAATTCGAGGGCTTCAAGGAAAAGCTGATTTCGGACAACGAGCAAAAATACGGCGGGGAAATCCGGGAAAAATACGGGGACGAAGCCGTCGGCCGTTCGAACGCAAAACTCAAAAACATGACGAAAGAGCAGTACGGCGAACTGGAAGCCCTGACGCAGGAGCTGAACCGCACCCTGAAGGCGGCCTTCGAGCAGGGCGACCCCGGAAGCGAACTGGCGCAGAAAGCCTGCGCGCTCCACAAAAAGTGGCTTTGCTTTTACTGGGATCATTACAGCAAAGAAGCGCACAGGGGCGTTGCGCAGATGTATGTGGACGACCCGCGATTCACTGCGTATTATGACGCCGTCGCGCCCGGATGCGCCGTGTTCTTAAGGGACGCAGTTCGGATTTTCTGCGCGTAACACCAACAAAATCATTCAGGCAAAAGGTGACGGACAAAAACAGTCCGCCGCCTTTTTTGCGCGCATTTTTATAAAAAGGAGGTTCCGCCGATGGGCGCTTTTCAATATACACCGACCCCGCTGATGCTGCCGACCAGCCATTATGACACCCGGCGGGCCGACTTCGCGGTGAATTTTATTCAGATGCTCAGGCACACCACCGGCGAATGGTACGGCAGGCCGTTTTGCCTGATGCCGTGGCAGGAGCAGATTGTCCGGGACATTTTCGGTATCGTGGACGCGGACGGGTACCGGCAGTTCCGCACCGCGTATGTGGAGGTGGGCAAGAAAAACGGCAAGTCGGAGCTGGCCGCGGCCATCGCCCTTTATCTGCTGTTCGCCGACGGCGAAGCGGGCGCGGAAGTCTACTCCTGCGCCGCCGACATCAATCAGGCGTCCATCGTGTTCAACACCGCCCGCGCCATGGTGGAGCAGTGCCCCGACCTGCGGGCGCTTTCCAAGCTGGTCCCTTCCACCAAGCGGATCATCTTTCCCTACACCAACAGCTTCTACCGGGTGCTCTCCTCCGAAACCAAATCCAAGCAGGGCTTCAATGTGTCGGGGCTGATTTTCGACGAACTGTTCGCCCAGCAGACCCGGGAGCTGTTCGACACCATGACCAAGTACACCGGCGACGCCCGGCGTCAGCCGCTGTATTTTCTCATCACCACCGCCGGTCGGGATAAGACTTCCATCTGCTATGAAATCCACTGCAAAGCAAAAGCTGTGATGGACGGCACAAAAATCGACCCGTCGTTTTATCCCGCCGTGTTCGGCATCGAGGAGGGCGACGACTGGAAGGACGAGGCTGTCTGGCGGCGGGTGAACCCCTCCATCGGCGTGACGATTCCTTTTGAAACCGTCAGGGCCGCGTATGAGCAGGCAAAACAGAACCCCGCCGAGGAGATGCACTTTCGGCAGTTCCGCCTGAACGAATGGTGCAACGCCGACATCCGCTGGATGCCGATGGACAAATGGGATGCTTTGGGTGAGGACATCGACTGGGAGGAATACGAAGGCCGGGACTGCTGCTGCGGATTGGATTTGTCCTCCACCGGCGACCTGACCGCTCTGGTTCTTGTTTTTCCTCCGGGCGGCGGGGATATGAAATATACCGTCCTGCCGTTTTTCTGGCTCCCGGAGGACGTGATCGATCTGCGGACGCGGCGCGACCACGTTCCCTACGCCGTGTGGAAAAAGCAGGGTGTGTTCAACACCACCGAGGGAAACGTGGTGGACTACGACTACATCGTGGCGTTCATCGGAAAACTGGCGGAGAAATACCGAATCCGCGAAATCGCCTACGACCGCTGGGGCGCGGAGAAAGTACGCCGCGACCTTGAGGAATTGGGCGAGGAAAAGGGCTTCACGGTCTTTCCGTTCGGGCAGGGCTTCGGCTCCATGTCACCGGCCAGCAAGGATTTCTACCAGTTCGTGATGGAGGGCCGAATCCGCCACGGCCGGCACCCCGTCCTCGACTGGAATATGGCAAACGTCATCATCGATCAGGACGCAGCGGGCAACATCAAGCCCAACAAGAAAAAGTCTACCGAGAAAATCGACGGCGTGGTGGCGATGATCATGGGCTTTGCCCGGGCTGCGCTGGGAGCCGGCGGAACAGCGGAGAGCGTGTATGACGAAAGGGGGCTGCTGATTCTGTAACATTTTTGCGAAGCGATTGCATATCGCAATACAATCGGGTATAATAGCGGTATGGGAGGTGTTCGCAATGGCAAGAACATCAAATATTTTCGCGCGTGTCGAACCCGAAATTAAGGAACAGGCCGAACAGGTGCTGGAACAGCTCGGCATCCCCATGTCCAACGCGATCGGTCTTTTTCTGAGGCAGGTCGTGCTGCAGCGCGGGATTCCTTTCGATATGAAACTGCCGCGGAGCAAACCGCTGCCCGTCGGCGCGCTCAGCGAGGAGCAGTTCAACGCCGAAATTGAAAAGGGGCTGGCGGATCTGGCCTCGGGTAAGGTTGTTTCAGCGGACGGCGTTGCCGACAGGATGCGCCGGGATTACGGAGTATGAGCGTCTGGAACGTGGCCTACACCGAGCAGGCGGAGCGCGACCTGCGCGATATTTACGAATATATCGCTTTCTCGCTGCTGGAGCCGGAAATCGCAAAGAAGCAGGCCCGGCGTATTCTGGACGCGGCGGCAAGATTGAACGAGATGCCGCTTCGCTTCCCGCTCTATGAAAAAGAGCCGTGGCATGGCAAAGGGCTGCGGGTTTTGCCGGTTGATCACTATCTGGTGTTTTATCTGCCGATAGAAACCCGGAAAACGGCCGTCGTCATCCGCATCATGTACGGCGGGCGCGATCTTGACGCGCAGCTGCGGCAGACGGAAGAGAACACCTGAGAAACGGGGGAAAACGCGTGGATAATTTTGACGCGATCAAACGCATGAGCCGCGAGCAGATGGAGTCCTTCCTGGATAACGTGTATGTGACCGGCCTCAACAACGGTACTTACGCCGCGTCCCTTGAAAACGACACGGAGGAACAGCGGGCCATGCTGGACGACAATCCATACGACGGAAAATGGCTGGCGGAGGAATCCGAAGACGCCACGCGCCTTGTTTTCGCGGAAGACGGGGACAATTATCTTACGAACGCTCTCTGTGAAGCAATTTTCAGAGCCACGGGGATTGACCCGGAAAAGCAACGGGATTAAAAAAGCCATTTACATTATACAGCGCTCGAAAGGACGACCGATCGGCCGTCCTTTTCTTATGCCCATTTTTAGGAGGTGACGCCGTTTGAGCATATTTTCAGGCCTGTTCCGTTCCCGTGACAAGCCGCAGAACAGTCTTCCCGGCCGCCCGAGCTTCCTGTTCGGCGGCACGGCCAGCGGCAAAGCGGTCAACGAGCGGACGGCCATGCAGACCACGGCGGTTTACGCCTGCGTGCGCATCCTGTCCGAAGCTGTCGCCGGGCTTCCCGTGCATATTTACCGTTACAGGGCGGACGGCGGAAAGGAACGCGTTCCCCTGCATCCGCTTTACCGCCTGCTCCATGACGAGCCGAACCCGGAAATGACCTCGTTCGTGTTCCGGGAAACGCTGATGAGCCACCTTCTCATATGGGGAAACGCCTACGCGCAGGTCATCCGCAACGGGCGCGGGCAGGCGGTGGCGCTGTATCCGCTCCTGCCGAACAAAATGGACGTCGGCCGCGGCCGGTCGGGAGAGCTTCTCTATACCTACTGCCGCGATGCGGACGAAAGCGGTTTAAGCCCAAAGGGCGGATACGTCACGCTTCGCCGGGACGAAGTCCTGCACATTCCCGGGCTTGGGTTCGACGGCCTGATCGGCTACAGCCCCATCGCCATGGCGAAAAACGCCATCGGGATATCCCTTGCCACCGAGGAATACGGAGCCAGCTTCTTTGCCAACGGCGCAAACCCCGGCGGCGTGCTGGAGCACCCGGGCGTTATCAAGGATATCGGGCGCGTCAAGGACAGCTGGAACGCTGTCTACCAGGGAAGCGGCAACGCCCACCGCATCGCGGTTCTGGAAGAAGGCATGAAGTTTCAGCAGATCGGCATTCCGCCCGAGGAGGCGCAGTTCCTGGAAACGCGCAAGTTTCAGGTCAACGAAATCGCCCGCATCTTCCGCGTGCCGCCCCACATGGTGGGAGACCTTGAGAAATCCAGCTTCTCCAACATCGAACAGCAGAGCCTGGAATTCGTGAAGTACACCCTCGACCCGTGGGTGATCCGCTGGGAACAGAGCCTTCAGCAGTCCCTGCTCCTTCCCTCCGAAAAAGCATCGCTGTTCATCCGGTTTAATCTGGACGGCCTTCTGCGCGGCGACTACCAGAGCCGCATGAACGGGTACGCCGTCGGGCGGCAGAACGGCTGGCTCTCCGCCAACGACATCCGCGAGCTGGAGGACATGAACCGCATTCCCGCCGAGGAAGGCGGCGATCTCTATCTGGTCAACGGAAACATGCTCCCGCTTTCTCAGGCGGGAAATTTTTATGAAGAGGAGGCTTCTGAGAATGCAGGTACAAACGCGGGCAGGTAGCCCTCAAAAAGATCAAAGCCGGGGGCGCGAATCGCCGCCGGCGGCTCGCCGCTTCTGGAACTGGGTGCGGGATGAGGATTCCCAGGAGCGCACGCTCTATCTCAACGGCGTCATCTCGGACGAAACCTGGTGGGGCGACGAAGTCACCCCCAAGATGTTCAAGGACGAACTTTTTGCCGGCGACGGCAGCGTCACCGTGTGGATCAATTCCCCCGGCGGCGACGTGTTCGCGGCGGCGCAGATTTACAACATGCTGATGGACTACGCCGGGCGCGTCACCGTAAAGATTGACGGGCTGGCGGCGTCCGCGGCCTCGGTCATCGCCATGGCGGGAGGCGATGTATATATGTCCCCCGTGTCCATGCTGATGATCCATAACCCCTCGACCATCGCCGTCGGCGACAGCGAGGAGATGCTCCGGGCCAAGGCCCTTCTGGACGAGGTAAAGGAAAGCATCATCAACGCCTACGAGCTGAAATCCGGGCTGTCCCGGACAAAGCTCTCTCACCTGATGGACGCCGAAACCTGGATGAACGCCAACAAGGCGGTGGAACTGGGGTTCGCGGACAAAATCCTGTTTGCCGAAAGCGAACCGGCGCCCGCCGACGCCATGATCTTTTCCCGCACGGCGGTTACGGCGTCGCTGATCAGCAGGCTTCCCAAAACGCCGAAACCCAAGACAGGAACCCCGATCGCGGCGCTGGAACAGCGTCTTTTTTTGATTACTCACTGATTTTAAGGAGGAAAACAGCATGAACAAGATTCTCGAACTGCGCGAAAAGCGCGCCAAAGCGTGGGACGCGGCCAAGGCGTTTCTGGATTCCAAGCGGAGCGGCGACGGCCTGCTTTCCGCCGAGGACACGGCGGTCTACGACAAGATGGAAGCCGACGTTATGGCGCTGGGAAAGGAAATCGAGCGTTTGGAACGCCAGTCGGCTATCGACGCGGAGCTTTCAAAGGCGACCAGCGCTCCCATTACCAACACCCCGGAAAAGACCGGCGGAGCGCCGAAAAGCATCCGCGCCGCCGCCGAATACCGCGCCGATTTTCTGAACATCCTGCGCGGCAGAGCGCCCGTCAACAACGTTCTGAGCACGTCCCCCGACACGGACGGCGGATATCTGGTTCCCGAGGAGTTTGAAAACCGGATTGTCGCGGGGCTGGAGGAAACCAACGTCGTCCGCTCGATCGCCAAGGTGATCACGACCTCGGCGGAGCGCAAAATTCCCGTTGCCGCCACCCATTCCACCGCCCAGTGGACGGCGGAAAACGCCGCCTACACCGAGAGCAATCCGACCTTTGCCCAGAAAACCATCGACGCCTTCAAGCTGACCGACCTTGTGAAGGTTTCCGTGGAGCTTCTGCAGGACAGCATGTTCGATTTGGAAAGCTACATTGCCCTCGAATTTGCACGCGCCTTCGGCGTTGCGGAAGAAGAAGCCTTCTGCGTCGGCACCGGAACCGGCCAGCCCACGGGCATCTTTGCCGAAAGCGGCGGCACGGTGGGCGTAACCGCGGGCTCCGCCACGGCGATCACCGTCGATAACCTGGTCGACCTGATCTATGCGCTGAAATCCCCTTACCGCAGGAACGCAGTGTTCCTGATGAAGGATGTGACGGTCTCCGCCCTGCGCAAACTGAAGGATGTCAACGGCGCGTACCTCTGGCAGCCTTCCGTACAGGCAGGCCAGCCGGACAGACTGCTGGGCTATCCGCTCTATACCAGTCCGTATGTGCCGGCGGCGGAGGCGGGGTCTCTCCCTATTGCGTTTGGTGATTTCTCCAACTACTGGATTGCCGACCGCATGGGGCGCACCGTACAGCGCCTGAACGAACTGTATGCCGGCAACGGACAGGTGGGCTTTATCGCCGCCGAACGCGTGGATGGCAAGGTGATTCTTGCCGAGGGCATTCAGCTGCTCAAAATGGCGGCGGGTTCGTAATGAAGAAAGGGGGCGGCGGTCATGGACACTCTGCTTGAAAAAGTCAAAGCTAATCTGATTCTTTCACATACGGAAGACGACGAACTTCTCCAGATGTACATCACCGCCGCCGTCCGTTATGCCGAAAGCTATCAGCATATTACGGAAGGTTTCTATACGGAAAACGAGATGACACCGACCTCCGAGCAGGCGGTCATCATGTTGGCAAGCCATTTTTATGAAAGCCGTGACGGCTCCACCGGCGGCTTTTTTGCCGACTCTGTGCAGGCGGGCAAGCAGGTCTGGGATACGGTCAATCTCCTGCTGCGGCTGGACCGGGATTGGAAGGTTTGAGTATGTCTTTCGGAAAAATGAACCGCTTCATCGACATTATCTCCAACGCGCCGGTCAAGGACGAGGACGGCTTTGTTACCCAAGGCGACACAATTCTCGCTTCCGTCCGTGCCTACAAAGAGGATCGCAACGGCTCGGAGCGCTGGGCGAACATGGCGGTCTTTTCCGAAGCGTCCGTGCTGTTCCGCTTCCGCAAAATCCCCGGCGTCGAGGTCAGTCCGTCTCTCTTCATCGTCTGCGAGGAGAAGCGCTATCGCATCACCAGCGCGGAGGATGTGCGCGGGCGCGGAATGTATGTCGAATGTCTGTGCGAGCTGGTGGAAGGGAGCGTGAATTGATGGCAAAAGCAGAAATGAAAATGCCGGAGGACTTTCTCCTGAAGGTTTCCCGTCTCAATGAAAAGACGGACGAAATCCTGCCCCGTGTGCTGGAAGCCGGCGGGCAGGTCGTGCTGGAGCGGGTAAAATCCAACCTCTCCGCCGTCATAGGCAAAGGCACGAAAGAACCGAGCCGCTCCACTGGTGAACTGGAAAGCGCGCTGGGGCTTTCGCCCGCCAAACCCAAACGGGACGGCTCGGGCTGGGATATCAAGGTCGGCTTTGCCGAGCCGCGCTCGGGCGGCGGCAGTAACGCAAAAATCGCCAACATCCTCGAGTATGGCCGGCACGGCCAGCCGCCCAAGCCCTTTCTCAAACCGGCGAAAATCCAGAGCCGCAAGGCCTGTATCGAAACGATGAAATCAAAGCTGGACGAGGAGGTGCGGCGGATATGAGCGTGCTTTCGGAACTGAATACGCTTCTCAAACCCATTCTTCCGGTGGAGACGGGCGTTTTTTCGGGCGTTCCGCCCGACGAATATCTGGTGCTGACACCGCTGACGGACGATTTCGCCCTGTTCGGCGACAACGCGCCGCTGATGGATGTGTCGGAGGTGCGGATTTCGCTCTTTTCCAAGGGCAACTATCTTCAGCGCAAGCGGCAGATTACGCAGGCGCTTTTGAACGCCGATTTCACCGTCACCGGACGCACCTATGTCGGGCATGAGGACGATACCGGCTATCACCACTACGCAATCGACATTTCAAAATCCTATGAAACGGAGGAATAATTTATGGCGACCATTGGGCTGGATAAGCTCTATTACGCAAAAATCACCGAAGCCGAGGACGGCGAGGAAACCTATGATACGCCCGTCATCCTCGCAAAGGCCATCTCGGCGGAACTGTCCGTGGAGCTTGCCGAAGCGACGCTTTACGCCGACGACGGCGCGTCGGAAGTGGTCAAGGACTTCAAGTCCGGCAAACTGACGCTGGGCGTGGACGATATCGGCATCACTGCCGCGCAGGATCTCACAGGCGCGGCGGCGGACGACAACGGCGTGCTCATTTCCGCCGGCGAAAACATCGCCCCGCCGGTGGCGATCGGCTTCCGCGCTCTGCGGGCAAACGGCAAGTACCGGTACTTCTGGCTGTACCGCGTTATTTTCGGCATCCCTGCGACTAACCTGCAGACAAAGGGCGACTCCATCACCTTTTCCACGCCGAGCATCGAGGGCACGGTCATGCGCCGCAACAAGCAGGACACCAAGGGAACGCATCCGTGGAAGGCGGAGGTTTCCGAGGGCGCCGCGGGCGTTACGTCCGAAACCATCACCGGCTGGTTCGGGCAGGTGTACGAGCCGACCTACACCGAAGCGCCGGCCGGCGAATAAGGAGGGCTGACAAATGGAAAACGAACGAACCGCCGTGATTACAATCGGCGGTAAGCAATATGAACTGATTCTCACCACCCGCGCCACCAAGGAAATCGCCCGGCGCTACGGCGGGCTGGAGAACCTCGGCGAAAAGCTGATGAAGTCCGAGAACTTCGAGATGGCTCTGGATGAGATCGTCTGGCTGATTACACTGCTGGCGAATCAGTCCATTTTGATTTACAACCTCAAAAACAAGGACGCGCCGCAGGAGCTGCTAACCGAGGAGGATGTGGAACTGCTGACCTCACCGCTGGATCTGGCGGCGTACAAAAACGCCATCACCGAGGCGATGTTCAAAGGAACGGCAAGGAACGTGGAAAGCGAAAGCGAAGACGGCGCAAAAAACACACAGGGCGCGTGAACAATCCCTGCGGGGGAAACACGGAAGAAGTGTTCACGCGCTTGCTCTATTACGGAACGGTGCAGATGGGCATGAGCGTGGATGATTTCTGGCTCACGCCCATCGGGCTGTTTCTGGATTTATGGGCGTGTCACAAGCAGTTTCTCGGCATGGAAAAGCCGAAACAGACCTTTTCCATTGACGATATCATCCCGCCGGGGATTTAAAGGGAGGTGAGCGGCAGATGGCGGATAATTTCGGCCTGAAAATCGGCGTGGAGGGCGAAAAGGAATTCAAAAAAGCGCTCTCGGACATTAACCAGTCTTTCAAGGTGCTCGGCAGCGAAATGCAGCTGGTCACCAGCCAGTTTGACAAGCAGGATAAATCCGTGCAGGCGGCCGCCGCCCGGAACGAAGTTCTCAATAAGCAGATCGACGCCCAGAAGGCGAAAATCGAAACCCTGCGCGCCGCTTTGAAAAACGCCTCCGACTCTTTCGGTGAAAACGACCGCCGCACCCAGAACTGGCAGATTCAGCTGAACAAGGCGCAGGCGGAACTCAACGGCATGGAGCGCGAGCTTTCGCAGTCAACCGAGGGCGCGGACAATTTGGGAGATGAACTCAAGGAAAGCGGCGACGAGGCGGAAAAGTCCGGTTCCAAGTTCGAAAAGCTGGGCGGCGTTTTAAAGGGTGTCGGCGTGGCGATGGGCGCGGTCGTAGTCGCCGCTGGCGCCGCCGCCGTCAAGCTCGGCAAGGAAGTCGTCGCCGCTTATGCGGACTATGAGCAGCTGGTGGGCGGCGTGGACACGCTGTTCAAGGATTCCGGCGCGGCCGTCCAGCGTTATGCCTCCAACGCTTTTAAGACCGCCGGCATGTCCGCCAACGAATACATGGAAACGGTCACAAGTTTTTCGGCCAGCCTCATCCAGTCCCTCGGCGGCGACACCGCTAAAGCGGCAAAGGCGGCGGACACGGCGATTACCGATATGGCGGACAACGCCAACAAGATGGGCACGAACATTTCCTCCATCCAGGACGCCTATCAGGGCTTTGCCAAGCAGAATTACACGATGCTGGACAATCTCAAACTCGGCTACGGCGGCACGAAAACCGAGATGGAACGCCTGCTCGCCGACGCCGAGAAGCTGTCCGGTCAGAAATACGACATCAGCAATCTGAACGATGTGTACGCGGCCCTCCATGTCATTCAGACGGAAATGGGCATCACGGGCACCACCGCCAAGGAAGCGACAGAGACTATCAGCGGCTCCATCGCCGGGATGCAGTCGGCCATCGGCAACCTGACGGCGGGGCTTGGCGACGCGGACGCGGATATCCAGCTGCTGATCGGCAACGTGGTGGAAGCGTTTCAGAACGTGGTCAAGAACATCACGCCGGTGATTGAAAACATTGTCGCCGCCCTGCCTGCCGCTTTGGACGGGGTTCTGCAGGCGGTCGGAGAACTGCTCCCCACGCTGCTGTCCACGGTGGTCAGCCTGTTCACGCAGGTGCTCGACACGCTTCTGACGCTTCTGCCCCAGCTGATTCCGGCGGCAGTGGACGCGGTCATGACCATCGTTTCCGCGCTCATCGACAGTCTGCCGCTCCTCATCGACGCGGCGGTGCAGCTGGTGACGGCATTGGTGGAAGGCATCAGAAATGCGCTCCCACAACTGATT
Source organism: Caproiciproducens sp. (assembly GCF_053840905.1). Taxonomy (NCBI): domain Bacteria; kingdom Bacillati; phylum Bacillota; class Clostridia; order Eubacteriales; family Acutalibacteraceae; genus Caproiciproducens; species Caproiciproducens sp. The sequence goes on from NZ_JBNLXQ010000003.1 coordinate 267,878, forward strand.
CCCGCGGCGGTGAACGCCGTGACCACCATCGTGCAGGGACTGATTGACAATCTGCCAATGCTGCTGGAGGCGGCGCTGCGGCTCATCCTCGGTCTGGCGCAGGGACTGCTCGACGCCATTCCGCAGCTGGTGGCGGCGCTCCCCGCCATCATCACCGCGTTGGTGAATTTCCTCATTGGCTCGATACCGCAGATCATCGAAGCCGGCATTCAGCTTCTGACTTCTCTGGTGGCCGCCCTGCCGCAGATTATCGAGGCGGTGACGGCGGCGATTCCTCAGATTGTGGACGGTCTTGTGAACGCGCTGATTCTTTCCATTCCCCTCATTGTGGAAGCGGGCGTCAAACTGTTTATCGCGCTGATTCAGAACCTGCCGCTCATCATCACGACGGTGGTTTCCGCCATTCCGCAGATTGTCGCGGCGCTGTCAAGCGCCTTCGCCGGGAACACCGGGAAAATCATCACGGCGGGCGTGAATCTGCTGGTTTCGCTGATTGCCAATCTGCCCTCCATCATTGCGGCAATCGTCAGGGCGGTGCCGCAGATCGTGGCGGGGCTTGTCCGGGCGTTCACCGGGTACATCGGACAGATGGCGCAGGTGGGCGGAAACCTCATCAAGGGCTTGTGGCAGGGCATTTCGGATGCGGGCGCGTGGCTGTGGAACAAAATCAGCGGCTTTTTCGGCGGCATTGTGGACCGCATCAAGGACTTTTTCGGCATCCATTCGCCCTCGGCGCTGTTCGCCGGGCTTGGCCGAAACATGGGCGAAGGTATCGGCGTGGGGTTCGAGGACGCGATGGCTTCCGTCTCCCGTGAGATGCAGAACGCCATCCCCACCGGCTTCTCCGTAAGTGCCGGCGCGTCCGGGCGGACAGTTTCTGCTGGAACGAGCATCACGCAGAACATCTCGGTGGTTACTCCCAAGGCGCTGTCCGAAAAGGAACTGGCCCGGGAATTTAAAAACCTCTCGCGCAAGCTGGCGCTGGAGTACTAAAGGAGGGACGGCATGGAACTGACCTACACCAACGAATCGGGAGATAAACTGACGCTGCGGCAGGCAAAGCCGTTTTTCCTGACGAAACTCGACGGCGCCGGGAGCGTCCGCCAGACCGTCAATACATTCCAAGCGCCCCAGCAGGACGGCGCTTTTTTCATCTCCTCCGCGCTGGATATGCGCAACATCACACTGGAGGGCACGATTGTGGCGTCCTCGCCCGATGCGGCGTATGAACGCAGAAAGCAGTTTCTGCGGATTTTCACGCCCAAACAGCAGGGCACGCTGACCTACCGGAACCGGCAGATTGCCTGCGTGGTGGAGGAAGCCGGGTTCACTGCCTCGGGCAGGGAGCGCGTGCCGGGCTTTTTTGTCAGCCTGCTGTGTCCATCGCCTTTCTTTGAGGCGCTCTCGGAAGTCCGCGCGGAGCTGGCGCGCTGGACGCCGCTGTTTCATTTTGTGCTGGAAATTCCCGACGGCGGCATCGAATTCGGCTCCCGCCAGCCCAGCCGGATTATTGCGGTGGAAAATTCCGGGGACGTGTCCTGCGGATGCCGGATCGTGTTCCGCGCGCTGGGCGAGGTAACAAACCCCGAGCTGATGGACGTCGCCACCGGCGAATATGTCCGCATGAACACCGTCCTGACTGCCGGGGAGGAAATCCGCGTCTACACCCATTTTGCGGGCAAGCGCGTGGTGCGGGTGCAGAGCGGCGAGGAAATCAGCGTGTTCAGCCTGCTGGACACCGGCTCGACCTTCCTGCAGCTTCCGCCGGGAGAAACCACCCTGCGCTACGACGCGGCGGCGGGCAAGGAACTGTTGGAGGTCAGCCTGTACTACCGTCTGCAGTATCTGGGGGTGTGATTATGGAACTGTATGTTTTTGACACAAACCGCCGGCCCGCCGGCGTGGTGGAGTCTTTTGAATATCTGCGCTGGACAAGACGGTATTCCCAGTGCGGGAGCTTTGAGCTCAAGGCCATCGCCACGGCGGAAAACCTCGCTCTGCTGACGCTGGGGAACATCCTTTGGAAAAGCGGCGGTGAGGAAGCCGGCATCATTGAATATGCGGAAATCTCGCAGGATGAAAAGGAACTCATCACCGTCAGCGGACGGTTCGCCGTCTCCTACCTCTCCCGGCGCATCGTGTGGGATACGGAAATCTTAAACGGCACGCTTGCCGACTGCGCGGGACAGCTGGTAAACAACCACCTTATCAGCCCGGGCAATACCGACCGGAGGATGGACTTCATCGCCTACGACGGCGGCGGGCTGTCGGACCCGGTCAGCACGCAGATTTCCTACAAAAACCTTATGGACGCGGTGACCGGCCTGTGCGAGGCGGCGGACGCGGGTATTAAGGCGGTGTTTAGTCCAGAATCCCGCATGTTTACGATTCAGCTGTACAAGGGCGCCGCGTCGCAGGCGGTGTTTTCGTGGGAGTACGAAAATCTCACGTCCCAGACCTTTACCAAAAGCGCCTCGGACTATGCCAACGTGGCGCTGATCGGCGGCGAGGGCGAAGGCGTGGAGCGCGTTTTTGCCGTGTACGGGGAAAGCGAGGGCGCCGAACGCCGGGAGGTATTTGTGGATGCTAAAGCTCTGCGCTCCGAGGATTTCGGGGATGAATACACCGCCGCCCTGCTCTTTCAGGGGCAGAGCAAGTTAAGCGAGTTTGCGATGGCGCAGTCCTTTGACGCATCCGTCAATCCCCACGGCAATCTGACCTACGGCACGGATTTTGACCTTGGGCAGACCGTGAAGGTGGTTTCAAAGAAATGGGGCGTGACGCTTACCACCCGCATTGCGGAGATTGAGGAGAGCTATGACGGCACCGGGCAGAGTCTGGACATCACCTTCGGCAGGGGCGTGCTCACGCTGGCTCAAAAATTAAAACAGGAAGGGTGATACGATGGAGAAAAGCGGATTTTTTAACAGCACCGGCGGCGACCGAATGTACGACGCGTCCGATTTCGCGGGATATTTTGCAAAGCTGGTGTCAAACGGCATCTTCTACGTCAATGCCGACAATCTGCGCGTGACGCCGGGCGGCGGGCTGTCGGTGAATGTCCTCGCCGGCAGCGCGTGGATCAACGGCTATGCCTACGAAAACACTGAAGAACGGAACCTGACGATTGCGGCGGCGGACGGCGTGAATCCCCGCATCGACCGGGTGGTGATCCGCTGGGACGCGGTGGAACGCCAGATTTCCGCGGCGGTGCTGACGGGAACGGCGGCGGCTTCTCCCACAGCGCCCACGCTGACCCGGAGCGACAACATCTATGAGCTGGCACTGGCGGATATTGCCGTCGCGGCAGGTGCGGTCAGCCTTGCCGCCGGGGACATCACCGACCGGCGGCTGGACACCGCCCTGTGCGGCACGGTCAATTCGCTGATTACGGCGGTCTATGAATAGGAGGTGATTTGATTGGCGGATATCAACGGCGTAACCCTGAACGCGGGCAGCGGCCCCACGGTTCACTATACCATCACCTATACGAAAAGCCGGCCGAACAACAGCCAGATGACCTACCATTTTACGATTGCGGCGGCGCTGGCCTCCTCCGGTTCCTACATTCACAGCGGCTATGCCCTGCTCTGCACCATCACCGTTAACGGCTCGTCCGGGCAGGTGCGCATCAAAGCGGCCGACAATGACAACTGGGATGGCACCACGCCCCGCTACCGCTACGTGACGGTGACCTGCTCGTCCACAACCGGCAACGCCGCACAGGGCGTGCGCTTCCGGGTGGTGTCGGATGGGCGTATGTCGCTGAGCTCCGGCGTCATCGACAATTCCGGTTATACGGTGACCAGCTCCGCGCTCCTGACCACCGCCTGCGGCGCGCCGTCCGCCTGCTCGGTTTCCCCAACGGTGGCGGAGGGCAATGCGACGCTTTCGTGGAGCGGCGCGTCCGGCGGGACAAACAACGCCGTCACCGGCTTCGAAATCCAGTACAGCGATTCTTCCAACAACACCGACTGGGGCAGCTGGACGGCGCTGAGCACGGTTTCTTCCTCTTCCGGCTCGGGAAGTTTGTCGGTCGCGCCGCCCGCCGCGCGGGGGACTTACCGCCGGTTCCGGGTGCGCACGCAGGGTTCCGCCGGCTCCGGCTACTATTCGGGCTGGAAGGTGTCCACGAATTCCGTAAGGAAGAATACGCCGCCCCAGCCCGCGGCGAACTTGGCCGCTTCGCCTTCCGTTTACAGCACAGGTTCCGTGACCATTTCATGGAGCGGCGCGTCCGGCGGCACCAGCCCCATCAAGGGCTACATGCTGGCCAGCCGCACCTCGACGGACGGATCGGCGTGGACGGCGTGGAACGTGCTGGAGACCTTCGACCTGTCTGCCTCCGGCGGAAGCCGAACCGTCCCGGCTTCGGATGTTCCGGGCACCTACACAAAATACGGCCTGTGGACCATCGACACGCTGGACGTGTATTCCAGCGAGCAGGTGTCCAATACCATTCTTTGCGTGGCGGCCGCCTGCGACGAACCGACAATCGCAGCGCCGAAAAACGGCTCTGCTACCTACAATCCGAATCCCCGCGTGCTGATGACCACCGGCGCACAGCCCTCCGAACAGGTGGCGCAGGTGAGAATCGGCGCGGGAAGCTGGCGGGACGGCGTGAACAATCCGTCCCTGTTTTCTCCCAGCGGTACGGTCGGCGGCAGTGCGGCGGTGATGTTTAAAGCCGAAACACAGACGGCGGGTACAAAAACGCTCACGGTGCGCTGTGTCAATCCCGACTTTGAAGCGCCCAGCGCGGAGATTTCCCGTTCCTTCACGGTACTGGCGTCCCCTTTTGAGGAGATTGCGGCCAATGAAACCAAGGTGAAGGCTTCCCACATCACAGCGCTTCGCACCGCCGTCAATACTGTCCGCGGGTATTACGGCCTTGCTCTGGTTTCGTGGGGAGAGGAAATCACGGCGGGCAGAACGGAAGTGAAAAACTGGCCGCTTCACATTCTTGAAATCCGCGCCGCCGTGGAGCCGGTGATTGCGGTCATCAACCAGTACAGCACCGACCCGGGCTTTGCTGTGCCGGAACCGGACTGGGAGGAGCTCGGCACCGGCAGGCCCCGGGCGGCGGTGATGAACCAGCTTGCCGAACTGATTCTGTCGCTGTAACAACCACAAATTCAAGCGTTTCCGCTTTGCGCGGGAGCGCTTTTTTCATACATACCAAGCAAAGAAACGGAGGTTTTACAATGAAGGAAATCTGGGTTTGGGTCCAGGCCTCGCTGGCCGCAGTCGGCGGTGCGCTCGGCTGGTTCCTCGGCGGGTGGGACGGCTTTCTCTACGCGCTGCTGGCGTTTGTCATCCTCGACTATCTGACGGGCGTGCTGTGCGCGGTTGCCGACAAACAGCTCTCCAGCGAAATCGGCTTCAAAGGCATCTCCCGTAAGGTGCTGATCTTTGCGCTGGTGGGCATTGGAAACATCATCGACAGCCAGGTGCTGGGCGACGGCGGCGCGGTGCGCACGGCGGTCATCTTTTTCTATCTGTCCAACGAGGGTGTGTCCATTCTGGAAAACGCGGGGCATCTGGGGCTTCCCATCCCCGAAAAACTGAAGGCGGTTCTGGAACAGCTCCACGACCGCGGCGACGAGGAGGACAAATGACATGAACCTGCACAAACTGCTTCTGACCAACAACGCCTGCTATAAGGCGGGCCGTACCATTACGCCCCGGGGCATCATGGTGCATTCCACCGGGGCGAACAATCCCAATCTCAAGCGCTATGTAGGCCCGGACGACGGTCTGCTGGGCAAGAACCAATACAACAACCACTGGAACACCGACAAGCCGGGCGGGCGACAGGTCTGCGTCCATGCCTTCATCGGGAAACTGGCGGACGGCACGATTGCAGCCTACCAGACCTTGCCGTGGAACATGCGCGGCTGGCACTGCGGGAGCGGCTCCCAAGGCTCCGGCAATGACACGCACATCAGTTTCGAGATTTGCGAGGACAATCTCGCGGATTCCGCATATTTCAACGCGGCCTACAAGGAAGCCGTGGAACTCTGCGTATATCTCTGCAGGCAGTACGGCATCCGCCCGGAGCGGCCATATCTCATCTGCCACAGTGAGGGGCATGAACTGGGCATCGCCAGCAACCACGGCGACGTGATGCACTGGTTCCCGAAGTTTGGCAAGAGTATGGACACCTTCCGCGCGGAGGTAAAGCGCCTGCTGGAAAACGGTTCGGGAACCTCTTCTTCATCCACAGCCAAATTGGTGGATGAGCTGGCGCGGGAGGTCATCCGCGGGGACTGGGGCAACGGCGCGGAGCGAAAAAATCGCCTGACCGCCGCCGGGTATGACTATGCCGCCGTGCAGGCAAGAGTCAACGAGATTCTGGCCGGGGAGAAAACGAAACCCACACCGGCATATGGAACCTACACCGTGGTCAAGGGCGATACGCTCTGGGGCATCGCTTCCAAAAAGCTCGGCAGCGGCACGCGGTACAAGGAAATCAAGACGCTGAATGGGCTGAGCTCGGACACCATCTACGCCGGGCAGAAGCTGAAACTGCCGAAATAAGTGCAAAACCCACTGAGGATTCGTTCCTCGGTGGGTTTATTTTTTTGCCTGTTTTCGTCAAAGCGGCGCCTTCACCTCCAGTGGGTAGTGAAGAAAGCTGCTTTGGGGGTAATGTCATGGACAGACTGCAGACAGACGGAACAATTCCAACCACGCCGCGCATGACGCAGGAGGCGCTTCAGCGGGAAGCGGACTACGCGCGGGCGCAGAAAATACTCGAATCCATGCGCGGCCGAGGGCTGATTTCATTGTCCGAATTCGACCAAATCACCGCCTTAAACCGCGAATCTTTTTCTCCCGCGCTGGCGGAGATTATGCCTTAAAACCGTTGCTATCACAGCGTTTCAGAGGTAATATGTCACACTGACCAAGGAGGTGAAAACGTGAAGAAGGTCACGAAAATAGATTCCCGCGCTGTCAACCCGATTGGGGAAAATGAAAAGCCGAAACTGCGTGTCGCGGCCTACTGCCGTGTTTCCACCGACAGCGACGAGCAGAAGGAAAGCCTGGAAACGCAGATTCGGCACTATGAATCATACATCAAGGCCAATCCCGCGTGGACGTTTGCCGGCGTGTATTCCGATGAAGGCATTACCGGAACCAAAAAGGAAAAGCGTCCGGAGCTTCTCCGGATGATTGCCGACTGCGAGGACGGGCGGATTGACTACATCGTCACCAAGTCCATCAGCCGGTTTGCGAGAAACACCGCCGACTGTCTGGAACTGGTGCGCAAGCTGCAGAAGCGCGGCATTTTTATCTGTTTTGAGAAGGAAAATTTGGATACCGGCACCATGGAAAGCGAATTCATGCTGTCCATCCTGAGCAGCCTTGCCGCGGAGGAATCGGCTTCCATCTCTCAGAACAACAAATGGTCGATTCAGCGCCGGTTCCAAAACGGCACGTATAAAATCACCTGCCCGCCCTATGGATACGATTCCGTTGACGGAATGCTGGTCATAAACGAACGGCAGGCGAAAGTTGTTCGCTTTATCTTTTCGGAAATGCTGTCCGGGAAGGGAATGCCCAAAATAGCCGAAGAACTGAATCGACAGCGCATTCCCGCCAAAATGGGCGGGCTCTGGAAAGCCGCGAGTATTCGCGGAATGGTGGTCAACGAGAAATATGTAGGCGACGCTGTTTTTCAGAAAACCTATACCGACTCGAATTTCAACCACCGCCGCAACGACGGGGAAAAGGAAAAATATCTGCTTCGGGGCCATCACGAACCGATTGTCAGCCGCGAGGACTTTGAAGCCGTGCAGGCCGTTATCGCCCAGCACCGCAGAGAAAAAGGCATACAAAAGAAGCAGGCAAAGTATCTGAACCGGTACCCGTTTTCGGGGAAAATTGTGTGCGGACACTGCGGCGGCACGTTCAAGCGCCGTACCCACGCGTACGGGCGGCATAAAATCGCGTGGTGCTGCGGTACCCATATTCAGGACATCAAAAAATGCCCGGTGAAATACATCCCCCAGTCCGCCCTCGAATGCGCCTTTGTCACGATGATGAACAAGCTCATCTTTGCCAATCAGGCCGTTCTCAAGCCCCTGCTGTTCAGTCTGCGCGGGGTAAACGCCGGCGACGGCATGGAGCGCTTCGGACAGCTCGAAAAAAGTCTGGAGGAAAACCGGCGTCAGCAGGAAATGCTGGTCAGTCTGATGAGCAAGGGGTATCTGGAACCCGCCGTCTACAAGAAAAGCAATAATGAACTGCTTCGGGAAGCTGAGCGGATTCAGCATCAAAAAGATTCCATTTCCCGTCTTTTGAACTGTGACAGTCAATATCTGACGGAGGTCAGCGAACTTCTGCAGTACTGTACGAAAGCAAAAATGCTGCGGGCTTTTGACGGAGAACTGTTCTCCCGCTTTGTGGAGCGGATTCACGTGTATGAGCGCGAAAGAATCGGCTTCGAAATGAAATGCGGCGTAACGCTGAAAGAAAGGCTGGTGATTTGAATGAGCCACATCCCCTACGGCTACCGGGTTGAAAACGGGCGTGCCGTGATTGACGAAGATGCCGCCGGGCGGGTACGGACGCTGTTTGACGCCTATCTGTCCGGTGATTCCATGAATACCGCCGCCGGCAAAGCGGGGATTAAAAGTTTCCACGCTGGAATCGGCAGGATGCTTACAAACGCCCGCTACCTGGGCGATGGGTTTTATCCCGCAATCATCGACGCGGACACCTTTGCGGCCGCAGAAGCGGAGCGCGCGAGTCGGGCGGAAAAGCTGGGCCGTATTCAAAAGCCGAAAGAACCGGAAAAGGCGGTCTTTCCCACATCTTTTCGCATGCGCGGAGGAACGGAGCAGTTCGACGACCCGTTCGAGCAGGCGGAATACGCCTACAGTCTGATAGAAACGGAGGTGGAGAAAGATGGATGTCAGTAAAAATATTACGGTCATCCCGGCGAGAAAACACAGGCGCGCCGAACCGGGCGAGGAAAAGCCGAAGCTGCGTGTCGCCGCCTACTGCCGGGTTTCCACCGATACGGAGGAGCAGGCCACCAGCTATGAAACGCAGATTGACCATTACACCGCCTACATTAACGGTCATCCGGACTGGACGCTGGCGGGCGTTTTCGCGGACGACGGAATCAGCGGCACCAATACCAAGAAGCGCGACGAGTTCAACCGCATGATTGACGGGTGCATGGCGGGAAATATCGACATGATTGTCACCAAATCCATCAGCCGGTTTGCCCGCAATACGCTGGACTGCCTGAAATACATCCGTCAGCTGAAAGAAAAAAATATTCCCGTATATTTTGAAAAAGAAAACATCAACACCATGGATTCCAAGGGTGAAGTGCTCTTAACGATTATGGCGTCCCTTGCCCAACAGGAGAGCCAGTCTTTGAGCCAGAACGTGAAGCTGGGCCTGCAGTACCGCTACCAGCAGGGACAAATCCAAGTCAACTGCACCCGCTTCCTCGGCTATACCAAGGACGAAAACAAGCATCTGGTGGTCGCTCCGGAGGAGGCAAAAATCGTTCGGCGCATTTACCGGGAATACCTTGAGGGCGCCAGTATGCTCAAAATTGCCCGCGGGCTGGAAGCGGATGGAATCTTAAACGGCGCGGGCAATGCGCATTGGCACACCAGCAACATCAGCCAGATTCTGCGGAACGAGAAGTACATTGGCGACGCCCTTCTGCAAAAAACCTACACCACGGATTTCCTCACGAAAACACGCGTCAAAAACCAAGGCATCGTCCCGCAATATTACGTGGAAAACAGCCACGAAGCCATTATTCCGCGTGAGATTTTCATGCAGGCGCAGGAGGAACTGGTGCGCCGGCGGCTGGTTCATAAAAGTCCAAACGGGAAAAAGCGGGTGTTCAGCAGCTGCCACTGCCTGTCGAACATCGTCTACTGCGGCGGATGCGGGGAGTTTTACCGCCGAATTCACTGGTACAACCGGGGCAAGAAGTCGATTGTCTGGCGGTGCATCAGCCGGCTGGAGAACACCGGCCTGTACTGCGACGCCCGCACCGTGCCGGAGAGCCGGCTTGAGCAGGTGCTGGTCAAAGCCATCAACCGAACGCTCTGCGACAAGGACGATTTCCTCGACGTTTTGAAGAAAAACATTGAAACCGTCCTCAGCCACGGGAATGACCAGGCACTTGCCGACATTGACCGGCGGCTGAAGGACCTGCAGGCGGAGCTTTTGAAGCTGGCCGCGTCCAACGCGGATTACGAGAAAGTGGGCAATGAAATTTACCGCCTGCGGGACGAAAAGCAGAAAGCCCTGATGGAAAGCGCCAACCGCGACGAGGTCAAGAAACGTATCGCCGACATGGGCGCCTTCCTGCGGGAGCAACCCGCAGAAATTACAGAATACGATGAATCGCTGGTGCGCCGGCTGATTGATAAGGTTACTGTCTATGAGGACAAATTTACCGTGGAATTTAAGTCTGGCGTAACGGTGGATGTGAAGGAATGAAGGTTCCTGCTGACCGGATGCCCAAGTGCCAAGACCTAAATTCTGGATACCAGGCCCAATTTGTAGTCAATTACTTCTCGGCTTCAAACTTCATCGAGCCTCTTGATTTTCTCCCGGTAAAATAGTTCCCTTCAAGTATCATCGGATTGCTTACATTCAATATTGCTGTTCCATAGTGCATTGGGCTTCGGTCTTGAATTTCTGCGTGTGGATCATTCTGATAAGTATAAATTAGATATCGGACGCTCTGTACGTCACTAAATGAGGCTGCCAAACTTCTGCTACTACTCTCATCTGTTTTTAGTTGTACTGCCACAGATAAGAATGTTTGGTCAATAATCATTGTTCCCAAGCGCTTTATGCCATCATAATCCGATATGAATTCTCCATTATAGCTCTTTGCAAGCACAGGGATATCATGCGTCCAACGTAGCCATTTCCACTTCCATGCGCGTTTATTGAATACTGCCATTACAATGGCCGTCACGCCGATAGCTTCACCGATAAATCCAAAGAAGCTATAACAGAGACTAAATATATGGCCAGCCTCCCACATGTCTTTTACATCTGTCCATGAAATAAGGAGACGAACCAGTAAAAGAATTGCTGTGAGCCAAATACTAATATTTACGAACTTCCTATCATTTTCAGTCATAGATTAACCTCACTCAAACTCAAGGTAGTTATACATGTCGCAAAGGAAGTCTTTCGTTTCTACTGCTGTCCATTTCCGCCCAGGATGGAATAAATACAACCGCTCACTGACTTCTCCCCACTCTTGGTGATTCTCATCCTTAATGGACTTCCATAAATAAGCGATAGCATTCTGAACGGTCCCTGACCATGTATTGCTTCCCGTGATTGTATCATTCGGCACATTCCAAACGAGGCATTCAATCAGGAAAGATGTGATTTTATCTCCGTTCACCTTTCCATCATCAACCATATCATTGCGTGTGTGCTTCATAATTCGGACGAGCTTCTTGTATTCATAGTTGGTGTTGTTATTCTTCTGCTTGCCGTTGTTGATGTGGTCTTTAGGGTAATTAATTACTTCAGTACCGTCCTTTGCAAAGTACTTAATACCCTCTACATATTTTGCTGGATCTATGCTGTTTATAATTTTAAAGTCCCTGTACTGAAAGGCAGGAACAACATCTGCATTTACATGATAACTATTCGATTTAATATTGATAGACTTATTTCCAACGGCAACCACATCTTCTCCAAATTTCCCCTTTAACGCTTCAACAATATAAGATTTATAATCGTTATATGTAATTGAGCCTGTTGTGTATCCGTAATCCTCATCAGTCTTTCCATCAACATAATTGCAAAAAACTGTAGATGTAAGCATCACGCAAATATCCACATCACTATCTTGCCTGACATTAGTATTGTTTGCATAAGAGCCTTGCGCGAAGACTTCCATCGTACAATCTGACAACTTGTCATACGAAGTAACAGCGTCTTTGATCATTCGGATCGTATTTTCAACACGCTGCTCTTCAGTTTGGGAAAGCGGCGAAGTCCATGAGCTTAAAGTATCTTCTGTGTATTTCATTGATATAATCTCCTTTTCTGTACAGTCCCACTTTTTATCTTTTTAGACTCCCTATATGCTTTTCGTTGACATTTGTCTGCCAACATTGTCCTATTCCCACGCGCATCAGAAAACCGCCCAAAACATCTATCCTGTACACTCGTGAAGCCCCTAAAATCCGAAACATCTATCCTGTTCACACGCGAACCACCGACATCAATCTCGTTCACTCGCGCCCGAAATCCGCCCCATGGACTTGTTCCCTCAAAGCGATATTCCGCCGTTTTCAGCACACCGGATTTTTGCTCGAAAACCCCGGAAGCACCAGTAATACTGGGCTTTTCGCACACTCACTTTTCTACCCGCGACATCAATACCACGCACTCAACGTGCGCTGTCCTCGGGAACATGTCCACGGGGGTAACGGCCTTCGGGTCATAGCCTTTCTGCGCGAAGAGCTTCAGGTCGCGCGCAAGGGTAGCCGGGTCGCAGGAAACATAGACGACGCGCTGCGGGGCCATGGCGGCGACGGTATCGATCAGGGAAGCGTCACAGCCCTTGCGCGGGGGATCGAGGACCACCACGTCGGGACGGGTCCCGCGGTTTTTCAGCATGGACGCGGCCTTCGCGGCGTCCGCGCAAAGGAACTCCGCATTGGTGATTCCGTTCAGCTCCGCGTTTTTTTTCGCGTCCTCCACCGCCTGCTCAATGATTTCCACACCGATGACATGCGCGGCATTTTTCGCCATGGAAAGGCCGATGGTGCCGGTCCCGCAGTAAAGGTCCAGCAGGGTCTCTTTTCCGGTCAGGCCGGCATATTCGCCCGCAAGCGCATAGAGCCGCTCCGCCTGGTCGCGGTTGACCTGATAAAACGACATGGGAGAAATATGGAAATGCAGGCCGCAGAGCGTATCCGTAATAAAATCGCTGCCCCAGACGGTACGGCATTTCTGTCCGAGAACCACATTCGTGCGTTCCCGGTTCACATTGATGACAACGCTTTTTAGGTCCGGCACCTTTTTCCTCAGCATTTCCACCAGTTCCGGTTCAAAATGCACCCCGTTGCCGTTGACGACCACACAGACCATCACTTCGCCGGTCGCGCCCGCGCGGCGCAGGTACAGGTGCCTCAGCCTTCCCTTGCCGGTTTCCTCGTCATAGACATCCTCTCCGCTCTGGCGCGCCCACTCCTGAAAAGCTTCCATGGCGGCGGTAAACTCAACCGGCTGCAAAAGGCACTCCGAACAATGGATGATGCGGTGGCTGTGGCTGGCGAAAAAGCCCATCCGCACCTCGTTCCCCGGGCCGCGCCCGATGGGAAGCTGCGTTTTGTTGCGGTAACGGTCGGGATTTTCCGCGCCGACAATCGGCCGGATTTCCAGCTCATGAAAGCCGCCGATGCGCTCGAGGGCGTCCCGCACGCGCTGCTGCTTCGCCTTTAGCTCCGCCTGATAGCCGATATGGCGGTATACGCAGCCCCCGCACTGCGCAAACTGGGCGCAGTCGAGCGGAACGCGGTCCTTTGAAGCGGTCACGATTTTATCGATACGGCCAAACGCATAGGTTTTGGCCGTTTTCAGTATTTTTACGCGAAGCCTGTCCCCCGCCGCCGCGAGCGGCACAAACACCGCAATGTCCCGATAGCGGCCGACGCCGTTTCCTTCCGCGGTATAGCCCGTTATTTCCATATCCACAATTTCGTTCTTTTTAATATCCATGTTCTCCCCCGTAAAATCGAATGGATTCCGCCACCCTTATTCATCTCATTATTTTAGCATTATACCCCCATAAATACAATACCGGCGAAAATCCGCGGAATTTTGAAACAATGCTTGACAAGGCGCCGATACCCGAATATAATAGTACAAAAGACAGCAAACCGATGAGTAAGAGTAGTAAACAGGCAAAGCGCCGGAAAAGAGAGCCGCAGGCGGTGTGATTGCGGTACGGCGGGGTCTGCCGAATGGACTTACGAGGGCAGCGCGAAAGGAAACAAGTAGCCGCTGACGGGAACTCCGCCCGTTACCAAGGGAGCGCGCATGCTGGTGCGCGGAAAAAGAGGCGCTTTCGCGCAATCCGGGTGGTACCGCAGGAGCAATCGCTCTTGTCCCTGAGTTTCAGGGGCAAGGGCGTTTTTTTATACTTTTTTTCACCCATACTATTTTTGATCTGAAAGGAGAATCATCATGAAAAACATCCCGCACAGAATGATCTTATCCGAGGAGCAGATGCCCACGCAATGGTACAATCTCCGCGCGGACATGAAATCCCTGCCGGACCCGATGCTGAACCCCGGCACCTTAAAGCCCATCCGCACCGAGGAGCTTTACCCCATTTTCTGCGAAGAGCTGGCAAAGCAGGAGATGGACACTGCCACCCCCTATATCGATATTCCGGAAGAGATTCTGGATGTTTACAAAGCATACCGTCCCTCCCCGCTCAACAGGGCCTATGCGCTTGAAAAATATCTGGATACGCCGGCGAAGATCTATTACAAATTTGAGGGCGGCAACACCTCCGGCAGCCACAAGCTCAATTCCGCCGTTGCCCAGGTTTACTACGCGAAGAAGCAGGGCCTGACCGGCCTGACGACCGAAACGGGCGCCGGCCAGTGGGGCACCGCGCTGGCGGAAGCGTGCGCCTATTTTGGAATCGGTCTGGACGTCTTCATGGTCAAGGCCTCCTTTCAGCAGAAACCCTACCGCAAGTCGATCATCCAGACCTTCGGCGCCAATGTGGTCGCCAGCCCCAGCTCCACCACGCAGGTCGGCCGCGCTATCCTTGAAATGGACCCCGATACGACCGGCAGTCTCGGCTGCGCGATCTCGGAAGCGATCGAAAAGGCTACGACGACCCCCAACTGCCGCTATGTCCTGGGCTCGGTGCTGAACCAGGTGCTGCTGCACCAGTCGATCATCGGCCTGGAATCCAAAAAGGCAATGGAGCTGCTCGGCGAATACCCGGATATCGTCATCGGCTGCGCGGGCGGCGGTTCCAACCTCGGCGGGCTGATCGCGCCGTTCATGCGGGATAAGCTGCTCGGCAGAAAGAACCCGTATTTTATCGCCGTGGAGCCCGCCTCCTGCCCCTCCCTGACCCGGGGCCGCTATGCCTACGACTTCTGCGACACCGGCAAGGTCACCCCGCTGGCGAAAATGTATACGCTGGGCAGCGGTTTTATCCCCTCTCCGAACCATGCCGGCGGCCTGCGCTACCACGGCATGTCCCCGATTATCTCCAAGCTGTACCACGACGGATACCTTGACGAGGCGCGCTCCGCGGAACAGACCAGGGTGTTTGACGCCGCCGTACAGTTCGCCAAGCTGGAAACCATTCTGCCCGCCCCGGAAAGCGCGCACGCCATCCGCTGCGCGATGGACGAAGCTGTCAAGTGCAAAGAAACCGGCGAGGAAAAAACCATCCTGTTCGGACTGACCGGAACCGGCTATTTCGACATGGCCGCGTACACCGCTTATCTGGAGCACACCATGACGGACTACATTCCGACGGACGGGGATCTGCAGCCCGGATTTGATTCCCTGCCGAAAATCCCCGGCATCCAGGATTAGTCAAATAGCGGTCTTAAAAATTCCGTATGATGCTTTTTCGATAATTAACGAAAATTCATCGTCAATAATAACTAAATAGCATCAACAAAAAACTACGTTTTATACAATAAAGAGATTCTTGACAAATCGATTGTGAATGGATTGACACTGGGAAACACGGGTACTATAATAAAATCACGGAACCGGGAAATGGGACCGTATCCGATCTGATTACAAGACTGTGGCAAGGATTTGTCACGACCTTTTCAATACAACTCCTCCCCAAAAACAGGAACCGGCGCATACCGGTTCCTGTTTTATTATACGCCGATTTTTTTTGAAATAATTTCACATTATCCCTCCCTTCCTCCCACATTTTGTATAATGCTGTTATGAAATTAAATGTCGAGGAGTGTAGAAATATGGGAAACCGCCGAAGAAAACGTCTGATCCTCTGCATCCTATGCATGTGCGCCGCGGCCCTGATGCCGATGATCGCGGCCCTGTCCTGCTACGCGGAGGATTATCCCGACATCGGTAAAATAGACTCCAATTTGTATTATCCGGACAACCGGCAGTTTTTCCGCAGGCCGGGAACAGGCTTCGTACTGATCAGCTCCAACGCATCCTCCACCCGTGCCGCGCTTCTTGACAGCGACGGAAACCTTGATTACGGTTCCGTCCGGGGTGCGACCGTCATTAAATTCGCGTATGAAGCCGCCTGTCTGTCCGGAAATTACCTGTATCTTGCCGGAATGTCCCCCAGCACCGCGAACTGCGCGGTCATCGGGCGTCTTGATTTAAGCGGCGGCAAGTGTATCGTCAACAATATTCCGAATGTCAGCTGTGACTTTTCACGGAATTTCAGCGCGGACGCGCAGGGAAGGGTCACGCTTGTCACCGTCCCCTGCGGCGGGCAGCCGGACACAGGCACGCCGGCGTCCTTCTTCCTGTTTGACGGCGCAAATAACAACGGGAACATCTCCCCGGAAACCCCCGGCCCGGACTCCAGCTCTCCTTCTTCCGAAGCGCCGGAATCCGGTGTCCCGAACCCCGTCAGCTCTTCGCCGGCCCCCTCCGATGAAATTCCCGCCGACCTCCCGTCCGTGATGGAAAATTATGATTTTGCCGGCCCGGTAACGCTGGAGACCCTTCAGGGCGAACTGGCCGAAGTCAATCCGGACCAGAACCTCCGCGTTTTTACGGCGGACAAAAAGGAAATAAAAAGCGGAAATATCGGCACGGGCCAGACCATCGTCACCCTGCAGGGCGGCAAAACGGCCGGCGCCTACGTCGCGGTCATCCCCGGCGATCTGGACGGCTCCGGGACCGTGACGGATTACGACTGCCGCCTGCTGTACGAGTACTTCATCCAAACGGGCGCGGGGGATACGCCGTCCCTCTCCGGGCCGTACCTGGAAGCGGCGAAAATCAGCGACGAAAGCGGCGCGGACAGAAGCGGGCGCAGCCTGCAGACCGGCGACCTGCTGAAAATAAAAAAACTCTTAAAATGACCTGGTATGATTGACCTGGCGGTGAAATGAAAATATAATGGATTTATTAAACAGAAACGAAGGAGCATTTTAGAATGACTGACAAAGTATCCGTTCATTGTCTGTATGATCTGACCCACACCGCCGCGGCCCCGCTTCTTGACAAACTGACTTATCCCTGGGAAGCGCTTCCGAAAATCAGCGAGTTCATCCTAAAGCTGGGACAGACGCTTCCGGCTGAGGAATACGACCGGCGCGGCGAGAACGTATGGATCGCGAAAACCGCAAGGGTATTTGATTCCGCCTGTATCAACGGACCCGCGATTATCGGGCCGAACACCGAGGTCCGGCAGGGCGCGTTTATCCGCGGCAGCGCCCTTGTGGGCGCCGGATGCGTCGTGGGCAACTCCACGGAGCTGAAAAACGTCATCCTGTTCGACAGCGTTCAGGTTCCCCACTACAACTATGTGGGCGACTCCGTTCTCGGCTACAAAGCCCACATGGGCGCGGGCTCCATTACCTCCAACATCAAATCGGACAAAACGCTCGTAGTCATCCGCGCGGACGGCGAACGCATCGAAACCGGGTTGAAAAAAATCGGAGCGATGCTGGGCGACCGCGTGGAGGTCGGCTGCAATTCCGTCCTGAACCCCGGCACCGTCGTGGGCAAGGACAGCACCGTCTACCCGCTTTCCATGGTGCGCGGCTTTATTCCCGCAAGGAGCATTTACAAGCATGCGGGCGAAATCGCCAACAAAATTTAATGCTGTGATTTTTTGCGGCTTTACATTTTTCACCCCGGAATCCCATATGATTAATGTAGTACTTGTGAGGTGATCAAATGAACAAACAAAAAAGAATCGCAGCGATTCACGATATCTCCGGGTTCGGGAAATGCTCCCTTACAGTTGCGCTTCCCATCCTTTCCGCAGCGGGAATCGAAGTCTGCCCCGTCCCGACCGCCGTGCTTTCCTCCCATACGGGGGGGCTGGAGGGCTTTACCTACCGCGACCTGACGGACGATATGCCCGGGTTCAAAAAGCAGTGGGAACAGCTTGGCCTGAGCTTCGAGGCGCTTTACAGCGGCTTTTTGGGATCGTATGAGCAGATTTCGATCGTATCGGACTTTTTCGATACCTTCAAAACGGAGAACACCCTAATTATGGTCGACCCCGTGATGGCGGACGGCGGCGAGCTGTACCGGACCATTACCCCAAAAATGGCCGAGGGAATGGTGAATCTGTGCAAAAAGGCCGACCTGATCGTACCGAATTTCACGGAAGCGGCGTTTCTGCTGGGCGAAAAGTACCGCGAAGGCCCCTACACCCGCGATTACGTTGAAAATCTGCTGCGGCGTCTGAGCGGGCTGGGCCCGCGCCAGGTCGTCATCACCGGGGTCTGGTTCAGCCCGGACCTTCTGGGCGCGGCGGGATACAACCGGAACACAGACGCGGTCAGCTACGCGTTCTCGCAAAAGATCAGGGGAAGCTACTACGGCACGGGGGATGTCTTTGCCAGCGCGCTTCTGTCCGGGATTCTGAACGGAATGGAGCTGGACATCGCCATGCAGACCGCGGTCGACTTTACCGCCGGATGTATCCGGCGCACAAGGGAAGCCGGAACCGACCCGCGCTACGGCGTCCACTTTGAAGCGGGGCTTCTGAAATTCATGCGCGAGCTGGGGATAACCGAATAATACTGCGGAGGGAACGGTGCGTTCCCTCCGTTTACTTTGCCGGTAAATAATTGTATAATAGAAAAGGAAATACTATCCTCAGGCGGATATTTCCCCGCCAGCCGGAAGGAGGCGTTTTTTTGGCGCTGAACAATCCTGTTATCCAAAACATCGTCAATCTGGTGTTATATATTTTCAGAATCATAGTACCGCTGATTTCCATACTCGTCATCAGCAAATGCTTTACGTCCATGAAACGCGGACGCAGGAAGGAAGACCCCGTCGTGATTCTGGAGGACATGGTATCCCACGAAGTCATCCCCGTGCTGTACTGGGAAAATTCGCTCGGGCGCAGCAGAAGCTGCGACATTGTTCTGCACGACCCCACCGTCAGCCGCGACCACGCGGTGCTGATGCGCCGGGAAAGCGGCTGGATCGTCACCGACACCGGTTCGAAATCCGGCACCTTTGTCAACGGCACAAAGGTGAAGGACCGGATGCAGATCCTGCCGGGCGATTCGATCGCCATGGGTTCCACCGCGCTGATGCTGAAGCGGACAAGCGATATCAAAAACGGCAAACAGCCGAAGCGTAAGGTGCGGCACGCCGCGTCGCCCGCCGGGCTGCTGGCCGGCACGACCCTGATCCAGCTGCTCCTGTGCGTGCAGGCATGCTTCGGGGGCGGGAAATTCAGCTACCTGCCCGCTGTGCCGTTCGGCGCGATCTTCGCAATGGAATGGCTGCTGTACCTGTTTTCCATGAAGGGGCTGGGGCACGTCAGCTTCGAGCTGGAAACCATCGCGTTCCTGCTGAGCGGGATCGGCATCCTTCTGATTTCTGGCACCGGCGTGGAAAACACCTACGTGCAGCTCGGCGCGCTCTTCGGGGGCGTCCTTCTGTTCTGCATCATGATCTGGTTCCTCAGCGACCTTGACCGGGTGATGCGCTGGCGCCTGGCAATCGGGATCTTTGCCGTCCTGCTCTTTGCCGCCAACCTTGTGCTGGCCCGCGAACACAACGGCGCCCGCAACTGGATCAGCCTGGGCCCCGTCAGCGTACAGCCGTCGGAGTTTATTAAAATCGCCTTTATCTTTGTCGGTACCTCCACGCTGGACAGGCTGCAGACGGCAAAGAACCTGACGGGATTTATCGGGTTTTCCGCCGTCTGCATGGGCGCGCTGTTCCTGATGCGCGATTTCGGCACCGCCTGTGTCTTTTTCGTGACCTTTCTCATCATTGCCTTCATGCGTTCCGGAAGCGTGCGCACCATCGCGCTGATCTGCGCGGTCGCGGTGTTCGGCGCTTTCCTGATCTTGAAATTCAAGCCCTATGTCGCGCAGCGGTTCGAGGCGTGGCGGCACGTCTGGGAGCATGTGAACGAATCCGGCTACCAGCAGACGCGCGTGCTGAGCTACTCCGCGAGCGGCGGTTTGTTCGGGCTGGGGATCGGGAACGGCTCGCTGAAAGGCGTGTTCGCTTCCACCAGCGACCTGGTGTTCGGCATGGTCTGTGAGGAGCTGGGCCTGCTGCTGGCGGTCGTGATTGTGCTGACGCTTGCGTTTCTGATGTTCTACGCCCGTTCGGACGTTACGCGCAGCCGCTCCACCTTCTATTCCATATCGTCTTGCGCCGCGGGCGGCATGCTTCTGTTCCAGACCTGCCTGAACGTCTTCGGCGCGACGGACGTACTTCCCATGACCGGCGTCACACTGCCCTTTATCAGCCTGGGCGGCTCCAGCATGGTGGCGGTCTGGGGACTGCTCGCCTTCATCAAGGCGAGCGACGAGCGCACCTACGCGGCAAGGAGGAAAAGCTGATGAAAACGACGGGCTCCCGTTCCTTAATCCTGTATATTCTGGGCATGGCGTTCCTTTTCGGACTCGGCGTATTCCTGTACGGGTTCGCCACGGAAGGCGGTAGCTGGGCCATGCAGCCGTTCAACAAGCATCTGACGACCGGCGGCCAGCTCGCCAACAGCGGAAAAATCCTTGACCGGAACAACGTCGTGCTTGCCAAAAGCGAAAACGGCAAGCGGGTATACAACAGCGACGAAACCGTCCGCCGCGCGATGCTCCACACCGTGGGCGACAGCAACGGCTATATTTCCACCGGAATCCAGTACAACTACCGCTCCGAGCTTTCGGGGTACAATCCCGTCACCGGCCTGGCCGCTCCCACCGGGAAAAGCGGCGGCAGCGACATCAAGCTGACGCTGGACAGCGCGCTGTGCAAGCTCGCGCTTCAGAAGCTGGGCGGCAGCAGCGGCGCGGCCGTCCTTTACAACTACAAGACCGGCGAGATGCTCTGTTCGGTCAGCACGCCGAATTTCGACCCCTCCAATCCCCCGAAGGACCTGAACACGGACAAAACGGGGAAATACAACGGGGTCTATCTTGACCGCGTGCTCTCCTCCACCTATACCCCCGGCTCGATCTTCAAGGTGGTGACTTCCGCGGCGGCGATCGAAAACATTCCCGATCTGGACAGCCGCACCTGGGAATGCAACGGCAGCATTACCATTAACGGCAATAAAATCACCGACGTCGCTTCCTACGGCACCCTCAGCTTTAAAAACGCGCTGGCGAAGTCCTCCAACGTAGCGTTCGCACAGATCGCCATCGAGCTCGGCGCGGACAAAATGACCGAGACGGCAAATTCCATGGGCTTTAACCGCAGCTTCGACCTGGACGGCATCTCCACCAGCAAAAGCGTCTATCAGGTGGACGGCGCCGCCGCCAACGAGCTGGGCTGGTCGGGCGTGGGGCAATACACCGACCTGACCAATCCTTTCCATATGATGGTGATGATGGGCGCAATCGCCAACGACGGCGTACCGGTCAAGCCCTATCTGATCAGCGGCATCACGGCTCCGTTCGGCCTGACCGTCCGCAGCGGGCATACCCAGACGGGAGACCGGCTTCTGAAAGCCGCCACCGCGGAAAAGCTGAAGGAATATATGCGCTACAACGTTTCGAGCTATTACGGCGACGGCCTGTTCCCCGGCCTTGCCGTCTGCGCCAAAACCGGCACGGCGGAGGTGGGCGGCGGGAAAAAGCCGAACGGCTGGATGGTCGGCTTTTCCTCCAATGAGAAAACGCCGCTTGCGTTCGCGGTCGTAGTGGAAAACTCCAGAAGCGGCATCAGCTCCGCCGGGCAGATCGCTTCCGCCCTGATGACCGCCGCGGCCAAAACAATCAAATAGGCAAAAAAAATGACCTTCACAGGTCATTTTTTATTTGGCTTCTTTTGTTTCGGAAAGCGCGTGCTCGTAAAGCTTATGCATCCTGTCCATATGGTAGCGGTAAACGATCTCCGTTTCGCCGCCGGGTTTCACGGAGTCTTCCGTCAGCTCCATCACTTCCAGCGCCTTCAGCTCGTCCAGTATCATCTCATAAGTTGAGATCTTACAGGAAATGCCGAAAACCTCGTCGTCGTTCCAGCGCAGAAATTTCGCCTGCGCGATGTACATTCTGACATTGTGGCTCAGCTTCTGAATCGCGCTGTCCACCGCGGCGGTATCGATCTGCCAGAACGAGGCGGCGCTCTCCATCGCCTGGTCAATCTGACCGCGCAGCTGGACAAAGGATTTCTTGATCTCTTCGGCGTAGTTGGGCGGCATAATCACCAGATTGACAAGGATGGCGGTCACAATGCCAATCACGCTGCCCGCGATACAGGAAAGGGCGGTGCCGACACGGAACATCATGGCCGCGAACACAAAGCAGGACAGGGTGGCCGCGCCGTACAGTTTAAACAGATGGCAGAGATACAGCGTAAGGATAATCCCCACCCCGCACAGCCCGGCGTTCCCGGGCGAGAGCATGACGAAGCCATAGCCGACCGCCGCGCCGATCAGCACGCCGATCAGCTTGTTCTTTCCCATTTTGATGGAGGCATCTATGGATTTTCCCATCGTCATGACGGCGGCAATGACCGCGAAAAACGGCTCGTCCAGCTTTAAAAGAGCGGAAAGCACCACGCAAAGGGTAACGGCGATCCCCGTTTTCACCACCCGGAAGCCAAGCCGGTTCTCGGTCTTAAGAAGGTTTAACAGCCACTTCATCGATCACCTCATGCGGCCAGCAACAATCTCATAAATTTGTTCCGGTCTCTCGACGATATATTTCGCATTGTTTTCTCTCAGTTCCTTCTCGGTCCGGAATCCCCAAAGGACACCCGCCGTATCCATTCCCGCGGCCGCGCCGGTTTTCATATCCGTGTTTGAGTCCCCGATATAGAGGATGCTTTCCGGGCTGACGGCGAGCTCGTCCGCGATCAGCAGCGCGCCCTCCGGGGAAGGCTTGCGGGCCACCTCCTGACGCTGCCCGTAGCACAGGTCAAAGGTACCCTGCGGGAACAGCGCGCCGATGATCGCAGTGGTGCAGTTGTGCGGCTTATTGGACAGCACCGCCATGCGGATTCCCTTCCCTTTCAGCTTTTCCAGCGTATCCTGCACCCCGCTGTAATTCGTGACAAGACAAGTGGGATCGCTTTCATACAGTTCGTCGTAAATCCGCCTCATTTTGCGGACGTCGTCCTCCGTGTATCCCTGCGCGCCCAGCGCGGTGTCAAGCATGGCGTGCATCAGCCTGTCCGTCCCGTTCCCGACGAGATACCGGTATTTTTCCACCTCAATCGGCCCGTATCCGCACCGCTTCATTGCGGTGTTGGCAAAATTGGCGATGGAAGCGAGCGTATTGGCCAGCGTTCCGTCCAAATCAAAAATACATGCTTTATACAAACAATCACCCTGCAATTCAAAATAACAAATGTATTTATAATAATAAACATTTTTGTAACGATTTGCAAGTCCCTTCCGCTCCGCACGGCCGTGCGGAATCGAAACAAGGGCAAAAAAACATAAAAAAGGGGCGCCGGAGTGTGAGCCCCGGCGCCCGGCTATGTACTAATTCTGGACTGCCAGTTTAACAGTCTGCTGTTTTTTTCCTGATGGACAAATATTATAAATCGTTCCGTCTTTCGCCACCATTGAGATCGGAATTTTGGGCAAAAGCTTGTGGATCATTTCTACAAATCCGTTCACCGGCGCCTCCGCCATTCCCGTTACAATATGGATCGCACCGATTTGTTTTACAAACCCTACGGCGATCAATGCCGCTTCGTCGTTAAAGTAAACGGTCATTTCCGCCTGTGCGTCACGCGCCGTCTGACGCAGATATTCGAGCTCTTCACAGCTGGTTTCAAATCCCGCAGAGGTTGGCTGCACGCAGAGTACCTGTAAAGAAGCGGAACTCTCTTCGGCAATTTTTTTGCCGGCCCGAATCAGTCTGTCACAGTCACGCTGACCCGTAACGCATACGAGGGTTGTGTTCCTGTCATTCAATACTGTGCCTCCCTTCCGAATACCGTATTTTCCAACCATACTTAGTATAGTTTGATTCCCTTGCCGTTGTGGTAACAGAAAGTGTATAAATCATTAACAAAGTGTTAAATAAAAATTCGACATTTTTTGTAGGATCCATCACTTTCGGTTTTATTATAGCACAGAAAGCCGGATTTTACAAATGAAAAACTGAGATAATATCTCACATTTGCGGCGGCACTTCACCCCCCTTCGCGTTTCGTGGAAGCCGCCCATGTTGTTTTGAAAACGCAATCAGCAGGACTGTGGATAAGGTTCAGCTTGCATTTTCGCTCACCGCTAAAGCTCTCGTATTACAATAAAAAGCTGCAGAACCATTCATTCTGCAGCTGTAATTTTGCCCCTAATCGTTTACAGTGTCGGGGGCGAGTTATTGAATAATGGAAAGCGGATCGATATATTTTCCACCCTTTTTCATTGATAAATGCAGATGGGACGCGTCGGCGCTTTCACACGGAACCGTTCCGACCGTTCCGATCTGCTGACCCTGTTTGACGGCCGCTCCCTTTTTGACGCTCGCCGCTGCCAAACCGCAGTAATAGGTTTCGTAATCTCCGTGCTGAATCACAGCCGTCAGGCCGTAAAGGTCGTCCGTATAGACATTTTTCACCGTGCCGTTCGCGGCCGCTTTGACGGCGGTTCCTTGCTTAGCGGCAAAATCGGTGCCGTTGTGCACGCGCCAGTCCTTCATCGTATTTGAGAAAACGGGATTTTCCCCGCTGAATTTCAGCGTGATGTTTTTCTCGACCGGGCTGGCAAAGGTCAGAACGCCGGCCACGGTCTGCTTGGCCGGTACGGCGGACGACGGCGGAGCGGACGGAGCCTGGGACGGAGCCTCAGACGGCTCTTCCTTTGCCGGCTCCGACTCCGCCGGTTCCGTTACGGAAGAAGTTTCCTCCCCCGTATAGACCTTGATTCCGCTTACCGTTTCATTCGTATGCTGCACCTGTGCGCTGCTTGTCGCCCCTTCCTCGGGAGAAGCATAGTTGACCACACTGTCGTAAGTGGTCCAGGCCGCAACGCCAACCGCAATCAGACACACGCCAAGCGCGATATAAAATCCCCTGGAGTTCTTTTGTGATTTGTTGTTTAGCAGATGTAAATTACTCATTCGTGCCACCTCCGAATATATTTTGACCATAAATGAAACGTTATATTCGGCGGATGACATTTTATCATAAAATAAAAAAAAGAAAAAAGACCTAATCCATTTCGACCAGGTCCTTTTTCATTAGCTTGAGGGGTATATTGAGGAGGGTAGAACATGTATCAAGTAATGGTGCGGCTCCATATCCTTGATTACGTCTTTATTATATCGCATGACGGGATTCAGTTGTTACATAGCTATGAATATCTTATGAATTTTTAATATCCCAAACATTTGTTTGATTTTTTTCAAAAATGTGCTATAATATCTGCAGAAGCCAAATACACGGGAGGGCTGCGGAATGTTAACCAAAAGCCAGCAAAAAGTATACGATTATTTAAAAAGCCGTGCCGAAAACGGGCTTCCGCCCACTGTGCGCGAAATCTGCAGCGCAACCGGGCTGAAGTCGACCTCCAGCGTACACGCTCATCTGAAAACGTTGGAACGCGCCGGATATATCAGCCGAGACGCGGGCCTGAACCGCGCGATCCACCTTGCGGGGGAACAGAGCACCATACAGGTCCCCATCGTGGGAAAGGTCGCCGCCGGCCAGCCGATTCTGGCCGTCGAGGAGGTGGAGGGCTACGTCCCCTTCTCACCCGCCCGTCACAGCGACGAAGAATATTTTGCGCTGAACGTCCGGGGGGAAAGCATGAAGGACGCCGGGATTCTGAGCGGCGATATCGTCGTCGCCCTGAAAACGCCGACCGCGCTCGACGGGGAAATCGTGGTTGCCCTGATCGAAGACGAGGCGACGGTAAAGCGTCTGTTCCGCGAAAAGGACAGGATCCGCCTTCAGCCGGAAAATCCGGATTACCAGCCGATCTACACGAAAGACGTTATGATCCTCGGAAAAGTCGTCGCGGTATTCCGGTATTATTAAATAGAATAACAGGGAGGGAATCGAAACCGGTTCCCTCCCTGTTGTTTTATGACGCCTCGATATCCTGCCCATCCCCGCTGATCAGGACGGCCCTTACCGGGGAAGCCTCCGCTCCGCCCAGACGAAGCGGCAGGGCGATCAGCCGGTAGTCGCCGGGTTCCGCCATGGAGAGGTCCAGCCCCTCCAGAATCAGCACGCCCGCTCCCAGCAGCTCTTTGTGCGCGGGAAAGGAGTCGTCGTCCTCCGTTTCGATACTGAGCGCATCCGTTCCCACCAGGGTAACGCCCGCGGCCGTCAGCGCGAAGGCTCCGCTTTGGGAAAGGTATGCCTGCCCCTTGAACAGAATCATTTTCCGGGCATACGGCACGAGATTGTCAATATCGGAGCCGGTGATGATACCGTTTGCCTTCACGACGGTGCAGGAGCCTGTCAGCCGCGCCAGATCGAGCTGGTCGACCGTTTCTCCGTCCTCAATGAAATGGCGCGGTGCGTCAACGTGGGTAGCGCTGTGGCAGCCCGTGTAAAAGCCTGAAAGATTGCAGACGTCCCCCAGCTCCATCCGGCGCACGGGGTCGCGGTAAGGCTCCGGGTCCCCCGGATAAACCGGCGCGGAAAACAGCTCGCGCGACACGTCGATGATCTTCATGTCTTACACCTCTTTTTCAGATGGAGGGTAATATTTTTGTGATAAGCTCCGCGGTCTTATGCGCGGAGGAAATGGCAAAAGCGGCGAAATCGATATTGGCCGCCTCATTGGCATTGTCCGAGATGGCGCGGATGACCACGAAATCCACATGGTTTATGTAGCATACCTGCGCGATGCTCCCGCCTTCCATTTCGCACGCCGAAGCCTGAAAATCCCGGGCGATTTCCTTCAGCTTTTCCACGCTGCTGACGAACTGGTCGCCCGTGGCGATCACGCCGACATGCACGCCCCGGCCGTAAATCTGCTTCGCGGTGGAAACCACCAGATCAACCAGCCTTGTGCTGGCGGGGATGGTGACGATATTCAGCCCGCTGATCAGGCCCTTTTCATCCCCAATCGCGGTGGTATCCATATCGTGCTGCACCAGCCCGCTCGATACGACGATATCGCCGATATGAATATTTTCGCCGATCCCGCCCGCAACGCCGACATTGATGACCGCGCCGGGGCGATAATTCAGAATCATGGTCTGTGTGCAGACCGCCGCCGCGACTTTTCCAACGCCGCATTTTGCGACGACACAATCGATATTCTCTATTCTCCCGGTATAGTAAGCCACCGAGCTGATGGTCTGTGCGCTTTTGTCCGTCATGACCGCGATTAAATTTTCCACTTCCACCGACATTGCCCCGATAATTCCAATCATACCCGCACCTCAACGCTTTCCTTAAACTTTATGCCATCCTGCATAAGGGAAATCGATTCCACTCATTTCTTATAAAGACAATACGTCTTCCGGCTTCTCCATGGCATATTCCGGAGAAATACCCTCCGGAGCGCGGCAGCCCCACAAGGCCAAAGCGAAGTCCACACCCGCCCCGTGCGCGCATCTGCAGTCATAAGCGGAGTCCCCGATATACAGCACGTTTTCCTGATCCGCACCGGCCAGCTCCATATATTTGAGCATCGGCGCCGGGTCGGGCTTGTGCCCGTCCTCCGCGCAGAGAATGTGTTCAAAATAAGGATCCAGCCCGAAAGCGGTGACCACCGCCGCATACTCGTCCCTCGTACGGGACGTAATGATGCCCATTTGAATCCCATTGTTTTTCAGCTGTAAAAGGACAGAAGGGATTCCCTTGAATGGTTTTATCGAACAGGAAAACTCCTTTTCATATTCTCCCCACATGCGGAAAGCGTCTTCGAGCGGCTCAACCTTCATCCTGGTCAACGCGTCCTCCCCGGGGATTCCAAGGGAAAACCGGAGTTCTTCCAGCGGATACATTTTTCCCTGTATGATAAAAAGCATCTTCTGAAAGGATAAAAGCACCGCGTCCTCACTGTCAAGCAGAGTTCCGTCAACATCAAAAACGATATGAGTATATTTCATCAACCGTAATACCTTTCTAAAATCATTTGATAGGTTCCAACCGCTTCCATGATTGTCATCACAGCAGAAATGTTCTCTCTGTTCTTTTATCCTCATTATAGGGAAGCGGACCGGGTCTGTCAAGTTTTGCGAGGGCAGTATGATCATTTATAATCAGCCTGAAAAGGCCGTTTTATAAAAAAACCACCTATCTTGCGACAGGTGATTCCTTCGTCTCTTGATTCAAGGCCCAAAACAATCCGGGCGATTTTCCAGCGTCTTGTTCAAGTGTCCAAAACATGCGGCTAAACACAAAAATCACCAGTCCTGCGACTGGCGATCTTCTCTGGCTCCCCAAGTTGGACTCGAACCAACGACCCTGCGGTTAACAGCC